>NZ_JBFBGZ010000015.1:0-70887 GCF_040684925.1 Arthrobacter sp. NPDC089319 | reverse complement strand
CGCTTCAACCGCACACTCCAGGAAGGCTGGGCCTACCGCCGCCCCTACGCCTCCAACCAGGAACGCACCGACGCCCTGCCGACATGGCTAGACTTCTACAACCACCACCGGGCACACAGTGCCATCGGAGGCCGCCCACCCATCAGCCGGTGTAAACAACCTGCTGTCTAAGTACAGCTAGCCGCCGGCAAACGGTGGCAAAATGTCGATCACATCCGTTACCTTCAGCGGCGCCTGCCGGTCCTTGCAGGCCACCTCGTTGCGCAGGAAGCTGCTGCGGGCGATCACGGACTCCATCGATGGGGCCGGCGACCGGCCGGGCGCAACCGGCGACGCCGTGGGCGCCGCACCCCGGGCAGCTGCTCCGGCTCCGGAGCGGGCAGCCGCCAGCACCCGGTCCCGGCTCGCCACCGGAGCGTGGCGTGCCACGACTTCGCGCAGCAGCGCGTCGAGGGTGGTGCCGTCGGGCAGCTCCAGGGTTTCCTCTTCGATGCCCGCCGCGGCCTGGGCCGCGCCGAAATATCGGATGATCATTTACCCGCCTATCGCACTCATGGTCCGGTCCGGCTGGACGTAATCCGCGCCGCCCAGACCCGCATGGTCCATACCGTGGGCCCGAGGTTTGGCCCACATTGTGCCCCGCCAGTGTTCCGCCACGGCCTCGTCGCCCGCATCGCTGCGCAGCAGGGCCAGCAGGTCCGTTTCCTCGTGCGAGAACAGGCAGGAACGCACCTTGCCCTCGGCGGTGACCCTGGTGCGCCGGCAATCGGCGCAGAACGGCTCCGTCACCGAGGCAATGATCCCCACGGTGCCGGCGACGACGTCGGGGGAGCGCCGCCGTCGTACTTCCCACCGCTGGGCCGGCGCCCCGTCGCGTTCGCGCGGATCCGGCGAGAGCAGGAAATCCGGTTCCAGCAGGGCCCGGATCTCGGCCGCCGCCAGCATGTTCTGCCGGGTCCAGCCGTGGTCGGCGTCAAGCGGCATCTGCTCGATGAACCGCAGCTCGTAGCCGCGCTCCACGGCCCAGTCCAGCAGTGCGGGAGCCTCGGCATCGTTGATGCCCCGCATCAGTACCGCGTTGATCTTCACCAGTCCCAAGCCGGCGGCGTCCGCTGCCTCGATTCCGGCGAGCACCCGGTCCAGGAAAGGGCGCCGGGTCAGTTGGGCGAACGTCTCCGGGTGCAGCGAGTCCAGCGAAACATTGATCCGGGTCAGGCCGGCCGCCTTCAGCGCGGCGGCTTTCTTCTCCAGCCCCAGGGCATTGGTGGTCAGCGATACCGGCAGATCCGGGTGGTTTCTCCTGATCGCGGCGACGATATCCACCAGCCCGGCGCGGACCAGCGGTTCGCCGCCGGTCAGGCGCAGCTCGCGCACGCCCAGTCGCTCGACGGCGATCCGCACCAGCCGGACCACTTCCTCGTCGCGGAGGACCTGGTCCTTGGACAGCCAGTCGAGGCCTTCGGCCGGCATGCAATAGGTGCAGCGGAGGTTGCACTTGTCAGTCAGCGAGATCCGCAGGTCAGTGGCCACCCGGTCGAAACGGTCCACCAGTGACGGGCCCGCGTCCGCGGGACGTGCCGGTGCCGCAGCCGCGGCGGTGCCGGGAACCTGCGGCATGCCCAAGTCAACGCTCATACCACGAGGGTACGCGAGGAAGCCCGTTGCTGCAGGGCCGGTCCGCCTGTCGGGAAGGCTTGCGGTTCGGCACCCTACCGCCGTCCGCATTTGAGGAACTAGACTCGCTTTTATGACGCAAATACGCATCGCCGACGCCGCGCGTTTCATGGGTGTCAGCGACGATACGGTCCGGCGCTGGCTCGACGCCGGCACCTTGACCAAGCACAAGGACGCCTCCGGCCGGGCAACGGTGGACGGTGCGCAGTTGGCCGCCCTGGCCCGGGAGCAATCGGCCCTGCCGCAGGACCCCACCGGAATCGGCAGTTCGGCCCGCAACCGTTTCGTGGGCATCGTGACGGAGGTCCTGCAGGACACGGTCATGGCGCAGGTGGAGATGCAGTGCGGCCCGCACCGGGTGGTTTCCCTCATGAGTGCCGAGGCCGTCCGCGAGCTGGGCATCGAGCCCGGTTCCGTTGCCGTGGCCGTCGTGAAGGCGACGATGGTGACGGTCGAGACGCCGCTGGGGAAGGACTGACATGGGTCACGCTGCACCTCGGAACAACGCAGTGAAGCGGACTGCGCGACGCCGCCTGTTGGCCGCGTTGCTGGGTGCGGCCCTGCTGGCCTCCACGGCCTGCTCGGCGGCGGAGCAGGGGCCGCGGGAGGAACCCGCAACGGGATCAGCGCGCTCCGGCGAGCTGAATGTCTTCGCTGCTGCCTCGCTCAGCGGTGTGCTGACGGATCTGGCCGCCGAGTTCGAGGACGACCACCCGGACGTGATCGTGCGGCTGAACTTCGCCGGCTCCTCCGATCTGGCCGCCCAGATTCTCTCCGGGGCACCCGCAGACGTGTTCGCCTCGGCCAACCCGGACAACATGGACAAGGTCACGGCGCCCGGCATGGCGGACGGAGAACCGGTCACGTTCGCCACTAATGTGCTGCAGATCGTTGTGCCGGACGGGAATCCACACGGGATCACATCGCTGGCCGACCTGGCAAACCAGCAGATCAAGACCGTGATCTGCGCCCCGCAGGTGCCGTGCGGCGCGGCCACGCAAAAGGTGTCCCGGGAAGCCGGCATCGAGATCCCCGCGGTGAGCGAGGAATCATCCGTCACCGATGTGCTGGGCAAGGTGGTGTCGGGCGAAGCCGACGCAGGCCTGGTCTACGTGACCGATGTGAAGAACGCTGAGGGCAAGGTCGAGGGCATCGACTTCGCCGAAGCCGGTGCCGCCGTCAATGACTACCCGATAGCGCGGCTGGCGGAGAGCACCAATCCGGACGCCGCCGAGGATTTCGTGGCGCTCGTGACTGGACCGGACGGGCGGAAGGCGCTGGCCGACTACGGCTTCGGAACGCCGTGACCACTCACGCGAAAAGCACCGTGCCCCAAACGAAGGCTTGACGCCGGAGCCGGGAACCACGGCGGATAAGCAAAGGACTAGGCAATGACCATGGATACAACGACGGCGGTGCGGAAACCGGTGACCACGGTGCCGGACACGGCGACAGCGGTGCGCGCGCCGGTGCCGTCCTGGATCTATCCGCTGGCTGCAGCAGGCGCCATCTTCGTCCTGCTGCCGCTGGCCGGGATGGCCGCCCGCGTGAATTGGCCGGAGTTTCCCCAGCTGGTCACCTCCGAGTCGTCGCTGGCCGCGCTCGGCCTGAGCCTGCGGACGGCCACCGCCAGCACGGCGTTGTGCATTGTGCTGGGTGTCCCGATGGCGCTGGTGCTGGCCCGCAGCCGCTTTCCGGGCCAGCACGTGCTCCGATCGCTGGTGCTGTTGCCGTTGGTCCTGCCGCCGGTGGTCGGCGGACTGGCCCTGCTGTACACCTTCGGGCGGCGCGGGCTGCTGGGCAGTACGTTTGAGGCGTTCGGACTCGAGATTGCCTTTTCCACCACCGCCGTGGTGCTGGCGCAAACGTTCGTGGCGCTGCCGTTCCTGGTGCTGAGCCTCGAGGGAGCGCTGCGCACCGCGGGAACCCGGTATGAAGCCGCCGCGGCGACGCTGGGCGCGCGGCCGTCCCGCGTCCTGCGGACCGTCACGCTGCCGCTGGTGCTGCCAGGGCTGCTCTCCGGGGCGGTCTTGTCCTTCGCCCGGTGCCTCGGCGAATTCGGTGCCACCCTGACGTTCGCCGGCAGCCTGCAGGGCGTCACCCGCACGCTGCCGCTGGAGATCTACCTGCAGCGCGAAACCGATGCCGATGCCGCGGTGGCGCTGTCGCTGGTGCTGGTGGTGGTCGCCGTCGCGGTGGTCACGCTGGTGCACCGCAGGTCCGGCTGGGCGCCGGCCGTGGGTGTCCGGTGAGCCTGGAACTGACCGCGCGGCTTCCGTCCCGCGGCTTTGAGGCGGACTTCAGCGTTGCCGACGGGGAAACGGTGGCCGTGCTCGGCCCGAACGGTGCCGGCAAATCGACGCTGCTCGGCCTGATCTCCGGCCTGTTGCGCCCAGCCGTTGGCCGGGCGCAACTGGACGGCAACGTGCTCTTCAGCGCCGGGCAACCGCAGGTCGACCGATGGGTGCCCGCGCACGCGCGCGGCGTCGGTCTGCTGGCGCAGGAGCCGCTGCTGTTTCCGCATCTGAGCGTCAAGGCCAATGTTGCCTACGGCCCGCGCAGCCGGGGCGCATCCCGTGCCGCGGCCGATCAGACCGCCCGCCATTGGCTGGCCGAACTCGACGCCACCGAGTTGGCGGGCCGCCGCCCGGCTGAGCTCTCCGGCGGCCAGGGGCAGCGCGTGGCAGTGGCCCGGGCCCTGGCCGCAGAACCTGCGCTGCTGCTGTTGGATGAGCCGATGTCCGCGCTGGATATCACCGCGGCGCCGGCATTGCGCCGGCTGCTGCGCAGGGTGTTGCAAGGGCGCAAGGCCGTGATCGTCACCCATGAGCCGCTGGACGCCCTGCTGCTGGCCGACCGCGTGGTGGTGATGGACGGCGGCCGGATCGTCGAGCAGGGACCGGTACGCGAAGTGTTTGCCCGGCCGCGCAGCTCCTTCGCCGCCGGAATGACGGGGCTCAACCTGGTCACCGGGACCGCCACCAACACCGGGTTGACGGACGCCGACGGGGTGCATTGGAGCGGCGAAGCCGAGCCCGGACTGCGTCCCGGCGACCTGGCCGCCGCCGCGTTCCGCCCCGCCTCCGTGGCGCTGTTCACGGATCTACCGGCGGGCAGCCCCCGCAACGCGGTGGCCGCCACCGTGACCGAACTCGTGCCGCACGGCGGCCTGGTCACGGTACGGGCCGGTTGGCTCGCAGCCGAGGTAACGCCGGCGGCGGTGTCCGATCTGTCGCTGGCCCCGGGGGACCGCGTGCACTTTGTGGTCAAGGCCGCCGAGGTATCGATCTATCCCCGGTGAAGCCGACGGGAGCAGTCCCGCCCGGCCCGCCCGGCCCGTCGCCTAGGATGGCAGCAGAACCTGCACCTGCGGCAGGCCGGACCGGGCGGCACCATGACCACGGCCCGCCTGATCTGCGCGACAAGGAGGGCCCGTGGCCAAGAGCGTTGCCGAGCACCGCGCCGCCGTTGAGGAACTGATCCGGTACGCGGCACAGGCCAGCCTCACCGGCCACGAGTCCGTGGCGCTGGAAGCGGCCTACGGGCGCACCCTGGCCGCCGACGTCGCGGCGCCGATGAGCCTGCCGCCGTTCGCGAACTCGCAGATGGACGGCTACGCGGTCCGCAGCGCGGAGACTTCCGGTGGGGCGGACCTCGCCGTGGCGGCGACGATTCCCGCCGGCTACGCCGCGCCGGCGCTGCCGCCGGGTTCGGCCGCGCCGATCATGACCGGAGCCATGCTGCCCGAGGGAGCCGACGCCGTGGTCCCGATCGAGGAAGCGGTGCCGGACACGTTCCTGACCGAACGCGACGGGCGCACGGTCAGGCTCCCGGAATCGCCGGCCGGGCGGTTCATCCGCGCCGTCGGCAGCGACATTGCCGCCGGCAGCCTCGCGCTGACCGCCGGAACGGTGCTGAAGGCGCCGCAGCTGGGACTCCTGGCGGCCTTGGGCCTGGCCACGGCCGAGGTGCGGCCGCGGCTGCGGGTGCTGCTGCTGAGCACCGGTGACGAGGTGGTGGCCGCCGGCGGACGGTTGGGCGCCGGACAGATTTACGACGCCAACAACACCATGCTGGCGGCCTCGCTCCGGGAAGCCGGCTGCGAGGTGGTGGAGAGCCGGATCCTGGCCGATGCGGCGCCGGAGTTCCGCCGCCTGCTTGATGCCGAGCTGCGCCGCCAGCGGGCGGATTTGGTGCTGACCTCAGGCGGCATCTCCAAGGGCGCCTTCGAAGTGGTCCGGCTGGCGCTCGAACCCGAGGGCGTGGCTTTTGCCCCGGTGGCGATGCAACCGGGCGGACCGCAGGGAGCCGGCCGGATCGGCGGAGCAGTGTTCCTGGGCTTCCCCGGCAATCCGGTCAGCTGCCTGGTCTCCTTCGAGATGTTCCTGCGGCCGGCGCTGACCAGCGTGCTGGGCACGCCGGCGCCGCGCACGGTGCTGCTGACCCCGCTGGCCGAAGCAGCCGACTCGCCCGCGGCCAAGCATCAGGTGCGGCGCGGCCACTACGACGGTGGCCGGGTGCGGCTGGTGGGCGGAGCGGAGTCCCATCTGGTGCACGCGTTGGCGCAATCCAACGCGCTGGTCCACCTGCCCGCGGGGGTCGAGCACGCGGAAGCCGGCCAGGACGTGGAAATATGGCTGCTATGAGCGAAGCAGAACGACTGACCCATGTCCGCGAGGACGGCACGGCCCACATGGTCGATGTCAGCGGCAAGGACGAAACCACCCGGCAGGCCACCGCGCAGGCCGTGCTCTCCACCCGCTCCGACGTGGTGGAACTGCTGGCCGCCGGGTCGCTGCCGAAGGGTGATGCACTGGCGGTCAGCCGGGTGGCCGGCATCATGGCGGCCAAGCAGACACCGCAGCTGATCCCGTTGTGCCACCCGCTGCCGATCAGCAAGGTCACCGTGGACTTCTTCCCGGCGGCGGACTCCGTGCGGATTGAAGCGACGGTCAAAACCCGATCCGTCACCGGCGTGGAAATGGAGGCGCTGACGGCCGCCTCGGTGGCGGCGCTCAGCCTGTACGACATGGTCAAGGCGGTGGATAAGCACGCGGTGATCTCGGACATCAAGGTGCTGGCCAAATCCGGAGGCAAGAGCGGGGACTGGGCGCTGTGAGGGCGCGCACCGCCGGCATCATCGTCGCCTCCACCCGCGCCGCGGCCGGAGCCTACGAGGACGAATGCGCGCCGCTGATTTTCGAATGGCTGGCCGGCCACGGCCTGGCCGCCGGCGTGCCGCAGGTCGTCGCCGACGGCGAGCCCGTCCGCCGCGCGCTGCAAAAGATGCTGGCCGCCGCGCCCCGCGTCATCGTCACCAGCGGAGGAACCGGTCTGGCTGCCGACGACCGCACCCCGGAGATCACCGCCGTCGTGCTGGAACTCGAACTGCCGGGCGTGATGGAAGCCATCCGCGCCTACGGCCGCGCCAAGACACCGTTGGCGGCGCTGAGCAGGGGCGTGGCCGGCACCGCCGGATCCACCTTTGTGGTCAATCTGCCCGGATCGCCCGGGGGAGTGCGCGACGGCTTGGCCGCCCTGGATCCGCTGATCGGCCACATCTGCGCCCAGCTGGAGGGGAACACCGACGCCGGACACACAGGGCCGGGGGATACTGGAAGCACGCGGCGGACGGAAGGACAACCATGACCAGCACGGTGTTGTATGCGGCGGTGACCGGTGAGGCGATCGATGTCGCCGAGGCGACGGCCGCGGTGGATTCGGCCGAATGCGGTGCCGTGGTCAGCTTCAGCGGCGTGGTCCGCAACCACGACGGCGGCCAGGCCGTGGCTGCGCTGTCCTACTCCGCCCACCCCAGCGCCGAACGCGTGATCGCGGAGGTCGCCGGCCGGATCGCCGCGGAGCACGACGGCATCCGGATCTGGGTGGCGCACCGCACCGGCCCGCTGGCAATCGGCGACCCCGCCCTGGTGGCCGCCGTCGCGTCGGCACACCGCGCCGCTGCCTTTGCCGCCTGCTCGGAGCTGGTGGACCGGATCAAGGAAGAGGTGCCGGTGTGGAAGGAACAGCACTTCGCCGACGGCAGTACCGAATGGGTCGGCATCGGCCAGTAGCGATACGCTGGAGGGCATGACTGAGCAACTTGCGGTGGCCGTGCTGGGCGCCGGCGGACGGATGGGGAGCGAGGCCGTCACGGCCATCGAGTCCGCCCCTGACCTGGAACTGGTGGCCGCGCTGAAGCGCGGCGACTCCCTCGAAGAACTGGTCGCCGCCGGAGCTCAAGTGGTGGTGGACCTGACCACGCCGGAGAACACCGAGGCCAACGTCCGGTTCGCCGTCGAACACGGCATGCACGCAGTGGTCGGCACCACCGGCTGGGACGAAGCCAAGCGCGCCTCGCTGGCGCAGCTGCTGGATCAGCACGCCGGGACCGGCGTACTGATCGCGCCCAACTTCGCGCTCGGTTCGGTGCTGGCATCCTCGTTCGCCGCCACGGCGGCCAAGTACTTCGAATCGGTGGAAATCATCGAACTGCACCACCCGGACAAGGTGGATGCACCCTCCGGCACCGCCATCCGCACCGCGCAACTGGTGGCCGCGGCCCGCGACGCGGCCGATGTTCCCGCCGGCCCGGACGCCACCACCAAGGCGCTGGACGGTGCCCGCGGGGCGGATGTGGACGGCGTGCGCGTGCACAGCGTGCGGCTGCGCGGCCTGGTGGCGCACCAGGAGGTGCTGCTGGGCGGGCCGGGCGAACAGCTCACCATCCGGCACGATTCGTTCGACCGCGCCTCTTTCATGCCCGGCGTCTTGCTGGGCGTCCGGACCGTCATTGGGCGGCCCGGACTGACCTACGGACTGGACGGGTACCTGGAACTTTCATGAGCAACACTGAAGACACCGCCCGCGTGCCCGACGGCGGCAGCGGCGTCGGCTGGTACACCCGGCACGGAGCAAAAATCTGGGTCGGCGTGATCATCGTCCTGCTGGTGGGCTACCTGATTGCCACCCTGCAGCGGGCTTGGCTGATGCTCAGCGAAACGGATCTGGTGGCCAAAGGACTGGGCGTGGCCCTGGTGATCCTGCCCGTCATCGGCGCCTGGGCGTTGAGCAGGGAACTGCTGTTCGGCTCGCGGATGTCCAAGCTGGCCCGAACCCTGGAAGCCGAAGGCGGCCTGCCGGTGGACAATCTGCCGCGCACGCCCGGCGGGCGGATTGTCCGGGAAGCAGCGGACCGGGAGTTCCTCAAATACAAGGCCGAGGCCGAGGCGGCGCCGGAGGACTGGCGCAGCTGGTTCCGGCTCTCCTGCGCCTACGACGCGGCCGGCGACCGCAAGCGCGCCCGAGAGTCGATGCGCCACGCGATCGGGCTCAGCCGCTCCTAAGCGGAATGCTCAGCGGGACCGGCTGCCGGTCGGCCGGAGCGCATCGCGGGTGAGCCGGGACGCGGTGGAGGCCACCAGCTCGAATGGTCCGCGCCAGCCGAGGGCGTGGAACAGAATCCCGATGACCATCGCCGCCACCGCCTGCCACAGGTACGCCGGCAGATCCGGGGCGTTCGGGGGCAGCACGCTGAGGACCCAGACATGGGCGGAGTAGAGCGTCAGGGTCATGGCGCCGGCGCCGGAGAGCGGCAACAGCAGCCACGGCAGCCGCGAGGTCAGCAACAGGCAGACCGCCAGCACCACGGCCGAGGTGCCCACCGTGTGCAGCAGATCGAAGCTCGTTCCGGAGTGCGGCGACGAGCCGCCCAGCCACCACCACGAACCTTGCTGCTCGATCCAGCTCATGTTCACCTGGTACACCAGGTCGAAGTCTGCCCGTTGTGCCGACTCGGTGGCTGCCACTTCGGCATAACCGCCCAGCCGATCCATCACCAGCCAGGAGCCGGCTATGGCCGCCACCGCCAGCACGGCGCCCACGGCCAGCAGTGCCAGCTGCACGCCGGTTCGCTGCAGTTCCAGCCGGCCGATCAGCAACCCGGCCAGCAGGTAGCCAAGCCACTGCACTACGGGGTAATAGCCGGTCAGGAACAGGTCGCTGAGCAGCGTGGCGGGCGTCAGCAGGTCGTAGATCATGGGGTTGTGGCCCAGCTCGGCCGGGTCCACGGCAGCCTCCGCCAAGGGGCGCAGCAGGTGCGCCAGCACCGGGGAGAGGACGATCCACCCGGCGGCCCAGAGCACCAGCACCCGGCGGCGCAGCTGGAGGAACGGCAGCGCACACAGGAACAGCACGGCATAGTTGACCAGGATCACCGCAACGTTCACTTCCAGCGTGCCCAGCATCATACCGACGGCCGCGATCAGCAGGGCCCGCACCGCGATGCCGCCACGGTCCGCCGCCAGGCTGCCGCCCTGGTGGCCGCGGCTGCCTCCGGTCAGCAGTGCCAGGCCCACCCCGGCCAGGACCGCGAACAGCGCCGAGGACCGGCCGGACAACACCAGGCCAACGAAATTCGGCTCCGGATCCGTCCCGGCAGTCCACGGCGCAAAGATGTGGGTAGCCATCATGCCCAGCAGGGCGATGCCGCGGGCGGCGTCGATTCCGGCAATCCGGCGGCCGGTGGGAGCAGAGGGCATGCACAGATATTCTCACAGCCGGCCGGGGGACCGGTGGGAAAGTTCAGCGGTCGGCACGCGATACCGTGAGGGAATGGACACCTTTGCACACTGCGCTCCGGCGGCCGGGGAGCGGCCATGATGGGATTCGCTGTCAATGAGCGCGACGGCGTGCGGCTGGCCTTCGAGGACACCGGCACCGGCGAACCACTGCTGATGGTCCACGGCACAGCGCTGTCCAAGGCTGCCTGGCGGGGGCTTGGCTACCAACGCGCCCTCAAGCCGCACTACCGGGTGGTCACGCTGGACATGCGCGGACACGGCCGCAGTGACAAACCGCACAACGATGACGCCTACACCATGGAGCACTTCATGGGCGACGTCGAAGCGGTGCTGGACGCCTGCGGGCTGCAGAGCGTGCATTACTTCGGCTACTCCTTTGGCGCACGGGTCGGTCTGGCGATGGCCGCCTCCCGGCAGCATCGCCTGCGTTCGCTCACCATGCTCGGCGGGACCCACCGGAGCATGGCCGGCCAGGTCGGCAAACTCTTCTTCCCCGACTACCTGGACGCGCTTGAGACGGGCGGCATGGAGGAATTCATCAGCCGTTGGAACGATCGCCGCACCGGGTCAGTGGACCCGGCCACCCGGCAGGCCTTCCTGGCGAACGACCCGGCGGCGCTGGCAGCCTACTTCCGCGCCGGCGAAGAATTGCCGGGACTCGATCCGCGCGTGGTCCAGCAGATCCAGTTGCCGGTCCTGCTGATCGCCGGCAGCAAGGACCATCCGCGGGCGGAGGAATCGCGCCAGGCGGCCGCTCTGCTGCCGGACGGACACTTTGCCGAACTGCCCGGTTTGGACCACGCCAGCTGCCTGTCCGCCCAGGAAGACGTGACCGCCCTATTGACAGGTTTCCTGGAGCGGGTCCTCACAAACCGCTGAGGCAGCCGCGTTACCCGGGTCACGGCCGGCCTCCGCGGCCACCGCACGTGACGGAGAACTCTGTGTCGCCCCTTCTACACCATTGCCTGATACCGCCTCCGGACACGGTAACGTTTTCCCTATGGCTGAGTCTGACGTTCGTGAGTATCCCTTCGGCACCCTGGTCACCGCAATGGTCACCCCCTTTACCGACGAGGGCGAGGTGGACTACCTCAAGACCGCCGAATTGGCGGACAAGCTGGTCCAGGACGGCTGCGACGGTCTCGTCGTCACCGGAACCACCGGCGAAACATCAACGCTGACCGATGACGAGAACGAAGCGATGTTCCGCACGGTCGTCGAGGCGGTCGGTGGCCGCGCCAAGGTCATCGCCGGGTCGACCACCAACGACACGCGCCACTCCATCAACCTGTCCCGGCGTGCCGCCGCCGTCGGAGTGGACGGGCTGCTCATCACCGCCCCGTATTACAACAAGCCGAGCCAGGCGGGCGTCCAGGCCCATATAGAAACCATCGCCTCTGCCATCGGCCTGCCGGTCATGGTCTATGACATCCCCGGCCGCGCCGGCATCTCGATCGCGACTGACACCCTGATCCGGCTGGCAGAGCACCCGCTCATCGTGGCGCTCAAGGACGCCAAAGCGGACTACGGCGAGACCACCCGCGTGCTGGCCAACACGGATTTGGACGTGTACTCCGGCGACGACGGACTGACCCTGCCGCTAATGGCGGCCGGCGCCGTCGGCGTGGTGAGCGTGACCGCCCACGTGGCCACCCGGCAGTTCCGCGAACTGGTCGATGCCGCGCTGGCGGGGGATTTCGCCACCGCGCGCCGGCTCCACTTCGAACTGGACCCGGTCATCCGCGCCGTGATGACCCACGTGCAGGGCGCAGTCGCCGCCAAGCAGGTCCTGAAGTGGCAGGGCGTCCTGCCCAACTCCGTGGTCCGGCTGCCGCTGGTGGAACCGTCGGAGGCCGAGCTCGCGCCCATCCGCGCGGACCTGGCCGAGGCCGGCTGGACCCTGGAGGCCCTGAACGCCCGATGAGCCAGTCCACGCTGACCCAACTCCGCACCCCGCCCAGCCTCGAACCGGGCACGCTCCGGATTGTTCCGCTCGGCGGACTCGGGGAAATCGGCCGCAACATGGCGGTCTTCGAGATCGACTCGAAACTGCTGGTGGTCGACTGCGGTGTGCTGTTCCCGGAGGAGCACCAGCCCGGGGTGGACTTGATTCTGCCGGACTTCTCCTACATCGAGGACCGGCTCGACGACATCGTCGGCGTGGTCCTCACCCACGGGCACGAGGACCACATCGGTGCCGTCCCGTACCTGTTGCGGATGCGGCAGGATATTCCGTTGATCGGCTCCCAGCTGACCCTGGCCCTGGTTGAGGCCAAGCTGGCCGAACACCGGATCACGCCCTACACCCTCACCGTCGCCGAAGGCCAAATCGAGCAGTTCGGGCCCTTCGAATGTGAATTCGTCGCGGTCAACCACTCGATCCCGGACGCACTCGCTGTCTTCGTCCGGACCACTGCCGGCACGGTGCTGCACACCGGCGACTTCAAGATGGACCAGCTGCCCCTGGACGGTCGGATCACCGACCTGCGCGCCTTCGCCCGCCTCGGCGAGGAGGGCGTGGACCTGTTCATGGCCGACTCCACCAACGCCGACATCCCCGGCTTCACCACCGCGGAGAAGGAAATCGGCCCGGTGCTGGAGCGTCTCTTCGGCCAAGTGCAGAAACGCATCATCGTCGCCTCGTTTTCCTCCCACATACACCGCATCCAGCAGGTGCTCGACGCCGCTGCCGCCCACGGCAGGCACGTGGCCTTCGTGGGCCGGTCCATGGTGCGGAACATGAACATCGCCGCCAAACTGGGCTTCCTGAATGTCCCCGAGGGCATCTTGGTGGACCTGAAGAACGTGGAGGACTTCCCGGACGACCGGATCGTGCTGATGTCCACCGGGTCGCAAGGTGAACCCATGGCCGCCCTGTCCCGGATGGCCAACGGGGACCACCGCATCCAAGTGGGCAAGGGGGACACGGTGATCCTGGCGTCCTCGCTGATTCCGGGCAACGAGAATGCCGTTTTCCGGGTCATCAACGGCCTGTTGAAGCTCGGCGCGGAAGTCATCCACAAGGGCAACGCCAAGGTCCACGTGTCCGGACACGCTGCTGCCGGCGAACTTCTGTACTGCTACAACATCCTGCGGCCCAAGAACGCCCTGCCGGTGCACGGCGAGACCCGGCACCTGATTGCCAACGGGCGGCTGGCCGAACAAACCGGAGTGCCGGCGGAAAACGTGTTGCTGGCGGATGACGGATCGGTCGTCGACCTGAAGGACGGCATCGCCCGGATTGTCGGCCAGATCGAATGCGGATACGTGTACGTGGACGGATCGAGCATTGGCGAGATCACCGACGCGGACCTCAAGGACCGCCGGATCCTGGGCGAGGAGGGGTTCATCTCCGTGATCACGGTGGTCAACCGCAGCACCGGCCAGATTGTCTCCGGACCGGAAATCCATGCCCGCGGGTTCGCCGAGGACGATTCGGTCTTCGACGACATCAAACCGAAAATTATCAGCGCGCTGGAAGAGGCAGTGGTCAACAACACGGACCACACCACGTACCAGCTGCAGCAGGTGGTCCGCCGGGTGATCGGCACCTGGGTGAACAAGCGGCACCGCCGCCGGCCGATGATCGTCCCGGTGGTCCTGGAGGCTTGAGCCCGGTCCGGCGCAGCCGATCCGTGCGGGCCAAATCCCGCGGATGAGCGGGTTCAGCCGGTAACCTTGCGACTATGGCGACTCGTACTTCCCCTGCCCGAAAAGGCACCCAGCAGTCGCGCGGTAAGGGTACAGGCACTACTGCGCGCTCCTCATCGGGGCGTTCCAGCAAGACCAAGGTGCTCGAAGTGCAGCCGCCGGAAGAGCAGCTGCCGCTGCTGCCGCGGATGATCCACGGGCTGTGGATGAGCCTGGCCCGTCCGGTGGCCGCGGGCGTCCGGAAGCTGGGTCCCGATGTGCGGCCCGACCACGAACTGCGCCGCGACGGCACCGGTTTCTTCCTGCTGCTCCTGGCCGCCTGCGTCGCCACCGTGGAGTGGTGGGCCCTGGACGGCTGGTTCGGGGACGTGGTGCACGCCGTGGCCGGCGGAACCTTCGGCTGGATGGCACTGGTGCTGCCGGTGCTGCTGCTGATCATGGCGGTGCGGCTGATGCGCCATCCCGAAGACTCACCGGCCAACAGCCGCATCTCCATTGGCCTGATCCTTTTCCTCGCCTCGGGCTCCGGGCTCGCGCATGTGATCGGCGGCCAGCCGGCACTGGCGGACGGCTTCGATGCGTTGTGGGCGGCCGGTGGAATGGCAGGCTTCCTGCTCGCGGCCCCGCTGGCGGCCGTCAGCCTGTGGCTGCCGGTGGCCATCTACGGGCTGCTGGCCTTCACCAGCATCCTGATCATCACCGCCACGCCGTTCCGCCACATTCCCATGCGCCTGCGGATGCTCTACGAGCGGCTGATGGGCCAGGACCCGTCCGCCCAAGCGGCGCCGTACCAGCCGGGCGATGAGCACGACCAGAGCTACCTTTACGCCGACCAGGCTCCGGCCAAGGAGCGGAAACCGCGGCGCAAACTCTTCGGCAAGCGCAAGGCCGAAGAGGCCGCCGACGAGGAAGGGTTCTACTTCGACGAGGCATTCGAAACCGCCGTCATCGAGGATAAAGAGCCCGAAGAGCTACCCGCACCGGAGGAAACGGCTCCGGCCGTGCCGCCGGGAGTGCGCCGGCCCACGCAGGCGGAACTGGCCGTCGAAAAGATCAAGCGCGACCAAGGCCTGGTCCCCGAAGGGGCCACCGAAGCGCTTCCGGTGCTGCCCGCGGCCCCGCCGGCAACCGCAGCGCCCACCGTGCCGTCCAATCCGGTGCAGCCGCAGCCGCCAACCACTCCGATCCCGCAGCGCACCGAGCAGCTGCAGTTGGCCGGCGACGTCGCGTACACGCTGCCGCCGTCCGATTTCCTGCCGCCCGGACCGCCGTCGAAGGAGCGGTCGGAGGCGAACGACGCCGTTGTCAATGCCCTGACCGAGACATTGGACCAGTTCAAGGTCGATGCGAAGGTCACCGGCTTCTCCCGCGGGCCGACAGTGACGCGCTACGAAATCGAGCTGTCGCCGGGCACCAAGGTGGAGCGCGTCACGGCGCTGTCCAAGAACATTTCCTACGCCGTGGCCAGCTCCGACGTCCGCATTCTCTCGCCGATCCCGGGCAAGTCCGCCATCGGCATCGAGATCCCCAACACGGACCGCGAGACGGTGTCCCTGGGCGACGTGCTGCGCTCGAACAACGCCCGCAAGACCGAACACCCCATGGTCATGGGCGTTGGCAAGGATGTTGAGGGCGGCTTCGTGCTGGCCAACCTGGCCAAGATGCCGCACCTGCTCGTCGCCGGTGCCACCGGAGCGGGCAAGTCCTCGTTCGTGAACTCGATGATCACCTCCATCCTGATGCGGTCGACGCCGGACGAGGTGCGGATGGTCATGGTGGACCCCAAGCGGGTGGAGCTGACCGCCTACGAGGGCGTGCCTCACCTGATCACACCGATCATCACCAATCCGAAGAAGGCCGCGGAGGCGCTGCAGTGGGTGGTCCGCGAGATGGACACCCGCTACGACGACCTGGCCAACTTCGGCTTCAAACACATCGACGATTTCAACAAGGCCGTGCGCAACGGCAAGGTGGTCCCGCCGGCCGGCTCCAAACGAGTGGTCAAGCCGTACCCGTATCTGCTGGTGATCGTGGACGAGCTCGCGGACCTGATGATGGTGGCCCCGCGGGACGTTGAAGACTCGATTGTCCGCATCACCCAGTTGGCCCGTGCCGCCGGCATCCACTTGGTGCTGGCCACCCAGCGGCCCTCGGTGGATGTGGTGACCGGCCTGATCAAGGCCAACGTCCCGTCACGGATGGCGTTCGCCACCTCGTCGGTGACCGACTCCCGCGTGGTGCTGGACCAGCCCGGCGCGGAAAAGCTGATTGGCCAAGGTGACGCCTTGTTCCTGCCGATGGGTGCCAGCAAGCCGATGCGTGTGCAGGGCGCCTGGGTCTCCGAATCGGAAATCCACAAGGTCGTTGAACACGTCAAGGGGCAACTGCAGGCGGTCTACCGCGACGACGTCGCCGTGGAGGCGCCGAAGAAGCAGATCGACGACGACATCGGCGACGATCTGGACGTGCTGCTGCAGGCGACCGAACTGGTGGTCACCACCCAGTTCGGCTCGACCTCGATGCTCCAGCGGAAGCTGCGCGTCGGCTTCGCCAAGGCCGGCCGCCTGATGGACCTGCTCGAATCCAGGGGAGTGGTTGGTCCGTCCGAGGGTTCCAAGGCCCGCGACGTGCTGGTCAAGCCGGATGACCTCGCGGCGACGCTGGCCGCCATCCGGGGCGACGAGCCGGCCGCCGCAAGCCCCGGCGAGCCAGGGAGCGCCGACCCGCTGACCGAGGCATTGGCGGACAATGCCAATGCCAACCATGGCTTCGAGGGCCCGCGCGATTTGGTCGCGGAGGACCTCGATTCCCGGCCGCAGGCGGTGGACTACTACGACGGCGACGAGGACGATGCGGGATCCGAGGACGCCTGGAACCTGACCGGGCGGTGACGTCCGCCCTCCGGTGGTCGACCAAGGGCCGTCAGGCCCGCGAGGTGACGTCCGCCCTCCGGTGGTCGACCAAGGGCCGTCAGGCCCGCGTGGAGACCCGCTACGGGTAGCCTTGAACGCGTGACTGATTCAGTGTCCCGGCCCGTGCCCCTGCTCAACATCGCCAACGTCCTCACGACGGTGCGGATCCTGCTGGTTCCGTTTTTCATCTGGTTCCTGCTGGCTGACGGCGGCGAAGGGGGAGTGTACCGTTGGCTGGCGGTGTTGGTGTTCGCCGTCGCGATCTACACGGACAAGCTCGACGGCGATCTGGCCCGCAGCCGGGGGCTGATCACCAACTTCGGCAAGATCGCCGATCCGATTGCAGACAAGCTCCTGATCGGCTCGGCCTTGATCTTGCTCTCGGTGCTGGGCGACCTGCCGTGGTGGATCACCATCATCATCCTGGTCCGGGAGCTGGGCATCACCTTGCTGCGATTCGTGGTGATTCGCTACGGGGTCATGCCGGCCTCGCGCGGCGGCAAACTGAAGACCGTCCTCCAGACACTGGCCATCTTCCTCTACCTGCTGCCGCTCGAGTCCTGGCTGGGAGCCTGGGCGGTGTGGGTGGCCTTCGCCGTCATGATGCTGGCCGTGATCGTCACCGTGGTGACCGGCGTCGACTACGTCGTGAAGGCTGTGAAATTGCGCCGCGCTTCGCACGCCGGGACCGAGGGCCAGCGATGAACACCGCACAGGCCGCGGCCGTCGTGGCAGCAGCCATCGCCGGGAAACTGACGGTGGCCACGGCCGAATCGTTGACTGCCGGTATGGTGGCGGCCGAACTGGCCACGGTGCCAGGGGCATCCGGCACGCTTCAAGGCGGCGTCGTGTCCTACCAGAGCCAGGTCAAGGCTGCCGTGCTCGGCGTCGACCCTGATCTGTTGGCGCGCGAGGGGGCGGTCACCGAAGCCGTGGCCTGCCAGATGGCCGAGGGTGCCAGGCGCGTCCTGCAGGCGGACATTGCGGTGTCCACCACCGGGGTTGCCGGACCGGAACCGCACGGCGGCCGGGACGTGGGGACCGTGTGGATCGGCATCGCCGCGCCGCGCGGAACGTGGGCCAGCGAGTACCACTTCGACGGCGACCGGGCCAGTATCCGGCGGCAGGCCTGCGAAGCCGCCATCATGGAACTGGGCCGGGCGGTCGGCGATGAGGCGGCGGTTTTGTCCGGATCGTAGATTTAAGTCCGGGGAACAAAAATATTGATTCAGTAGTTATCAAGGGTGTCAGCAGATGTTAGGTTGTTGGCCTAGGCTTGAAAACAGCGGCAGAAGCCGCCCAGCTTAAGAGGGAGCAAGGCGATACAGATGGTAAAGCAGCCCGTGTCCGTAAACGGTGTTGTCCGTTGGCGTGATGTGGGATTGGCCGAAGAACCCCGCAGGGAGCAGAAGGAGCGCAAAATGGTAGTGTTGCGACACGAAATTGGCGATGTCCTCCGTGATGTCCGGCAGCGGCAGGGACGAACCCTGCGCGAAGTGTCGCACAGCGCCCGCGTTTCCCTTGGCTACCTGAGCGAAGTCGAGCGCGGCCAGAAGGAAGCATCGTCTGAACTGTTGTCCTCGATTTGCTCGGCCTTGGACGTTCCCCTGTCGCACATGCTGCGGGAGGTGAGCGACCGGGTCGCAGAGGCCGAGGGTGTGGTCATTCCCGACACCGTCCCGCAGGAACTCTCGCGTGAGTTTGTCGGCGACATTCCGGACGAGCTGCCCGAAGAACTCCGCGGTTTGGCTTCCGCCCGGTACTGATCAAAGACCCTAACGGGCCGGTTCCGCCCACAGCGGCGGAACCGGCCCGTTTCTTTGTGCCTGCGGTTCCCGGCCGGCCCGCTGTCCGCTAGTGGACCGGCGGCTCGTTGGCATAGGAGGCATTCAGCCGGTCCAGCAACTGTCCCAGCGTGGACAGGTCTTCGACGGACCAGTCGCCAAGGCGCTCGTGAAAGGCGACCTTGCGGGCGGCCTGCGCCTCGGCCAGTTTCTCCAACCCAGCGGGAGTCAGGGTAATCGACTGGGCCCGCCCGTCCAATGGATCCGCCTGCTTGCCCACCAAACCCAATTGCTCGAGCATGGCAATTTGGCGACTGACAGACGGCTTGCCGACTCCGATTGCCGCAGCCAGTTCCGTGAGCCGCAACGAATGCTCCCGCTGGAGGATCAGCAGAAGTCCGTAGGCCGCCGGTTCCATGTCCGGGTGCACGGTTCGCGCCACCCGGTGGGAGTTCGCCCTGGCCCGGCGCCAGAGCAAGCTCAACTGCCGTTCAAGTGCTTCGATGGCCGTATCGAACCGTGCATCTTCGCTGCCTGTGGCATGGTCTGTCATGGCCTTATTCTAATGAGCGCCGGCGTCGGCGCAGAGATCCCGCGCGGACGCGTCGCAGGCCGATTGCAGGTCGAAGGAATCTCGATGCCGTCCCGGCGCATCAGCCGGACACGTGAGAAGATGTACGCGTGCGAATCAGTGACTTCTGGCGATTGATGGACGATGAATTCGGTTCTGCCTATTCGCATGTCCTCGCCGCAGATTTGGTGCTGGGACAGCTCGGCGGCCGGACCGCCGCCGAAGCGTTGGCTGCAGGAATTCCGCCGAAATCGGTATGGCTCGCCGTCTGCGATATTCAAGACGTTCCGCAGGAGCGGCGCTGGGGCAAGGACCGCGAACCGCGAGGCTGAGCGGACACGCCCTGCAGAAAAACCCCGATATGTTCGAAAGTGTGTTCGGATCCCGCTAAGCTTCTACACAGACCGCCGAGAGGCCGGATTATCCACACGCTCCGCTGCCGATCCCGATTTTGTCCGAGCCGGACGCTACGGTCGGAAGAGTCAAGACAGACAAGGCCCGAGGGCCGCAAGAGACTGAGGTGAACAATGGCCGCACCAGCTGACCGCGAGAAGGCACTGGAAGCTGCGCTGGCGCAGATCGACAAGCAGTTCGGCAAGGGCTCGGTGATGCGTCTTGGCGACGACACCCGTGCCCCCATCGAAACGATCTCCACCAGTTCGATCGCCTTGGACGCCGCATTGGGCATTGGCGGCCTGCCGCGGGGCCGTGTGGTCGAGATTTACGGTCCGGAATCTTCGGGTAAGACCACGGTGGCGCTTCACGCTGTCGCCAGCGCCCAGCGCAACGGCGGAATCGCTGCCTTTATCGACGCCGAGCACGCACTGGACCCGGAATATGCCAAGAAGCTTGGCGTGGACACCGACGCCCTGCTGGTGTCGCAGCCGGATACCGGCGAGCAGGCACTGGAAATCATGGACATGTTGATCGGCTCCGGCTCTCTCGACATCATCGTGATCGACTCCGTCGCCGCCCTGGTGCCGCGCGCGGAAATCGAAGGCGAAATGGGCGACAGCCATGTTGGTCTCCAGGCCCGTCTGATGAGCCAGGCCCTGCGAAAGATCACCGGGCGGCTCAACCAGTCGAAGACCACCGCCATTTTCATCAACCAGCTGCGCGAAAAGATCGGCGTGTTCTTCGGCAGCCCGGAGACCACCACCGGCGGCAAGGCGCTGAAGTTCTACGCCTCGGTGCGCATCGACGTGCGCCGCATCGAAACCTTGAAAGACGGAGCCAATCCGGTGGGCAACCGGACGCGCGCCAAGATCGTCAAGAACAAGATGGCACCGCCGTTCAAGCAGGCAGAATTCGACATCCTCTACGGCCACGGCATTTCCCGCGAGGGCGGCCTGATCGACATGGGCGTGGAGCATTCGCTCGTCAAGAAGTCGGGCGCCTGGTTTACCTATGACGGAGACCAGCTCGGCCAAGGCAAGGAAAATGCCCGCAAGTTCCTCATTGACAATCCTGATCTGGCCGATGAGCTCGAACGCAAGATCCGGCAGAAGCTCGGCATCGATGCAGTCCCGGACAGCGGAGAAGAGGGCGAGCCGAAGCTCAAGGCCGTCGACGGATTCTAAATGGCGTTCAGGCAGGGACAGGGCGCCGGCCCGACGCCGGGCAGCCCGGCGGACCTGGCACCGGATGCTGATCCCTACGGCGTCGCGCGCTCCATTGTCCTGCGCGCACTGACGCAGTCCCCGAAGAGCCGCGCCCAGCTGGCCGCGAAGCTGGCTGAGCGCGGCGTCCCGGGCGACGTCGCGGAGGCAGTACTCGAGCGGTTCGAGGAGGTCAACCTCATTGACGACGCCGAGTTCGCCAGGATGTGGGTGCGCAGCCGGTCCCAGTCGCGTTCGCTGGCGCGGTCCGCACTCCAGCGGGAGCTCGCCGACAAAGGGATCTCCGGTGAAGTGGCCGAGCAAGCGCTGGACCAGCTTACGGCGGACGACGAGCTTGAAGCCGCCCGCAGCCTGGTGCGCCGCAAGATCCGCCCCGACTGGCAGCTGCAGGACCGGTCAGAAAGGGACAAGCATCTGCGCCGGCTGGTCTCCATGCTGGCCCGTAAGGGCTATTCTGCCTCGCTGGCCTACCGGGTGGCGGATGAGGAACTCGGCGCCGCCGGCAACCCGGAATTCTGACGCGCCCTAGCCTCGCCCGGAGCGCCGGGTCCCCTTCGGCACTGTTATCGTTTTGAGACTTTTCCCAGATTCGGTCGTTACCGTAGTGCGACTGTGAGTGCATCGCAGAATGAACGTCGTCAGAAAACCCAGCAACGCAGGCGCAGCCGCAGGCAGCGCCGCCTCAGGATCGCCGCAGGCCTGACACTTTGCTCCGTTGCCGCAGTCGGCGCAACCGGGGCCGCCAGCGCCGTTCGGCAGGGGCACAGCGCCTCGGAGGCTGTGGGATCGATCACAGCACCCGTGATGGAGCTGGTGGGATTGGCAGAGCCCGCCGAGGAGCCAAACCCGGTGGCCGCCGACGCCCTCGAGGCGCAGGACGCTGAGGCCTCCGGCCATGCCGCAGCCGAGAAGAAGGCCGCGCAGGCGGATCAGGCGCGCCAAGCGGCAGCAGATCAGAAGGCAGCTGCCGCAAGGGCTGCAGCAAAGGAAGCCGCCGATCGGAAGGCGGCGGAAAAACGTGCCGCTGCCGAGGCGGCAAAGAAGCGTGCTGCCGCCCAGGAGGCTGCCCAGGCAAAGGCTGCCAAGGAGAAAGCTGCTGCCAAGGCCCAGGCGTCGCGGAACGATCCGGCCGCTGCCAAGGCCTACGCCGAAGGGGCGCTGGCATCCTTTGGCTGGGGCGCTGGCGAATTGGGCTGCCTGGAAACGCTGTGGCACAAGGAATCGGAATGGAACCTCGGCGCCACCAATCCCTCCAGCGGCGCCTTTGGCATACCGCAGGCCCTGCCCGGTAACAAGATGGCCGCCGCCGGCGCCGACTGGCAGACCAACGTCCAGACTCAAGTCGATTGGGGACTGGGCTACATTGAGGACCGCTACGGCTCCCCGTGCTCCGCCCTGGACTTCCATTTGGCGAACAATTGGTACTAATCCCTGACCGGCTGCAGATTGTGGCTCGTCCGGCCGCAGGCCGTACCCTTGTAAGGTGAGTTTGACTGTCCCCGCCCCCACCATCGAGAAGCAGCCGGAAGCCCGCACCTATCAGGTGCGCACCTTCGGCTGCCAGATGAACGTGCATGATTCCGAGCGGCTGGCCGGGCTCCTCGAAGCCGCCGGAATGGTCGAAGCCGAAGCCGGCCAAGCCGACGTCGTGGTCTTCAATACGTGTGCGGTACGGGAGAACGCCGACAACAAGTTGTACGGCAACCTGGGCCAGCTGGCACCGGTCAAGGAACGCCATCCCGGGATGCAGATCGCCGTCGGCGGCTGCCTGGCCCAGAAGGACCGCGAGACGATCCTCAAGAAGGCGCCGTGGGTGGACGTGGTGTTCGGCACCCACAACGTGGGTTCGCTTCCGGCGTTGCTGGAGCGTGCGCGGCATAACAACGAAGCGCAGCTGGAAATCCTGGAATCGCTCGACGTGTTCCCCTCCACGCTGCCCACCAAGCGCGATGCGGTGTACTCCGGCTGGGTCTCCATTTCCGTGGGCTGCAACAACACCTGCACGTTCTGCATCGTCCCGTCGCTGCGCGGCAAGGAACGCGACCGCCGGCCGGGCGAGATTCTGGCGGAGGTCCAAGCGCTGGTCGACGACGGCGCCATCGAAGTCACGCTGCTGGGCCAGAACGTGAACTCCTACGGTGTGGAGTTCGGTGACCGCGGGGCCTTCGCCAAGCTGCTGCGCGCCTGCGGCAGCATCGAGGGACTGGAACGGGTGCGGTTTACCAGTCCGCACCCGGCGGCCTTCACCGACGACGTCATTGACGCCATGGCCGAAACCCCCAATGCCATGCCGCAGCTGCACATGCCGCTGCAATCCGGCTCGGACAAGGTCCTCAAAGACATGCGCCGGTCCTACCGGTCCAAGAAGTTCCTGGGCATCCTGGACAAGGTCCGGGAACGGATTCCCCATGCGGCCATCTCCACGGACATCATCGTCGGGTTTCCCGGCGAGACCGAGGAAGATTTCCAGGCAACCCTGGCGGTGGTGGAACAGGCCCGCTTCGCCAGCGCATTCACCTTCCAGTACTCCAAGCGGCCCGGGACCCCGGCCGCGGAGCTGCCGGACCAGCTGCCCAAGTCCGTGGTGCAGGAACGCTACGAGCGCCTGATTGCCTTGCAGGACCGGATTGCCGCGGAAGAAAATGCCAAACAGCTGGGCAGCCGGGTCGAGGTCATGGTGACCGCGCAGCAGGGACGCAAGGCGGGGGAGACCCATCGGCTCTCCGGCCGGGCCAGGGACCAGCGGCTGGTGCATTTCTCCGTCCCCGACGGCGCGCCCGCGCCGCGCCCGGGCGACTTGGTGACGGTGACGATCACCGAAGCCGCAGCCTTCCACCTGATCGCGGATCCGGCTTCCGCGTCGGACTACCAACTGCGCCGCTCGCGCGCCGGGGACGCCTGGGATGGCTCCCAGGCAGACTCTTGCGGGGTACCCGCGACTCCGGGCAGCAAACCGGCCCAGGTCTCGCTGGGCATGCCCGCGCTGCCGGTCCGGCCGGCCTGAGCCCGATGCCGGCCGACCCACTGAGCCAGCAGGACAGCCCGGCGGTCATCGCCGTCGTCGGCCCCACCGGATCGGGTAAATCGGATCTCGCCGTCGAGCTGGCGCAACGGCTGGACGGAGAAGTGATCAATGCCGACTCCATGCAGTTCTACCGGGGAATGGACATCGGCACGGCCAAGATGACGGTGGCCGAACGGCAAGGGGTGCCCCACCACCTGCTGGACATCCTCGACATCACGGACGAAGCGAGCGTCTCGGCGTACCAGCGGCAGGCCCGCGACGCGATCGATGCCATTCACAGCCGGGGCCGCCGGGCCATCCTTGCCGGCGGGTCCGGACTGTACGTCCGGGCGGCCCTCGACGCGATCGAGTTTCCTGGCACCGATCCGGCCGTGCGCCGCGCCCTCGAGGAAGAGCTGGCCAGCCAAGGCCTGGAAGCCATGCAGGAACGGCTCCGGGACGTTGATCCGGCCTCCGCTGGCAGGCTGGCCGATGCTCGCCGCATCGTCCGCGCGCTGGAAGTGTGGCAGCTGACCGGGCGCCCCTTCAGCTCCTACATGCCGGAGCGGCATTACGTCCGCCCCACCGTGCAGATCGGCCTCCAAGTGAACCGCGAACAGCTCAAGCACCGGCTGGCCTGTCGCGTTCATGCGATGGTGGAGCGCGGCTTGCTGGACGAAGTCGCCGCGCTGGACCGGCGGGGCCTGCGCCAGGGGCGGACCGCCTCGCGCGCGCTCGGGTACGCCCAGTTTCTGAGGGTGCTCGACGGCGAATGGAGCCAAAACGCCGCCGTCGAGGACACCGTCGCCGCCACCCGCAAATTCGCGAGGCGCCAGCTGACCTGGTTTCGGGCTGATCCACGGATCCACTGGCTCGACTGGCGGGATCCGCTGCTGGCGGACAAGGCCGCCGGCCACCTCGCTAAGCTTGAAGCGTGAACACCCCCCTTCCTGACCATTTGTCAGTCTTGTCCGGGCTGTCCTACGCCAAAGGGCACGGAACCGGCAACGACTTCGTGCTGATTGCCGATCCGGACGGACTCAAGGACATCGAACCCCAAGCCGTCGCCGCGCTGTGCCACCGCCACCTGGGCATCGGCGCCGATGGGCTGATCCGCGCCGTCCGTTCGGAGCACCTGCCCGAGGGCCGTGAGCTGCTGGCAGCAGCGCCGGAGGCCGAGTGGTTCATGGACTACCGAAATGCCGACGGCTCGGTATCCGAGATGTGCGGCAACGGCGTCCGCGTCTTCGTGCACTTTCTGCTGGCCGAGGGGCTGGTCGGGCTGGCGGCCGGGGAGTCTTTGACGATAGGGACGAGGGCGGGGATCAAGATCATCCGCCGGTCCGCCAACGGCTACGCCGTGGACATGGGGCCATGGGAATTCATCTTCCCCGCCGAGGCTGCGGCCCGGGCCATGGACTCCACCGTCAGCGCCGGCGGCCTGGAGGTGCCGCGGCCGGCGCTGTCCGTGAGCATGGGCAACCCGCATACCGTCGTCGCCCTCGCCGGACTTGCAGAATTGGCCGCCACCGAATTGTTTGCGGCACCCGCGGTGGATCCCGTTCCCGCAAACGGAACCAACGTGGAATTTGTGGTACCGGCCGAACCCCTCGTCGCCGACGGAGCAGGGCATATCAGCATGCGTGTGCACGAGCGCGGGGTGGGGGAGACCCAGTCCTGCGGGACCGGTGCCTGCGCCGCCGCCGCTGCCATCCGCTACTGGGCCGGGAACGGTGCTCCCGACGACTGGCAGGTCGGAGTCCCCGGTGGAACCGTCCGCGTGCGGTTTCTCCCGGCGCCGGACGGGCGTGAACATGTGGAGCTCAGCGGACCCGCCGTGTTGGTGTCCCGCGGAACCGTGGCCTGAGGGAAGCGGTTCAGCCGGCCCGCCGGACGCAGAGCACGCGGAAGGCCTTGGCCGTGCTCTCCCGGCTGATGGAGTAGTCCGGCGGCAGTTCGCCGGAAAGCCAGCGCTGCAGCGAGTCCGAGCCCAGGTTCTTCTGGACCACCAGCCAGGCGGAGCCGCCGGGCGCGAGCCTGGGCAGCCACAGCAACAGCAGTTCGTGGAGTTCACTCTTGCCGATTCGGATCGGCGGGTTGGACCAGATGGTTTCGAACCGCAGCGACGGGTCGACGTCTTCCGGTAGGCAGGCACGGACATTGTCCAGGCCCAACGACGCGGCGTTGTCGTTGGTCAAGGCGATGCTGCGCTCGTTGACGTCGACGGCCCACACCGTGGCCCCCGGGGATTTCAAGCCCATGGTCAGGGCGATCGGACCCCACCCGCAGCCGATGTCCAGCAGGTTGCCTGCCGGCGCCGGCGGAGGAACCTCGGCCAGTAGCACCGCTGTGCCCTTGTCGACGCCGTCCGGACTGAAGATGCCGCCGGCCGTCTGCAACTGCCGTGGGCGGCCGTCCAGTTCGACCTCCAGGGTGCGGCGAACCTCGGGTTTGCCTGGTTGCGGGCTGAAGTAGTGCTCTGTTCCCATAATCGGCCAGATTAGTGCGCGTTCAGCGGAATCGGTATCAAGGCGCGCCTAAGCTGCGTTGGCTCTGATAGCGTTGACCGCATGAAGAAGTAATGATTGCGCCGCCACCATGCTGTCCCGTTCCATGCGGCACAGCGCGTGCCGTTGGTCGAGAATTCATTCTCCCCGGCCGCCGGGCAATCGCCGTTCCGCGAAACTCAGGAGCGTTCCACCGCCGCAGCCGCCCGTTCGGTTGTTTCAGTTCCCCGGTGCCGGTTATGCCGGCCGCACCAGAAGGCGCCAGCTGCCACGCATTTCCCGCCCCGCACCGACGGGGCCCATGCCAGGAGGACTTTTGGCCGATCATCCACAAACCGCATCTTCGGGCTCCGCTGGACGCACCCCGGAGGACTACGATAAGACCACGGACATTTCGAAGGAGAGCATGACCACCAACAGCCCCCAGCCGTCGCCGGAACCGGAAATGACGCCGGATGAGATCCAGGCAGTCATTGACCGTATCCTGGCCCGCGACACTGCGGCAGGAAGCAAGCCGGGAGTCGGCGGCCGAGCGCAGGCCCTGTCCAAACTTGACTCCGAGCATTCCGAATTCGACGGTGACCAGCAGGACTTGGCCGAACGCCGTGCCCTCCGCCGCGTAGCGGGCCTCTCCACCGAACTGGAGGACGTCACCGAGGTCGAGTACCGGCAACTACGCCTGGAGCGCGTGGTGCTGGCCGGTCTGTGGACCGAAGGCACGGCCGACGACGCAGACAATTCCCTGCGGGAACTGGCGGCGTTGGCGGAGACCGCCGGCTCCGAGGTGCTGGACGGCATCGTGCAGCGCCGGATGAAGCCGGACCCGGGCACCTTCCTTGGGTCCGGAAAGGCCCAGGAACTGCGGGACATCGTGATGTCCACCGGCGCTGACACGGTCATTGTCGACGGCGAACTCTCGCCCTCGCAGCGCCGCGGACTGGAAGACATCGTGAAGGTCAAAGTCATTGATCGCACGGCGCTGATCCTGGACATCTTCGCGCAGCACGCCAAGAGCCGCGAGGGCAAGGCCCAGGTCGAGTTGGCCCAGCTGGAGTACCTGCTGCCGCGCCTGCGTGGCTGGGGCGAGTCGATGTCCCGTCAGGCCGGCGGGCGCGTCGGAGCCGCCGGCGGCGGCATCGGTTCGCGCGGACCAGGTGAGACGAAGATCGAACTGGACCGCCGCCGTATCCGGACCCGGATGGCGAAGCTGCGCCGCGAAATCGCAGCCATGAAGCCGGCACGGGACACCAAGCGTGCCAACCGCCGCCGCAATGCCGTGCCCTCGGTGGCCATCGCCGGTTACACCAACGCCGGAAAATCGTCGCTGCTCAACCGCCTGACCGATGCAGGTGTCCTGGTCGAGAACGCGCTTTTTGCCACCTTGGACCCCACCGTGCGCCGCGCGGAAACACCCGACGGCATTGGCTACACGCTCGCCGACACCGTCGGTTTCGTCCGCTCGCTGCCGACACAATTGGTGGAAGCCTTCCGCTCCACGTTGGAGGAAGTTGCCGACGCCGATGTGATCCTGCACGTGGTGGACGTCTCGCACCCCGACCCGGAGGGCCAGATCGCCGCGGTGCGTGAAGTGCTCACCGAGGTGGATGCCCGGCACATTCCTGAAATCGTGGTGTTGAACAAGGCAGATGCCGCCGATCCCTTCGTGGTCGAACGGCTGCGGCAGCGCGAACCGAACCACGTAGTGGTCTCGGCACGCACCGGCCAGGGCATCGACGCGCTGCTTCGACTGATCGGCGAAACCATCCCGCGTCCGAGCGTGAAGCTGCGGCTGTTGGTGCCCTACGACCGCGGCGAAGTCATCAGCCGCTTGCACAGCGAGGACGCGGAGATCCTCGCCATGGAGCACGGGGAAGACGGCACACGGCTCGATGTCCTGGTTCGCGAGGGCTTGGCAGCGGAGCTGGAACGATTCCTTCGACATGACTGAAACCCGGGTACCGGCCGGCGAGGCGTTGCGGCTGCTCGATGTCGCGGTCCAGGGCATGGGCGGCCAACACCGCGCCGGCCAGCACGAGATGGCTGCCAAAGTAGCCGAGGCCTTCGACCGCCGGCAGCACCTGCTGGTGCAGGCGGGCACCGGCACGGGCAAGTCGTTGGCGTATCTGATCCCGCTCATGGTGCAGGCCTTGGAGGGTGAGAAGCCCGCCATCGTCTCCACCGCGACGCTGGCCCTGCAGTCGCAGATCGTCAAAAGGGACCTGCCGCGGCTGATGGAAGCCGTCGCCGATGAGCTTCCCCGGCCGTTGGACGTGGCGCTGCTCAAGGGGCGGAACAACTACGTCTGCCTGCATAAGCTGGCAGGCGGCTTTCCGGACGAAGACGCGCCTGCTGCGCTGTTTAGCCTCGGCGAGGACGCCGTCCCGCATCCGGCTCCCGCCGGCGGAGGGGCGTCCAGCGGGGCCGCGGGGGCATTGGGCAAGGAGGTCGTGCGGCTGCGCGAATGGGCGCAGGAGACCGAGACCGGCGATCGCGATGAACTGGTGCCCGGGGTCAGCGATCGCGCGTGGCGACAGGTCTCCGTGGGATCGATGGAATGCCTCGGCGCGCAAAAATGTCCCCTCGCCGCCGAGTGCTTCAGCGAACTGGCGCGCGGACATGCTGCCGAGGCGGACATCGTGATCACCAACCACGCCATGCTCGCCATCAACGCCTTTGAGGGCGTGGCCGTGCTTCCGGACTACGACGTGGTGGTGATTGACGAAGCCCACGAATTGCAGGACCGCGTCACCAGCGCCGTGGCGGGGCAGCTGTCGGCTGCCATGGTCCGCACTGCGGCTTCGACCGCGCGCAAGCACACCGGGATCAGCGTGGAGCCGCTGAACTCGGCTGCCGGCGCCCTGGAGGACGTACTGGAGCCGTTGCCGAGCGGCTTGTTGGCCTCCGGCCTGCGCGAGGAGCAGGAGTTGGTCCTCGTGCAGCTGCGGGAGGCGGCTCGCGCAGCGCTATCCGATTCCAAGCCCGAGGGGTCCGCGGCGGCAGACGGCGGGAGGCAGATGGCCCGATCCCGTCTTTCCGCGGTGCTGGAGATGGCCGAACGGCTGCTTTCGGCGGCAGATTCCCGCGAGGTCATTTGGGCGACCCGTCCCAGCACCTTCGGCGAGACCGGCGACTATATTGCCAACGACGACCAGCCGGCTACGCTCAACATCGCCCCGTTGTCTGTTGCCTCCAGGCTGCGTGAAGGGCTCTTCGACGAACATACGGTGGTGCTGACCTCCGCCACGCTGTCGGTGGGGGGCACTTTCGACGCCGTTGCCGGTTCGCTCGGATTGTTGGGGGCCGGCGCCCCAGCGTACTCAAGCGCTGACGTGGGCAGTCCCTTCGATTACCCGCGCCAGGGTGTGCTGTATGTGGCATCGCATCTGCCCAAGCCGGGCCGTGGCACCAGCAGCGAGCAGCTCGACGAACTCGAGGAGCTGCTGCGCGCCTCACGCGGCGGGGCCCTCGGATTGTTCTCCTCGCGTCGCGCGGCAGAAGAAGCTGCCGCCGAAATGCGTCAGCGCACCGACCTGACCATCCTGTGCCAGGGCGAATCATCAATGGGGGCGCTGGTCCGCCAATTCGCCGATGAACCGGACACCTGCCTGTTCGGCACGATGACTCTGTGGCAGGGAGTCGATGTTCCGGGCGAGGCATGCCGGTTGGTGGTCATCGACCGAATTCCGTTCCCGCGGCCGGACGACCCGCTGACCACTGCCCGGACCCGGTCGGTAGCCCAGGCCGGCGGCAATGGTTTCATGACGGTCTCGGCCACCCACGCAGCAGTGCGGCTGGCCCAGGGCGCTGGCCGCTTGATTCGCGCATCCAATGACAAGGGGGTTGTGGCCGTGTTGGATTCCCGTCTGGCCACCGCCCGCTACGGAAATTTCCTCCGCAGCGCCCTGCCGCCGTTTTGGAGCACGAAGGATGGCGCCATCGCCCGCCAGGTCCTGGAGCGGCTGGCGGCCGCGGCCGCCTGAACCGGCGGCGGCCTGAACCATCCGGGTCCGCCGCCGCATGGGCAGGCTGCATCGGCTGAAGGAGCGGTCAGAGCGCCCGCATCACGGAGACAACCTTGCCCATGATGGTTGCGTGGTCGCCCAGAATCGGTTCATAGCGCGTGTTCTGCGGCAGCAACCAGGTGTGCCCGTCGCGCTGCCGGAAGGTTTTCACCGTTGCCTCTTCGTCGAGCAGCGCCGCAACAATGTCGCCGTTCTCTGCGGTGTGCTGCTGCCGAACCACCACCCAGTCGCCGTCGCAAATGGCAGCATCGATCATCGAATCGCCGGAAACCTTCAGCATGAACAACTCGCCGTGCCCCACCAGCTGCCGGGGCAGCGGCATGACGTCCTCGACCGCCTGGTCCGCCAGGATCGGTCCGCCGGCGGCGATCCGTCCCACCAGCGGCACCATGGCCGTATCGGATGACGTGGTGAGTTCGGACACCGCGACGCCACTGGAGCTGCGCAGCTGCTGCGGCTCGTCCACGCCCACGATTTCCACGCCGCCCTGTTCAAGCGTCAGCGGAGTGAGGATCTCCATGGCCCGGGGACGCTTCGGGTCCCGCCGGATGTAGCCCATCTTCTCCAGTTGGGCCAGTTGATGGGTGACGCTGGACAGGCTTGCCAAGCCGACGAGGTCGCCGATCTCGCGCATCGACGGCGGGTACCCGTGGGCAATAACGGAGCGCTGGATGGTTTCCAGGATCTTCTTTTGCCGCGGCGTCAGGCTGCGTCCGACCTTGACAGGGCGGCCTCGTCGCCGCGCTCCGGCAGTGGTGGTGGTCTCTTCGGACATATCCGGCCCCGGTCTTCCCATGATGGTCCAGGTGCCGGGTCTGGCTGATGCGGAACCGGCACTCGGATTGCTGTCTCGACTGTTTTGTCAGTGGCGGCTGATGCACTGCAATTCACAGCCGCTCATGCCATCAACGCTAGGCGAGGCGGTGAGGAATTTCAAACATTTGTTCGACTGAGTCTCGACAACAGTCGATCACCAGTGCTAAAACTGTAGACGACGTGTTCGAAGATACGTTCGAACGCAGTGGTTCGATGATCGAAACCAGTCGAAATAGATCGAAAATCGGAAAGGTGGCACCATGTCCGCCCAGCTCGCACCGCAGTCCGCAGACTTCCGCGCCAACGCCCCCCTCCGGCTTACCCGCCGGGGCCGTTTGCTGCTGATTGGCCTGCCGCTCATGCTTGCCGCGGCCGTCGCGCTCACCCTGGTCGGCTTCTTCACCGCACCGGCAATGGCCGCTGCCGGAGGGCTGGGGCCGGGGCCGGCTGTTACCGTCACGGTCGGCAGCGGCCAGACGCTCTGGGATGTGGCAGTGCTGTCCGCACCCGACCGCAACCCGCATGATGTCATCTTCGAGATCGCGCAATTGAACGGCCTGGACGGGGACATCGTCCATTCCGGCCAGCAGTTGCTCGTGCCGTCAGCGCATTGAGGCAACCGTAATATGAGCCGCTTCGGCCCGCCCGATTCCTGCCCCGGGCGGGCCGAAGCTTAAGCTGGATCGGTGAGTGAGCAGCTAGAACGCCTGAACCGTCTGCCGTTGCGGGGTAATCTCCGGGGCCTGGAGCCATATGGTGCCCCCCAATTGGACGTGCCCATCCTGCTGAACGTCAACGAAAACACCCACGGCTTGCCGGAGACGGTGCATCAAGCTATCGTCTCGGCCGTCAGCGCCGCGGCTGCCGGTTTGAACCGGTATCCGGACCGCGAGTTTACCGAGCTTCGGACGGCGCTGTCCCGCTATCTGGGACACGGCCTCACGGCAGAGAACATCTGGGCGGCCAACGGTTCGAATGAAGTGCTGCAGCAAATCCTTCAGGCCTTCGGCGGGCCGGGCCGGACCTTGTTGAGCTTCCCTCCCACGTATTCCATGTACCCGTTGCTGGCCAGCGGGACGGACACAGAGTATGTTGCGGTGCCGCGTGGAGCGGACTTCACGATCTCCGCGGAAGCGGTTGCCGCTGCCGTCGCAGAATCCGCAGCCAACGTCGTCGTCCTGTGTTCCCCGAACAACCCGACGGGCACCGCGCTGGGCCTTGACGTCGTCGAAGCCGCCTACGAAGCGGGGGAGGCATCCAACGCCATAGTGATCGTGGATGAGGCCTACGCCGAATTCGCCCACGCCGGCACGCCGAGCGCGCTGACGCTGCTGCCCGGCCGGGAGCGGTTGATCGTCTCCCGCACCATGAGCAAGGCTTTCGCCCTTGCCGGTGCCCGTGTGGGGTACCTTGCCGCCGCACCGCAGGTTGCCGACGCCCTGCGCTTGGTCCGCCTGCCCTACCACCTGTCCGCGATCACCCAGGCGACGGCGCTGGCCGCACTGGAAAATGCGGACGCGCTGCTCGCCAATGTTGAGGACATCAAGACCCAACGGGACCGCATTGTCGACGGACTGACCGAACTCGGTTTGAAGCCGGCACCGTCGGACTCCAACTTCGTGTTCTTCGGCGGCCTGGACGACCCGCACGCGGTGTGGCAGGGGCTTCTGGAAGCCGGTGTGCTGATCCGCGACGTCGGGATTCCCGGACACCTGCGGGTGACGGCGGGCACTGAGGCCGAGACCACAGCCTTCCTCGATGGCATCAAGGCCCTGATGTCGAGCCGAGTCTCCTAAACTGTAGTAAGAGCGCACCGGCCTGGCCGGTCAACCATTTTCGTCAAAGGACCCCCATGACCGTGGATACCACCACCGGACGTACCGCACGCCTCGAACGCATCACCAGCGAGTCGTCCGTGCTGGTTGAACTGGATCTCGACGGCACCGGCCGATCCGAGATCAGCACCACCGTGCCGTTCTACGACCACATGCTCACCGCACTGTCGAAGCATTCGCTGGTCGATCTGACCGTGAAGGCCACCGGCGACACGCATATTGACGCCCACCACACGGTGGAAGATGTCGCCATCACGATCGGCGAGTGCTTGAAGCAGGCCCTGGGTAACAAGGCCGGGATCCGCAGGTTCGGCGAGGCAACGGTGCCGCTGGATGAGGCGCTGGCCCACGCCGTCGTCGACGTCTCCGGCCGTCCCTATCTGGTGCACTCAGGAGAACCGGCCGGCCAGGAATACCACCTGATCGGCGGGCACTTCACCGGGTCGCTGACGCGCCACGTTTTCGAAGCCATCACGCTGCACGCCCAGATCTGCCTGCACATGCGCGTACTGGGCGGCCGCGACCCGCACCACATCGTCGAGGCCCAGTTCAAGGCGTTCGCCCGGGCGCTGCGCGCCGCGGTCGAATCCGATCCCCGGGTCGAGGGCATTCCCTCAACGAAGGGTGCCCTGTGACGGCTGGACCCAAGGTCACCGTACTGGACTACGGATCCGGGAATGTGCGCTCGGTGGTCCGGGCGCTGGAACACGTCGGTGCCGACGTCACGCTCAGCCATGCTTCCGAGGACGTGCTCAACGCCGACGGGCTGTTGGTCCCCGGCGTCGGAGCCTTCGCCACGGTCATGGAAGGACTGAAGTCTGTTGATGCCCTTCGCTGGATCGGACGCCGGGTGGCCGGCGGCCGGCCGGTGCTGGGCATTTGTGTGGGCCTGCAGGTCATGTTCGAAGAGGGGGTAGAACACGGCGTCCGCACCCAGGGGATCGGGGAATGGCCCGGGGTCGTGGAAGCGCTGCCAGCCGAGGTGGTACCGCACATGGGGTGGAACACCGTTGACGTGGCGGAGGGCAGCCGGTTGTTCGCCGGCATCGAAGACGAGCGGTTTTACTTTGTGCACTCCTACGGTGTGCAGCACTGGAACTTTGATGTCACCCAGCCGGCGATGGCGCCGCCCCGGGTGACCTGGTCCACGCATGGGGCCCCGTTCATCGCCGCCGTTGAAAACGGTCCGCTGAGTGCAACGCAATTCCATCCGGAGAAGTCCGGCGACGCCGGCGCGGAGTTGCTCCGCAACTGGCTGAAGACGCTGCGATAGCCGTGGGCAGCCTTCTCCTCATGGCCCTGGCCGGGCTCCTGGCTGGCGGTGCCATCTCGTTCCGGCAACAGCGGCTGCCCAAGTGGGCTTCCATCGTCTTCTGGATTTTGGCCGGATTGGCCCTGCTGGCGGCCTACCTGCTCACCCTCGGTCCGACCGAGTAACCACCCACAGCCCGCGCAGCTGACGGCGCAGAAAGCGGAATCACTATGACGAACCAAACGCCCATCCTCGAACTCCTGCCCGCAGTCGACGTAGCAGACGGCCAGGCAGTCCGGCTGGTTCAGGGTGAAGCCGGCAGCGAGACCGGCTACGGCGACCCGCTGGAAGCCGCCATGGCGTGGCAGAACGACGGGGCCGAGTGGGTGCACCTCGTGGATCTCGACGCGGCTTTCGGTCGAGGCAACAACACAGAGGTGCTGCGCCTGGTCGCGGACGAGCTGAAGATCAAGGTGGAGCTCTCCGGCGGCATCCGCGATGATGAGTCCTTGGAACGGGCCCTGGAGTTTGGTGCCGCCCGCGTCAACCTGGGCACCGCCGCTCTGGAAAACCCGGAGTGGACCGCGCGGGCCATTGAACGGCACGGCGACGCCATCGCCGTCGGTCTTGATGTCCGCGGCACCACGCTTGCGGCCCGCGGCTGGACGAAGGAAGGCGGCGACATCTGGGACGTCCTGTCGCGGCTCGAAGATGCCGGTTGTGCCCGGTACGTGGTGACCGACGTGACCAAAGACGGAACACTGCGCGGACCGAACCTCGACCTGCTGCGGCAGATGTGCGAGCGGACCGACAAGCCGGTGGTGGCCTCCGGCGGTATTTCCAGCCTGGATGACCTGCGGGCCCTGCGTGAACTGGTTCCGACCGGAGTCGAAGGAGCCATTGTCGGCAAGGCCCTCTACGCGGGCAAGTTCACCCTGCCCGAAGCCCTCGACGTCGCCGGACGGCGCTGAGGTACCAGCGTGGCTAAGAAGGAGCTGCCAGCCCACATCGCCGCGGCACTCGCGGGCGCGGGCGGTGCGGGGGATTCGGCGGGCCAAAGCTGGGCCGGACGGGACCTGAGCGGCGAAGGAAATCCGCTGCACCAGTTCGATCACGACGACGGCAGCACCGACCCGGCCTATGAAGCGGCGCTCCAATGGCTGGCCGCCGGCACCGGGGGAGAAGCGGAAGTGGTGGCCGCCCTGGCCGACGCCCGCGTTTTCGTCCCCATTGTGGCCACGCTCGGAGAAGAGGCGGAGGGCAGCGGCGGCCTGACAACGGATAAACAGGCCGACATGGCCTTGGTGACCCTGCAAGCCCCGGACGGGCGCCGTGCGTTGCCCGCGTTCAGCAATGCCGCCGCTCTCGAAGCCTGGCATCCCGAAGCCAGGCCGGTTGCCGTCTATGCTCCGCGGGCGGCGTTGGCAGCAGTGTCCGAAGACGCAGAATTGATGGTCATGGATCCGGGCGCCGCGCTGACCTTCGTGGTCCGGCGCCCGGCCGTGTGGGCGTTGGCCAAGCAGCACGAATGGGTGCCCTCCTACCGCGATCCGGCGATGCTGGACTGGGTGGCCGAAGCGACCGACGCCGAAGAAGCAGTCACGGCTGCTTCGGTCGAGCCCGGTGCCGGCATCGCGGTGCGGACGGCCGATGGCTCGGTGGTGGCAGGCGGTGGCCACGGTCCGGAGCTTCGCTTGGTGCTGCAGGTGCGTGACGGTCTGGGCCGCCAAGAGTTGGCCGCCATGGCGGGACGGATTCAAGGGCGGCTACAGGCGCGGCAGGAATTCGCAGAGCGGGTGGATTCGCTGGAGTTGAAGTTCACCCGCTGAGCATCGCGCGGCTCCACCCGCAACAAAGGCACTACAGACGAGAACGACGCCGGTGCGGGGCACCGGCGTCGTTCTGGTCAGTTCTGGAGCTTTGCCTGGCTAGTTGACCGGGCCGGTGAACTTCTCGCCTGGGCCCTTGCCCGGCTCATCCTGGATGACAGAGGCCTCGCGGAAGGCGAGCTGCAGGGAGCGGAGGCCATCGCGTAACGGGCCAGCGTGCTGACTGCCGATTTCCGGCGCAGCAGCGGTCACGAAGCCGGCCAGCGCGGTAATCAGCTTGCGGGCTTCATCCAGGTCTTTGAGCTCTTCCGCATCGTCGCCGGCGGCCAGGCCGCACTTTACGGCGGCGGCACTCATCAGGTGGACTGCCGCGGTGGTGATGACTTCGACGGCGGGTACTTCGGCGATATCGCGCATCTGGCCCAGGACTTCCTGTTCCTGGGAGGAGGCAGAACCGGCGTCCGGCGCGAAGCTGTGGCGATGGTCGTCGGTCTGCGGATTGTTATCTGAGCTGCTCATACTGGTAAGCTTTTCACAGACCAATTGGATCCGGTTACTTATGTGCCTGAAAGCACGTGGGGAAAAGGGTCCGATCAGCAAGCGGAGACCTCTCCCACCCGTCGGTATGGCTAGCCAGAGCTGCCGGGTTACGGTCGGCAGGCTGCGGCCGGCAATGTTGAACGACATTGCCCACGCCCAGTCCGGGACTTCTCGGTTCCGCCTGCCGCCACTTCGAGGCCTTCGATTGCGCTTGCAATGGGAGGCCTTCTTTCATTGCCGGCGGCAGACGAATATCAGTGACAGGAGCCACCCATTAGCGAGCCAAGAATCAATGATCGTATCCGCGTTCCCGAGGTGCGTTTAGTCGGACCGAACGGTGAACAGGTCGGGATCGTCCGTATTGAGGATGCCCTGCGCCTGGCCACGGAATCGGATCTTGACCTGGTTGAGGTTGCGCCGCAGGCAAAGCCTCCGGTGTGCAAGTTGATGGATTTTGGCAAGTACAAGTATGAGGCTGCGGTCAAGGCACGCGAGGCGCGCAAGAACCAGACGAACACTGTGCTGAAGGAAATCCGGTTCCGGCTGAAGATCGACAAGCACGACTACGAGACCAAACGCGGTCACGCGCTGCGGTTCCTCGGGGCCGGCGACAAGGTCAAGGCCATGATCCAGTTCCGCGGCCGCGAACAGCAGCGTCCGGAAATGGGCATCCGCCTGCTGCAGAAGTTTGCCGAGGACGTCGCAGAGGTCGGCGTGATCGAATCGACTCCGCGGATTGACGGTCGCAACATGGTCATGGTGATCGGCCCGACCAAGAACAAGGCCGAAGCCAAGGCTGAGGCCCGGCGGGCCGCGCAGAAGGCAGATGCCAAGGCGGCCAACGAAGCCGGCAAGCAGCGGGTGGACACCAGTGACGATCAGGCGCCGATGACCCAGAGCCTGGGCGACCTGCTTCCGGAAGGCCTTGCCGCCATGGCGAGCCAGTCGGAGGAAACCGTCGAGGCACCCGCCGAGCAGGCCGCACCGGCAGTTGCAGAGCCCGAAGCGCCCGCCGAGGTTGAGAAGCCCGCCGTGGTTGAAGCAGAGGCCAAGACGGAGGAACAGCCCGAGGCGGAGCCCGCGGCTGCACCGAAGGCGGAGCCTGCTGCCGAGACCAAGCCGGCGGCCGCACCGAAGGCAAAGCCTGCTGCCGAGACCAAGCCCGCCGTTCCGGCGAAGCCTGCAGCGGCGGCCAAGCCTGCAGCGGAGGCCAAGCCGGCCGCTCCGTCCAAGCCTGCAGCGGAGGCCAAGCCGGCCGCTCCGTCCAAGCCTGCAGCCCCTGCGGAGGCCAAGCCCGCGGCACCCAAGCCCGCAGCACGGCCCAAGCCGGCGGCGCGGCCCGCAGCACCCAAACCTGCTGGCCGGTCCGGCTCCAAGAGCTAAGACCGTCCAGAGATCATCCGGCATTATGCCGGGCACATCCTTGTGTCCGGTGCCGGTAGACAAGTAAACCGCCGGTGCCCATAGTGGCGCCGCACGAGCCGAAGGTCCGCAACGACCTGAGGAAGACGTAAGGAGAACGGCAGCCATGCCGAAGCAGAAGACCCACAGCGGCGCCAAGAAGCGCTTCAAGCTCACCGGCAGCGGCAAGCTCAAGCGCCAGCAGGCCAACCGTCGCCACTACCTGGAGCACAAGCCTTCCACGCTGACCCGCCGCCTCGCAGGTGACAAGATCGTTGCTCCGGCAGACGTGCGCAATATCAAGAAGATGCTCGGCATCTAACTTTCTCCCTCCGGTCCGCGCGGCGTCAGCCTCGGGGCCATCCCAGCAAGTTTTGCCCCGACCGCTGATCGTTGCGGTCGAACCACCGGGCACCAATCATCAAAAGGAGTACGCACGTGGCACGTGTGAAGCGGGCGGTCAACGCCCACAAGAAGCGCCGGGTTATCCTGGACCGGGCTGCCGGATACCGCGGACAGCGGTCCCGCCTGTACCGCAAGGCCAAGGAACAGCTGCTGCACTCGTTCGTGTACAGCTACGGCGACCGCCGCAAGCGTAAGGGCGACTTCCGCCGCCTGTGGATCCAGCGCATCAACGCTGCCTCCCGCGCCAACGGCCTGACCTACAACCGCCTCATCCAGGGCCTGAAGGCCGCCGAGGTTCAGGTCGACCGCCGCATGCTGGCCGAGCTGGCCGTGTCCGACGCCAACGCCTTCGCGGCACTGGTGAAGGTTGCCAAGGACGCCTTGCCTGCCGACACTTCCGCTCCCGCCGAGCGCCCGGCCGCCGCTGCGAAGCCGGCCGCCAAGGCGAAGGCCGCTCCGGCTGCCAAGGCTGCTCCGGCCGCCAAGGCCGCTGAGGCCGGCGAAGTTGCCGGTGCCGTCAAGGCTGTTGACGGCGAGGACGCCCCTGCCGGCTACAGCATCAAGGGCAACCAGTCCAAGAAGTACCACGTCCCGGGTTCTACCTGGTACGAGAACACCACCCCGGTGTACTGGTTCGAGTCCGTCGAGGCCGCCAAGGCTGCCGGTTTCGAGCCCGCCGGCGGCGAAGCCCGCCAGAAGGTTGCCGAGTAAGCACCGGATGCATAAACCGCCATACGGCGACGTTATAGTCGCTGTATGAGCATTACCGGGCGCCCGCAAGCTACGATCATGTCCAACCCCCGAGCCGATCGGGTCAAGGATGTGGCCAAGCTTGCCGGGCGCTCGGTGCGTTCAAAACGCCGGCAGTTCCTCGCCGAAGGCCCCCAGTCGGTCCGCGAGGCGTTGTCCGCCCACCGCGCGAACATCGCCTCCGGCGGCGACGGGATCGTGGTCGAGGTCTTCGCTACCGAAGCCTGCCTGGACCGGTTGCCCGAACTGCTGGATCTGGCCGACGGCGTTCCACTGCGGCTGGCCACCGATGCAGTCCTCTCGGCCATGGCCGACACCGTCAACCCGCAGGGCATCGTGGCAGTCTGTCATTACCTGGACCGGCCGCTGAATGAGGTGCTGCAGACCAAACCGCTGCTGCTGGCCATCATGGTCCGGGTGCAGGATCCCGGCAACGCCGGCACCATCCTGCGGGCCGCCGACTCTGCCGGCGCCGACGCCGTCGTGCTGACCAGCTCCAGTGTCGACATCTACAACCCCAAGGCGGTGCGCTCCACGGCCGGATCGCTCTTCCACCTGCCAGTGGTGACTGGACACGATTTCGACGAGTTGGCCGCCGCCCTGCGAGCGGCCGGCCTGAGCATGCTCGCGGCCGACGGGTACGGAACCATCGACCTGGACCATTTGCAGGACCGCAGCGCGCTGTCCCGTTTGGGGGAGGGGACCGCAGTGGCGGACGACGGCGCTGCTCGCCTTCCGGATCTGGCGTCGCCAACTGCCTGGCTCTTTGGCAACGAAGCCCAGGGGCTGTCAGCGGAGGAGCTCGCTGCAGCGGACCACCGGGTGGCGGTGCCGGTCTACGGCCAGGCCGAAAGCCTCAACGTAGGCACCGCGGCCACGGTCTGCCTGTATGCCTCGGCAAGGTCGCAGCGACGGGGCACCCAGCCGGTTTAGCCACTCCCAAACGACCCGGGCGGACGGTACCGTAAGAACCGCGGTGACTGGACTATGACCGGGAATGGCCTGGGAGGTAAAGGATGGCAGCCAGCGGAGGAACCAAGGCGATCGTGGCGGCTCTGGCCGCCAATCTAACCATTGCGGCGCTGAAGTTCATCGCGTATTTCCTGACCCGATCGTCGTCCATGCTGGCCGAGGCCATCCACTCGGTGGCCGACTCCGGAAACCAGATCCTGCTCTTGGTCGGCGGAAAACAAGCCGCACGTCAGGCCAGCCCCAGCCACCCGTTCGGTTACGGCCGAGACCGTTATATCTACGCATTCATCGTGTCGATCGTGTTGTTCAGCGTCGGCGGATTATTCGCGCTGTACGAGGCCTACCATAAGTGGCAGGATCCGCATCCCATCGAAGGTTTCTGGTGGTGGGTCCCGCTGGCGGTACTGGTCGGTGCGATCATCGCCGAATCCTTCTCGCTGCGCACCGCTATCAGGGAGTCCAATCCCGTGCGCGGCGGCACCGGCTGGGTCGATTTCATCCGCCGGTCGAAGTCGCCGGAACTGCCGGTGATCCTGCTGGAAGACTTTGGTGCCCTCCTGGGGCTGGTGTTCGCCTTGTTCGGCGTCGGCCTGACCCTGCTGACCGGCAACGGTCTGTGGGACGCAGCCGGCACGGCCATGATCGGTTTGCTGCTGGTGGCGATCGCCGCCGTGCTCGCCATAGAAACCAAGTCCCTGCTGCTCGGCGAGTCCGCCACGCGCCAGCATATCCGGCTCATCGAAGAAGCCATCGGCGCCGTCGACGCCACCCGGGTCATTCACCTCAAGACCATGCATCTGGGGCCCGAGGAACTCCTCGTGGCGGCCAAGATCAGCGTCGGGCGCAGCGACTCAGGGCAAGAGATCGCCAGGTTGATCGATGCAGCCGAAGCCCGTATTCGCGATGCGGTGCCGATCGCCACCATGATCTATCTGGAACCGGATATCTACCGGTCGGAGTCCGTGCGTCCCGCGGCACGCGAGTCCTGATTCGTCGGGTGGCGGAGGGGACGGGTGCCAGGCCGGCAGGGGCCCTACTCAGCGGCGGACGCTGTGCCGCTTCTCGATCGCTCCGCTGACTGCGGCGATGACCAGGCCCAAGGCCGCCAGCCCGGCGCCGACCAGGGCCGGGGCCGCGAAGCCCCAGCCCCAGGAGATCACCAGTCCGCCCAGGAAGGCGCCCAGCGCGTTAGCCAGGTTCAGCGCCGAATGGTTCAGCGAGGCAGCCAGAGTCTGCGCGTCGGGCGACGCGTCCATCAGCCGGGTCTGCAGTGCCGGAATCAAGCTGGATCCCGCCACGCCCAGCAGGAAGACCAGCGGAACCGCGAGCAGCGCAATGGAGGACGCTGCCCAGAAGAGCACCAGCACGACGACGATGGCCGTCATGACCTGGTAGATGGTGCCCATCACGGACCGATCAGCCAACCGGCCGCCGATAAACGTGCCGACGACCATTCCCAAGCCATAGAGGCCGACGATCAGCGGCAAGGCGGCCGGGGCCAGGCCGGTGACTTCCGTCATGGTGGGACTGATGTAGGAGTAGACGGCGAAGAACCCGCCGAAGCCGACCACGCCGATCAACAGCGCCAGCCACACATGGATGCGTTTCAACGCGCGGAGTTCGCGGCGGATGCCGGCCTCTTCATGGGCGGGGCTGAAGGGGACCAGGCGTTGGATCATCAACACCGTCACCACCCCGACGATGCCCACGGCCACGAACATCAGCCGCCAGCCGTACTGCTGACCCAGCCAGGTCACCAACGGCACGCCGACGACGTTGGCCACTGACAGGCCCAGCATCACCATCGCAACCGCCCGGGCACGTCGGCCCGGCGATACCAGCGAGGCCGCAAGGACCGCGGCCACGCCGAAGTAGGCGCCGTGCGGCAGGCCGGAGATAAACCGCGTGACCAGCATGGTGGCGTAGTCAGGCGCGAGGACGGATGAGAGGTTACCCAGCGTGAACAGGACCATCAGCCCCAGCACCAGATGCTTGTGCGGCAGTCGGGCTCCGAGGCCTGCCAACAGTGGCGCCCCGACCACCACGCCCAAGGCGTAAGCGGAGATCAGATGCCCGCTCTCCGGGATGCTGATGTTGAGGCCCTGGGCCACGTTCTGAAGCAGGCCCATGATGGCAAATTCGGTGGTGCCGATGGCGAACCCGCCCATAGCCAGCGCAACGATGGCCCAGACCGTCCGGCGGTTGTCGGTCTGCGTCCGTGGGGCTGCCAGGGCGGCTGAATTCATCTGTCGGCTTTCGTTTGAGCTGCATCGGGTGCACGGGAAGGGGAAGGATTGCGCCGTTGCGGAGGGAGCGGCGGGATGTCGATGACCGCCGAGGCGCCGGCAGTTACTGTACGGCAACACATCAGCGCTCTGTCCAATTCCGGCTGGGCCCAAAATGTGGGCCGTAGCACAGCCGTCGCCGGGCGCGGGCAGGGGCCAACCGGACCGTAGACTGGTCGGCGTGCACATCAGCCTGAAACAAATTGTCGGCGCAGCGATCCTCGATCACCGCGCAGCACCCGTCGGATTCCTGGCCGCCCGGCGCACGGCGCCGGAGGCGCTGGCCGGCCTGTGGGAGTTCCCCGGCGGCAAGGTCGAGCCGGGGGAGAGCTGCGAGGACGCCCTCCGGCGCGAAATCCGTGAGGAGCTCGGCGTGGAGATAGAACTTGGCGCGGAGGTGATCGGTCCGCACGAGCAGGGCTGGACGCTGAACGAAACGGCGGCCATGCGGGTCTGGTGTGCGTACATTACCGACGGGCGGCCGCAGCCGCTTGAAGACCACGACGAGCTGCGCTGGATCAGGCTGGACGAGCACGAGGCCACGTCATTGCCTTGGATTCCGGCCGATTTTCCGATCGTCGCTGCTGTCCTCAAGACGGCCAAGGCGGTTGGCCGCCCGGCCTGACAAAGTCCCCCAGCCCGCCACACGGCCCGGACCTGGTGCCCCATGGCTGGACCAACGGTTAGAACAACGTCGCCTGCCCAACATCAGGTTCTGCGGGTGCGTTCGGTCCTCGGCTCGGCCGGCCAGCAGAAGCGTCAGTCTGCGGTGTGGTGACGTCGCGCAGCCGGGCTCCACTCTGCAACCCGTGCCGCCGCTTGGCAGCGCCCACCCGGGCGGCCAGCCAGCGCCGGTAATCCTTGGAGGCATAGGTTCCGCCGTCGTAGAGGCGGCGGTAGCTGCCAACCAGTTGCGGATACTCCCTGGCCAGCCACTGCATGTACCATTCCCGCGCGCCGGGGCGAAGATGCAGCGCGCCCGCAGTCATGCTGGTGGCACCGGCGGCGGCCACCGAGGCACACAGATCGTCGAGCGCCTCTTCGGAATCCGTCAGCCAGGGCAGGATCGGCATCGCCATCACCGAACACGGCAGGCCGGCGTCACTGAGCTTGGCGATCAGGTCCAGCCGCGCCCGCGGCGTCGGTGTTCCCGGCTCCACCCGGTGCGCCAATCCGGCGTCCGTCATGGCCAGCGAAATCCCCATGCCGACGTCGACGTCTCTGGCCGCCTCATGCAACAGGGGCAGGTCGCGGGCCAGCAAGGTCCCCTTGGTCAGGATCGAAAACGGCGTGCCGGACTCGGCCAGTGCCTTGATGATCTCCGGCATCAGCTTGTACCGGCCTTCTGCCCGCTGATACGGATCCGTGTTGGTACCCATGGCCACGTGTTCGTGCTTCCATGACGGCTTGGCCAGTTCCCGGCGCAGCACCTCGCCGGCGTTGATCTTCACCACCAGTTGGCTGTCAAAGTCCAACCCTGTATCAAGGCCAAGATAGCTGTGGGTGTTGCGCGCGAAGCAATAGGCGCAGGCATGCGAGCAGCCCCGATACGGGTTGATGGTCCACGCGAAGGGCATGGCAGACTGGCTGGGAACCCGGCTAAGCGCGGACTTCGCCAGCACCTCGTGAAAGGTGATTCCCGCGAACTCCGGCGTCTGCACACTGCGCACCAGGTTGCTCAGTTTGGCCAGCCCCGGCAACGCAGCCGGTGACTCGGCGGTAACTAACTGTCCATCCCAGCGCATGCATTCATTAGAACACATCTTCTAATGGTTGCGCAGCGCTGGAGCGGGGAGTGGGGAAGTCGATCCCGCGCGGAGATGGACAAGCCGGGCGGAGAACCGATGCCCGCACGGGGATGTTTAGTGCAGACTGATGACGTGAGCGGAATCCGGTGGGTGCTGCACGTCGATCTCGACCAGTTCATCGCGGCCGTGGAGGTGCTTCGGCGGCCGGAGCTTAAGGGCAAGCCGATCATCGTCGGCGGTCGGGGCGACCCCACAGAACGAGCCGTCGTGTCGACCGCATCCTACGAGGCCAGGGCGTTTGGTGTGGGTTCCGGAATGCCTCTGCGCATTGCTGCCCGGAAAGTGCCGGAGGCGGTGATCCTGCCCGTCGATCACGAGGCCTACCTCGCGGCGTCAGCAACGGTGATGGCTACCTTGCGCGCGCAACCCGGCGCCACCGTGCAGGTGCTGGGTTGGGATGAAGCCTTTATGGGCACCGAGACGGACAATCCGGAAGCGTACGCCCGGCGGGTGCAGGCCGCTGTTTTGGAACGAACCCGGCTGCATTGCAGTGTCGGCATCGGCGACACCCTGGTTCGGGCCAAGGTCGCTACCGGTTTCGGAAAGCCCGCCGGAGTCTTCCGTCTCACCGCCGGGAACTGGCTCGACGTCATGGGCAGCCGGCCAACCAAGGACCTCTGGGGCGTCGGCGCCAAAGTGTCCGGCCGGCTGGCCAAGCTCGGCATCAACACCGTCGCCGACCTCGCCGCGAGCGACCCACAAGACCTGGTTCCGGAGTTCGGCCCGAGGATGGGTCCTTGGTACGCGGAGCTCGGGCGGGGAGAGGGTGCCAGCGTTGTGGATGACACCCCGTGGATTGCCCGCGGGCATAGCCGGGAGACCACCTTCCAGCGCGACCTGACCGAGCCTGCCGAGGTGGACGACGCCGTGAGGGAGTTGACGGTGCGTGTGCTTGAAGATGTTGTGGCCGAAGGGCGGCCCGTGGTTGGGCTGACCCTTAAAGTTCGGTATGCGCCGTTCATCACCAAGACCCACGCGAAGAAGATTCCCGAGACTTTCGTCCGGGACGACATCCTTACGCGGGTCTTGGAGTTGGCAGGTGCGATCGAAACGGGCCGCCCGATCCGGCTCCTCGGACTGCGGGCCGAAATGGCAATGCCCGACGGCGCCCGTCAGGGACATACCCCGACGCGCGGCGGTTGGTGATGGCGTCGCTGCCGCCGGGCCGGTACATGGTGCTCCGGTACATGGTGTGCCGGGGGACCGGGGCGGCCGGCGCACCCAGGGACCGGGTCGGCCGGAGGACCCGGGGGTCGGGTGGGCCGGGTGTGCCGGGGGTCACACCACCGGAGCGGCCGGATCACGGCGACGGCCCGGCCCCCGCCGGACCGTCCGTTCGGTGTAGCCGCCGGCGCGCAGACCCGCGTGCCGTTCGAACAAGTTCCGCGATGCCGGATCGCCGGTCCGCCACAAAGACCACAGTGCGGCACAGGCGTAGAGCGGCAGGAACGGCAGGCCGAGGCAGAGCGCGTATTGCGTGCTGTGGCGTGACTCATGGGCCAAGAGCAGCGGGCTGTCGGCCAAGCCTGCGGCAGCCCGGCGGAGGAGCACCACATTGCCCACCGTAAAGGCGGAGGCTTTGGGCAGCCGGGGCCGGTAGCCGTGGGCCAGGATCAGGCCCTTCGGGCCGCGGGCCAGGCTGCAGCGCGCCGCCGTGGCCAGGCCCAGTCCGGCCAGCGTGGACCCGTTGAGCAGGTTCCAGCCGGCACGCAGCTTCTCCAACGGCGTCATGGACCCATCGTAGGCGTTTCGGGCCGGTGCCCGCCGGTGAACTAGACTGGTGTGGTTGCCCGTGCGCGGGCGGAAACCCTTTAACCTATTCCGAGGTCCCAACAGCACATGTCTGACGTGACACCCCCAGCCCAGGAGCAGCTCGTGCCGAGCCCGCTCGATGAAGCGGCAGTCGCCGCCGCCGTCGAGCAGGCGATGATGGCTTTTAAGGCCGCCTCAGACCTGGACGAACTCAAGACGGCCCGTCTCGCCCACGTCGGCGAGAAGTCTCCGCTGAGCCTGGCCAACCGAGAAATCGGCAAGCTGGCCAAAGAAGACAAAGCGGCCGCCGGCAAGATCATTGGCCCGGCCCGTGGACGCATCAACCAGGCGCTGGCTGCCCGCACCGCAGAGCTGGAAGCCGAGCGCGAAGCGCAGATCCTGGTCGAGGAAGCCGTGGATGTCACCGCGGCTCCGCGGCGCCGTCGTGCCGGTGCCCGGCATCCGCTCTCCACGCTGCAGGAGCGGGTCAGCGACATCTTTGTCGGCATGGGCTGGGAGATCGCCGAAGGCCCGGAAGTTGAATCCGAGTGGTTCAACTTCGACGCCCTGAACTTCAAGCCGGACCACCCGGCGCGCGAGATGCAGGACACGTTCTTTGTGGAGCCGCCGGAAGCACACCTGGTGCTGCGCACCCACACTTCTCCGGTGCAGGTCCGTTCCATGCTGGAACGGGACCTGCCCGTGTACGTGCTCTGCCCTGGCCGGACCTTCCGCACCGACGAGCTGGACGCCACCCACACACCGGTGTTCCACCAGTTCGAGGGCTTGGCAGTGGACAAGGGCCTGACCATGGCCGACCTGCGCGGCACTCTGGAGCACTTCTCCCGGCAGATGTTCGGTGCCGAGGCGAAAATCCGGCTGCGTCCGGCGTACTTCCCGTTCACCGAGCCCTCCGCCGAGATGGACATCTGGCACCCGGGCGCCAAGGGCGGCCCGCGTTGGATCGAGTGGGGCGGCTGCGGCATGGTCAATCCGAACGTGCTGCGCGCGGCCGGCATCGATCCGGAGGTCTACTCCGGCTTCGCCTTCGGCATGGGCATTGAACGCACCCTCATGTTCCGCAACGACGTCCCGGACATGCACGACATGATTGAAGGCGACGTCCGCTTCAGCCAGCACTTCGGGATGGAGATCTAGAAGAATGCGTATTCCCCTTTCCTGGCTGCGCGAGTACGCGCAGGTTCCCGTTGACGCAACCGCCGAGGACGTCATGGCCGACCTCGTTACGGTTGGCCTCGAAGAAGAAGATGTCCACCGTCCGTCCGACTCGGTCTCCGGGCCGATCGTGGTGGGACAGGTCCTGGATGTGGTCAAGGAACCGCAGACCAACGGCAAGACCATCAACTGGTGCCACGTCCGCGTGGTGCCGGAGGGCGCCGAGCAGCAGCTCACCGGCGACGGGATCGACCCGTCCGGCGTGCAGGGCATTGTCTGCGGTGCCCACAACTTCGAGCCCGGTGACAAGGTAGTGGTGACGCTGCCCGGCGCCGTCCTGCCCGGAGACTTCCGGATCACCCCGCGCAAGACCTACGGCCACACCTCCGCCGGCATGATCGCCTCCGCCCGCGAACTCGGCATCGGCGACGACCACGACGGCATCATTGTGCTCTCCCGGCTGGGCCTCGACCCGGAAATCGGCACCGACGCGATGGAACTGCTCGGCCTGACCGACGAGGCTGCCGAGATCAACGTGACGCCTGACCGCGGCTATTGCTTCTCCATCCGGGGCGTGGCCCGCGAATACGCGCTCGCCACCGGTACCTCCTTCACCGATCCGGCCGCGCAGGTCGAGGTTGCCGAAGCGAGCGGCGAGGGCTACCCCGTCCGGCTCGAAGACCAGGCCCCGGTGTACGGCAAGCCCGGCTGCGACCGGTTCGTGGCCCGCGCAGTCCGCGGCGTCGACGCCTCGTGCCCCACCCCGCAGTGGATGGCCTCGCGGCTTCGCCTGGCGGGCATGCGCTCCATCTCGCTGGTGGTGGACATCTCCAACTACGTCATGCTGGAACTGGGACAGCCGCTGCACTTCTACGACGTGGACAAGCTGCAGGGTCCCATCGTGGTCCGCCGGGCCAACCCGGCGGAGACCTTGGTGACGCTGGACGGCAAGGAGCGCAAGCTCTCCACCGAGGACCTGCTGATCACCGACGACCGCGGCGCCATCGGGCTGGCCGGCGTGATGGGCGGCGCGGAAACCGAAGTCGGGGACGGCACCACCAACGTGCTCATCGAGTCCGCCCACTTCGACGACGTCTCCATGGGCCGCACCCGGCGCCGGCACAAGCTGCCGTCGGAGGCATCCAAGCGCAACGAGCGCGGCGTGGACTGGGAAGTGGCGGATGAGGCGGCGCAGCGTGCCGTGGACCTGCTGGTGGAACTCGCTGGCGGCACCGCCGACACCACGGCAACGGACGCCGGAACGCGCCCCGCACCGACGGTGATCGAACTGCCGGACGGATTCGCCTCCCGCCTGATCGGCTTCGACTACAGCGCCGAGCAGATCGAAACGGCCCTGACCGGGATCGGTGCTTCGATCGAACAGTACGACGGCGGACTGCGCGTCACCGCGCCGAGCTGGCGTCCAGACCTGGCGATCAAGGAAGACCTGGTCGAGGAGATCGCCCGGCTGGTGGGCTACGACCGGATTCCGGCCACCCTTCCGGTGGCGCCGCCGGGCCGCGGCCTCACCCGGGGCCAGCAGCAGCGCCGCCGCGTGCTGCAGTCGCTGGCCGACGCGGGCCTGACCGAGGTGCTCAACTACCCGTTCGTCTCCACGGAGCAGAACACAACCTTCGGCGCACCCCGGACCGGCTCCGAGGTGGCCGCGGTGAAGCTGGCGAACCCGATCTCGGCCGAATTCGGCTATCTGCGCACCAGCCTGCTTCCCGGCCTGCTGGAGACTGCCCGCCGCAACCACTCCCGTGGCTTCCGCGATCTGGCGCTGTTCGAAGGCGGCCTGGTGTTCCTGCCCGGCGAGAAGGTTGGGTCACCCGTGCTGCCGCCGCTGGGCGTCAAGCCGTCCGAGGAGGTGCTGGAGGAGCTGTTTGCCGGCATCCCCGAGCAGCCCTGGCACGTGGGCGCCGTCCTGACCGGACACGAGGCCGCCCCCGGCGCCGGGTTCACCCCGCGTGCCTGGGAATGGTCCGACGCGGTGGATGCCGCGCTGACCGTCGGCGACATCCTCGGCGTCGACCTCGTGGTCGCCCAGGGCGGGCACCAGGCCTTCCACCCCGGCCGCACCGCACAGCTCACCTTGCGCACCGGCGAGGTGGTCGGCTACGCCGGCGAGCTGCATCCGAAGCTGCTGGCGGACCTGGACCTGCCGGCACGTACCGCCGCCATGGAACTGAACGGCGAGGCTCTCTTCGAGGCCGCCGCGGATGTGATCGTGGCCAAGCCGCTGTCCACCTTCCCGCTCTCCACCCAGGACGTGGCCCTGGTGGTGGACTCTTCAGTTCCGGCCGAAGCGGTCCGCGAGGCGCTGCGTGAAGGCGCCGGTGAACTGCTGGAGGACATCGCCCTGTTCGACGTGTATTCCGGCACCGGAATCGAGCCCGGCAAGAAATCGCTGGCCTTCGGGCTGAGGTTCCGCGCGGACGACCGCACGCTGACCGCCGACGAGGCATCAGCGGCACGGGCACAAGCCGTGGAGCTGGCTGCGGCCCGCTGCGGCGCCGTCCAGCGCTAACCGGCTACTGAAGTGAATAACGACGGCGGGGCCCACCGACCCAGGTGGGCCCCGCCGTCGTGGGGGAAAGGGAAAAGTAACGCATGAAGGCCCAGGTGATACTGCAGTTGGTGCAGCTGCAGGACGGGTTCGCGGCTGACAGCGAGCCGGACCGGCGACCCAGCATCCGCACACGCACACGTGAAGCCGTCCGTCTGCTGGCGGCGCAGGAACTGAACGTGGACGCCGACCGGATGCGGCTCTCGTTTGACTGCCGCAACTGCCAGCGCGGCAATGATGGCCGGCATGGCCAGCCGCAGCTGCTGCTGGACGGTGCTCCAGCGGCCGCCCGCCTGAGCTACGCACGGTCCGGACGGTGGCTGCTGGCCGCGCTGTCTTTCCGTCCCGTGCTGCTCGGGGTCGACATCGAGGACGCAGGTGATGACGCTTTCCGGCCCGAGGACAATATTGACGCCGTCATGCTCACCCCCTCCGAGCGGCCGCTGGTGGAGCAGGCGGTCGATCCGCGCCGGCTGAGGGCTCAGCTCTGGACCAGGAAAGAGGCGGTGCTGAAGTCCACCGGCCACGGGCTGCGACTGTCGCCGGACACGATCGGCGTCGCCGGTGCCAACGGCGAACCTCGGCTGTCCAGCTGGCCCGGCGAAGCAGGGGACCGTCCGGGCCTGCAACTGCTGGACCTGGCCTTGACGGAGGCCGGCGCGGCCGTGCCGCCTGGCCTCGCCGCAGCGCTGGCGGTCGGTGGGTCAGCCGACCCGAAGATCACCTACCGGGAAATCGCGGTAGTCCAAGGCTGAACAGCCAGGGTGCCAGCAAGTGCTCAGCCGGCTGGCCGCCGGTGCCCCATTCCGCATCGGCGAGTGCGAGAAACGCCGTGGTGTCCACAGATCCGTGCGCATTCGCGGTGCACCAGCGGCGCAGCAGCCTGAAGAACGTTTCGTCGCCCATCGCCAGGCGAAGGGCATGCAAAGCCAAGGCACCGCGCTTGTACACGCGGTCGTCGAACATCTGCTCCGGCCCCGGGTCGCCGACGCGGATGTCCTGCGGCAGTCCGGCGAGCTTGCCCCAGGCGGCCTTGGCCCGTTCACCGGCAGTGGCCCCCCCGGATTCCTCGGACCAGATCCACTCCGCGTAGCAGGCAAAGCCCTCATGCAGCCAAATATCCTGCCAACGGGCGGCGGTCAGCGAGTTCCCGAACCACTGGTGCGAGAGCTCATGCGCTATCAGCCGCTGCGACTCCCACCCGGTGTCCAGATGGTTGCGTCCAATGATGGACAGCGATTGCGCCTCGAGCGGTATCTCAAGCTCGTCGTCCGCCACCACCACGGTGTACCGGTCAAACGGGTACGGACCAAAACGATGGACAAATACTTCCATCATGTGTTGCTGGTCGGCCAGGGCTGCGATGGCCGAGTCCCGCAGGGCGGCAGGGACGGCCGCAAACTGCGGGACGCTGGTTCCGCTGTGGGCCCCGTGCCCGGTACCCGGGCCGCCCAAGTCATGCAGGAGATAACGTCCCACCTGGATGGTCGCCAGGTACGTTGCCATCGGGCGGGCCATCACGTACTCCCACGTTTCCCGGCTGGCCTTCTTCGTATGAGACACCAGTTCGCCGTTGGCAACCGCACGGTAGCCGGCATCGGTGGTGAAGCTGATCCGGTAGCTGGATTTTTGGCTGGGATGGTCGTTGCAGGGGAACCACGTCGGTGCCCCGTTCGGCTGCCCGGCAACCATGACGCCGTCGGTCAGTTCTTCCCAGCCCACCTCGCCCCACGCGGACCGGCGCGGCCGCGGCGTTCCCGCGTACCGGATCTCGATGCTCAAAGCCGCACCGGCGGGCAGCTCCAGGTTCAGGTCGAGGAGCAGCTTACCGTTCCGCTGCGTGGATTTGGCGGGACGTTGCCCGTTGACACTGACCTTGGCGGCCTGCAGGCCCACCAGATCCAGCTCCAGCCGGGCGGTGGGTGTCAGGGTCCGCCCTGTCAGCACGGCACGGCCGGAGAGTCTGTTGGCCGCCAACCTGCACTCAAGCTCAAGGTGGTAGTGGTCCACCGCGAACGCGGCGCTGCCGCTGCCCGGTGTATAGGCATCCGGAATGGCGGGGATCCGGCCCGGCGCTGCCGTCTGTGTGTCTTGTGAAGAAGGAGTCATGAGGCGTCAAAAGTCCAGGGTCGTACGGGGTTGCCCATCCAGTAACTGGCTGCGGGAACGGTTTCACCACGCATGACCAGCGATGCCGGGCCCACGGTGGCTCCCTCGGCAAGGGAGGCGGCCGGAAGGATGACTCCGTGCGGACCCATGGTGGAACCGGCCGCCAGCTTCACGGTATCAATGTTCATGATGCGGTCGTGGAACAGGTGGGTCTGCACGACGCAGCCGCGGTTGACCGTGGAGCCGTCGCCGAGGGCGACCAGGTCCGCTTCGGGCAGCCAGTAGCTTTCGCACCAGACACCGTGGCCGATGGTGGCACCGAGGCCGCGCAGCCACCACACCAGGGCGGGTGTTCCGGAGGCGGCGCGTCCGAACCACGGGGCGCTGACCATCTCCACGAAGGTGTCCACGACTTCGTTGCGCCAGATAAACGAGCTCCACAGCGGATGTTCGCCCCGCCGGATCCGCCCCACCAGCAGCCATTTCGCCAGCACGGAACTGCCGGCGGCCACCGCGCCTGCCGCCATCATCACCACGCCGCCGAGCAGCGCCGCGGGGAGATAGCCGATGGAAGCTGCCAGCAGGTCGAACGCAGCCAGCACACATAGCGCCAGTGCGCCGGTGACGGCGACCGGCACGAACCGGCACAGCTCCCACAGACTCCGCGCCAGCTTCAGCTGCAGCGGGGGCGCGAAGGTGCGGCTCAGGTCGGCTTCCACAGCCGTACGGCGCAGACGCACCGGCGGACTGCCGAGCCAGGAGGAGCCGGCCTTGGCCTTGGCCGGAGTGGCGGACAGTACCGCCACCAGGGCGTTTTTCGGGACCTTCCGTCCCGGCGCAGTGATGCCCGAATTGCCCAGGAAGGAGCGCTTGCCCAGCTTGGCCGGGGCGATCTTCATCCACCCTCCACCGAGTTCATAGGAGGCGACCATGGTGTCATCGGCCAGGAAGGCCCCGTCTCCGATGGTGGTCATTTTCGGTAGGAGCAGCACCGTGGACGCCTCCACATTGCGTCCCACCTTGGCGCCGAGCAGGCGCAACCAGACCGGGGTGAACAAACTGGCGTAGATGGGGAAGAGGATATCGCGGGCCATATCGAGGATGCGTTCAACTGCCCAGACCCGCCAGCCTACGAAGCTGCGCACCCGGTGGTGCCCCTCGGTGATGCCGAGGGAAAGCACGCGGACCGCCCCCGCGATCAACAGCAGATTGGTCAGGAACCACACCAGTGCGGCGGCCGGCACGGCGGCCAGCAGGGGCAGGAAGGCATCGGCCAGACTGATCCGGCCGGAGAGCAGCGGCAGCACGACGGCGATGCCGGCGGCGGCCCCGGCAAACGGAATCAGGGCTATCAGGGCCGAAGCCAGCGCGGTCCAGAGGCCCCACAGCGGTGCGGATCTGGCCGGCGGATCGGGCCACAGTTGCTTGGCCCGGCCGGTGCGCACGGCAGGCGATCCGGACACATTGGTGCCGGCCTTGACCCGTCCCATGACAGCCGAGCCGGGGGCCACGGTGGCGCCGTCGCCGATTCTGGCTCCGGGCATCAAGGTGCTGCGCGCGGCGACGACCGCGCCGGCGCCGATGTGCACCGCTCCGAGGTGCAGTTGGTCGCCGTCGAGCCACCAGCCGGAAAGATCCACTTCCGGTTCAACGGAAGCACCGGCACCCACCGTGAGCCAGCCGGTCACCGGTGGCACGGAGTGCAGCGTGGCATCCGGGGCGATCCGTGCACCGAGGGCACGGGCATAGTAGGGGACCAGCGGCGCGCTGGCCAACGAAACAGCCGAAGCGGTGTCGGCGATCTGTTCCGCCAGCCAGAGCCGCAAATGCACCCGTCCGGACCGCGGATAGCTGCCCGGTTCAACCCGCCTGAGCAGCAGCCTGGCTGCCAGCACTGCGATGCCCATCCTGCCCGGCGGGGAGACGAACACCGCCCAGCTGGCGGCAACCCACCACCACGACACCGTCGGGGCTGCGGTGAGGATGCCGAGGATGGACAGCACATTGTTCAGGGTCATCAGGTAGGTCAGCCAGCGCATGCCGGCCAGGACCATGAGCGGAATGCCCATTAACGTCTGGAAAATCTGGGACCTGCGCAGGGTCCGGCGCACCGTGCGCTCTTGTACTCCATCGGGAATGGAGCTTCGTGCGGCCTCGATCAAGGCGCCGAACCGGGGGTGGGCGTAAATTTCCGCCACCGCAATGGTCGGGTAACGGCCGCGCAGACGGGAAACGAGCTGCGCGGCGGCCAGGGAACCGCCGCCGAGGGCGAAGAAATCGGCATCCAGACTTGCCACCGAGGTGCCCAGCACGGCGGTCCATTGTTCGGCAATCCACTCCGCATCCGGCTCCAGATCGAGGGTCCCGGCGTCGCTGCCGTCCGTGGCGCCGGCGAGCGGCCACGGCAACGCATTGCGGTCCACCTTGCCGCTCGTCTTGGTCGGCAGCGTGTCCACCACGGTGAGCAAGGGGATCAGCGGAGCCGGAAGCTTGCCTGCCAACTGGCGGCGGGCGGCCCCGAGATCATAGTCCGGCTCGGCAGCCAGGTAGCCGACCAGGAGTTGGTTTCCGGCGGCCGTGGTCTTCACGGCGGCGGCACCGCCCGCGACACCGGGCAGTGCCTGCAGCGCGGCGTCGACTTCGCCGAGCTCGATCCGGCGTCCACCCAGCTTGACCTGTTCATCCGCCCGGCCTACGAACAGCAGGCCATCGGGCTCATACGTCACCAGGTCACCGCTGCGGTACGCCCGCCGCCAGCCCAAACTCGGCATCGGTGCGTATTTCTCCGCGTCTTTGGCGGAATCCAGGTAGCGGGCCAGACCGACGCCGCCAATGATGAGTTCGCCGGTTCCGCCCGGTGGCACGGGTATGCCTTCGCCGTCCACCACCGCGAGGTCCCAGCCGTCCAGCGGCAGGCCGATTTGCACCGGCCCGTTGCCCGTCAGCGGGGCGGCGCAGGCCACCACCGTCGCTTCCGTTGGACCGTAGGTGTTCCACGCTTCCCGGTCCGGAACAGCCAGCCGCTGAGCCAGTTCGGGCGGGCATGCCTCGCCACCGAAGATCAGCAGCCGCACATTCTCCAGCGCTTCGGCCGGCCACAGCGCGGCCAGAGTCGGGACGGTTGATACCACGGTGATGTTGCGGCTGAGCAACCAGGGGCCCAAATCCATGCCGCTGCGTACCAAGGCCCGCGGGGCCGGAACCAGGCAGGCGCCGTGGCGCCAGGCCAGCCACATCTCTTCGCACGATGCGTCGAACGCCACCGACAGCCCGGCCAGCACCCGGTCTTGTGGCCCCAGAGGTTCCTGCTGGAGGAACAACCGGGCCTCGGCGTCGACAAACGCCGCGGCGGAGCGGTGGGTGACGGCAACTCCCTTGGGTGTTCCGGTGGAACCTGACGTGAAGATCACCCAGGCATCGTCGTCGAGGGTTGGCGCACGGGGCGCCGGATAGGGCGCATTCAGGCCTGGGGCGGTGCTCACGGTGCCGTCGCCCAGAATGCCTGCGACCTTGGCCTCGCCGAAGACCAGATCCGCACGCTCCTGGGGATCGTCGGCATCCACCGGAACGTAGGCGGCGCCGATGGCGAGAACCGCAAGGATGCCGACGTAGAGTTCGATGGTGCCGGAGGAGATCCTGATCCCCACCTTGTGCCCGGCACCCAAGCCGGCGGACCGCAGCTCGTCGGCCTTGGCATGCACCGCGGTCCGCAGCTGCGCGTAGCTGAGGGACCGCCGTCCGTCGTCGAGCGCCGGCGCATCGGGATGCGTTTCGGCGCTGGCACGCAACACCTCAATCAGGGTGCGGGGATCGGGCGTCAGTGCTGCACCCGACAGCTGGGGCTGGTAAACCATCACCGGCAGATCCTCCCCGCCGAAGGTGAACACTCGGTGAATTTTGTCCGCCCCACGGCCCGGATGCGGGCAAGATCACGGACCGTCGGCCCCGCCTCCCGTCGCGCCCGTGGTGCACGCGGGCCGGCGGTGGACCGCGCGTCCTTAAGGCACCAGCAGCAGCTTGCCGGTGGTGCGGCGGGCCTGCAAGTCCTCGTGCGCCTGCGCGGCCTCGGCCAAGGGGTATTTCCGACCCACCCGGGGGTTAAGCTGGCCGGACACTACGGCGTCGAACAATTCGCTGGAGCGCCAGCGCCGTTCCTGCGGGGAGAGCAGGTGGTCCTTCAGTTTGGGGCGGGTGACGAAGAGCGACCCGCCCTGGTTGAGCCGCTGCAGATCGAACGGCGGCACCTGGCCGGACGCGCCGCCGAAGAGCACCAGCATGCCGCGGGTGCGGAGGCTGGCCAGCGAGCCGTCGAAGGTGGTCTTGCCGACGCCGTCATAGACCACGTCCACGCCGGCGCCGCCGGTCAGGTCGCGCACCTGGCGCTCGAATCCGTCGTAGCGCAGAACTTCGTCCGCGCCGGCGCTGCGGGCCAGCCCCTCCTTTTCGTCGGTGGATACGGTGGTGATCACCCGGGCACCCTTGGCCTTGAGCAACTGCGTCAGGATCAGGCCCACGCCGCCGGCGCCGGCGTGGGTGAGTACCGTCTGGCCCGGCTGGACCTTGAAGCTGGAGTTAATGAGGTAGTGCGCGGTCATGCCCTGCAGCGGGATCGCAGCAGCCACGTCGTTGTCCACTCCCTCGGGCACCGGAAGGGCGGCCTCGGCGGACACCACGGTGTATTCGGCATAGGTACGCGAGCCCTCGGCGAAGGCCACGCGGTCTCCGGCCGCGAACTCCTCGACGCCATCGCCGACGGCTTCCACCGTGCCCGCGGCCTCGGCGCCGGGAGTGTAGGGGAAGCCGACGTTGTAGACACCGCTGCGTTCGTAGGTGTCAATGAAGTTCACGCCGGCTGCGGCCACCTTCACCAGCAGCTCGCCCGGGCCCGCTTGCGGGACCTCGACGTCCTGCAGTTGCAGTACTTCCGGGCCGCCGGGAGCGGCAGCCACGATTGCCTTGGCCATCTCGGGTCTCCTTAACACTCGGGGGGAGTCGTTGCCGGCGGCTAGACTGGTCGCGTACCGGCCGGCTCTGATTACATCGTAGGCGCTTGCCCGCGACCCTCCGCCAGCTGCGACGGTGGACGGCTGCCCGGACCTTCAATGCATAATTATCCTGTCTTGTGAATACTTTTGCTGTATGCTGGTCGTCATGACTATTAAGGTTGCAGTGTCTGGTGCCAGCGGTTACGCCGGCGGCGAGGTCCTCCGCCTGCTGGCCGGCCATCCCGACGTCTCGATCGGGGCGATCACAGCGCACAGCAATGCCGGCTCGCGGCTGGGCGGCCTGCAGCCGCACCTGCATTCGTTGGCGGACAGGGTCTTGGTCGACACCACCGTGGGGAACCTGGCCGGGCACGACGTGGTGTTCCTGGCCCTCCCGCACGGTGCCAGCGCGGAGATTGCTGCCGCGCTGCCGGCGGACACGCTGGTGGTGGACGCCGGCGCCGACCACCGGCTGGTGGATCCGATGGCCTGGGAGAAGTTCTACGGCTCGGCCCATGCAGGCAGCTGGCCGTACGGCCTGCCGGAACTTCCCGGCCACCGGGACAAGCTGCAGGGAGCCCGCCGGATCGCCGTGCCTGGCTGCTATCCCACCAGTTCGCTGCTGGCACTGACGCCCGGCTTTGCCGCCGGGCTGCTGGAGCCCGAGGACGTGGTGATCGTTGCCGCCTCCGGTACATCAGGTGCGGGCAAAGCCGCCAAGGTGAACCTGATTGGCTCGGAGGTCATGGGCGGCATGAGCCCCTACGGCGTCGGCGGAGGCCACCGGCACACCCCGGAAATCGAACAGGGACTCTCGGCAGCTGCCGGCGAATCGGTCACGATCTCCTTTACTCCGACGCTGGCGCCGATGAGCCGCGGCATCCTGACTACGGCCACCGCACGGGTCAAGCCGGGCACTGACATCGGACAACTGCGCGCCGCCTGGGAGTCCGCCTACGCCGACGAACCGTTCGTGCACCTGCTGCCCGAGGGCCAGTGGCCGCACACCAAGTCCGTGCAGGGCAGCAACCACGCCGTCCTGCAGTTGGCCTTCGACGAACACGCCGGCCGCGTTGTCGCCACCTGCGCCATCGACAACCTCACCAAGGGAACAGCCGGCGGCGCCATCCAGTCCATGAACATTGCCCTCGGTCTCGAGGAGACCGCCGGCCTGACCCTCCAGGGGATTGCACCGTGAGCGTTACCGTACCCAAAGGATTCCGCGCCGCCGCCGCCACCGCCGGCCTGAAGGCCTCCGGCAAGCCCGACGTCGCCCTGGTGGTCAATGACGGACCGCAGCAGGCGGCGGCCGCCGTCTTCACCTCGAATCGGGTGGCTGCCGCCCCGGTGCACTGGTCGCGGCAAGCGATCAGCGATGGCCGGGCCGACGCCGTGGTGCTCAATTCCGGCGGTGCAAACGCCTGCACCGGCGCCGAGGGCTTCCAGAACACCCACGCCACCGCCGAGAAAACCGCCGCCCTGCTCGGCATCTCCGCAGGCGATGTGGTGGTGTGCTCCACCGGGCTGATCGGCGAGCAGCTGCCAATGGAGAAGCTGCTGCCCGGGGTCGAAGCGGCGGCGGCTGCCTTGTCCGACGACGGCGGAGCCGCCGCGGCCGGGGCGATCATGACCACCGACACCGTGCCGAAGCAGGCGGTGTTCGCCGGCGACGGCTACAGCATCGGCGGCATGGCCAAGGGCGCCGGCATGCTGGCACCGGGACTGGCCACCATGCTGGTGGTCATCACCACTGACGCCGAGCTGGCACCGGCGGCGCTGCAGGCGGCCCTGCGCGAGGCAACCCGGGTCACCTTCGACCGGACCGACTCGGACGGCTGCATGTCCACGAATGACACCGTGGTGCTGCTGTCTTCGGGCGCTTCCGGCGTGGTTCCCGGGAGCGAGGACTTCACCGCTGCCCTGACCGGAGTGTGTGCAGACCTGGCCCGGCAGCTGATCACCGATGCCGAGGGCGCCAGCCACGACATCGCCGTCACCACGATCAACGCCGCCTCCGAGCGGGACGCGGAAACGGTTAGCCGGGCGGTGGCCCGCTCCAACCTGTTCAAGACGGCCATTTTCGGCAACGACCCGAACTGGGGCCGGGTGCTCTCCGCGGTGGGCACCACCGACGCCGTCTTCGAACCTGACCAGCTGAACGTCAGCATGAACGGCGTCCCGGTTTGCCGCAACGGGGGTGTGGGCGCGTCCCGCGACCTGGTGGACCTGAGCGGCCGCGACGTGACCGTGGTGATCGACCTGCAGGCCGGCGGCGAGAGCGCAACCATCTGGACCAACGACCTCACGCACGAGTACGTGCATGAGAATTCCGCCTACTCCAGCTGAGGACCGATGAAGAACACAATGCTGATGGCCCAGGACAAGGCCGCCACGCTGATCGAGGCGCTGCCGTGGATCCAACGGTTCGCCGGCACCACCATGGTGATCAAATACGGCGGCAACGCAATGGTCAACGACGAACTGCGGCAGGCATTCGCCGAAGACATCGTGTTCCTCCACCACGCCGGCATCAAGCCTGTGGTGGTCCACGGCGGCGGACCGCAGATCAACGCCATGCTCTCCCGGCTCGGCATCGAATCGGAGTTCAAGGGCGGACTGCGGGTCACCACTCCCGAAGCCATGGACGTGGTCCGGATGGTGCTCACCGGACAAGTGGGACGGGAACTGGTGGGCCTGATCAATTCGCACGGGCCGTACGCCGTGGGACTTTCCGGGGAGGACGGCGGGCTGCTGCAAGCGGTGCGCACCGGCACGGTGGTGGACGGCGAGGAGGTCGATCTGGGCCTGGTCGGCGAAGTGGTCGGCGTCAATCCGTCGGCCATCCTGGATCTGCTCGACGCCGGCCGGATCCCGGTGATCTCCACCGTGGCACCGGAAATCGGCGGCGACGGCGAAGGCACCAACCAGGTGCTCAACGTCAATGCGGATACCGCGGCCGCTGCGGTCGCTGACGCCCTGCACGCCTCACGGCTGGTCATCCTCACCGACGTCGAGGGGCTGTATGCGAACTGGCCGGACAAGTCCTCGTTGATATCGTCGCTCACGGCGGGGGAACTGCGCGGACTGCTGCCGGGGCTGCAATCCGGCATGATTCCCAAGATGGAGGCCTGCCTGAAGGCGGTCGACGGGGGAGTGGAGCGTGCCGCCGTCGTCGATGGCAGGATGCCGCACTCCATCCTGCTGGAAATATTCACCGCAGCCGGCATCGGCACCCAGATTGTTCCGGACGGAGACGAATCATGAACACGGCCCACGCAGTGTCCACGGCGGCCGACTTGGCCGGCCTGGCGGGACTGGACGGCAAACAGTTGCTGGAGAAGTACCGCGAATCGCTGATGGGTGTCTTCGGGACCCCGCAGCGCGTGCTGGTGCGAGGCAAAGGCTGCACCGTCTGGGACGCCGATGGCAAGGAATACCTGGACTTGCTCGGCGGCATCGCGGTGAATGCGCTCGGCCACGCCGACGAATTCCTGACCGGCATCGTCGCCGACCAGCTGTCCACCCTCGGCCATGTCTCAAACTTTTTCACCAGTCCGGCACAGATCGCGCTGGCCGAACGGCTGTTGGAGCTGGCCGGCGCTCCGGCCGGCTCCAAGGTGTTCTTCGCCAACTCCGGCACCGAAGCCAACGAAGCGGCGTTCAAGCTGGCCCGGCGCAACTCCAGCCCGACGAGGACCAAGATCATCGCACTGGAGGGTGCCTTCCACGGCCGCACCATGGGTGCCTTGGCGCTGACGGCCAAGAAGGCCTACCGCGAACCCTTCGAACCGATGCCGGGCGGTGTGGTCCACCTACCCTTCGGTGATGAAGACGCACTGCGCGCCGCCGTCGATGAGACGGTGGCCGCCGTCGTGCTCGAACCGATCCAGGGCGAGGTGGGTGTCCGGCCGCTGCCGGAGGGTTATCTGAAGGCCGCACGGGAAGCCACCACGGCTGCCGGCGCGCTGCTGATTCTGGACGAGGTGCAGTCCGGCGTCGGCCGGAGCGGCAACTGGTTCGCGTTCCAAGGCAAGGTGGCCGGCGGCGAACGGATCGTTCCCGACGCCATCACCCTGGCCAAGGGCCTGGGCAGCGGGCTCCCGGTCGGCGCGCTGCTGACCTTCGGTGCGGAGACTTCAAGCCTCTTGACCGCTGGCCAGCACGGCACCACCTTCGGCGGCAACCCGGTGGCCACGGCGGCCGGGCTGGCTACCCTGCACGCCATCGAGTCCCGCGGGCTGCTGGCCCATGTATCGGAGCTCGGGGACAAGATGCGCGAGCAGCTGGCCGGCGTCGACCACGTGGTGGAGGTCCGCGGCGAGGGCCTGCTGATCGGGTTCGACCTGGACGCCGACATTGCCGCCGCCGCGGTGGAGGCAGCACTGGACGCCGGCTTCATCATCAACAGCCCTTCTCCGCGCACCCTGCGGCTGGCCCCGCCGCTGATCCTGACCGCCCAGCAGGCCGCCCGGTTCACCGCCGCGCTGCCGGACATTCTGACCACCGCGGCCGCCCGCGCCGCCGCCACCAGCAAGGACGCCTCATGACCCGCCACTTCCTCAAGGACACCGACCTTACCCCGGCCGAGCAGGCCGAAGTACTGCAGTTGGCCGCGGAGATGAAGCAGTTCCCGTACCGGTATCAGCCGTTTGCCGGCGACGGGGCCGGCCGGAAGACCGTGGCCGTGATTTTCGACAAGACCTCGACGCGCACCCGGGTGTCCTTCGCCAGCGGGATCTCGGATCTGGGCGGTGTCCCGCTGATCATCAATCCCGGCGAATCCCAGCTGGGACACAAGGAATCCGTATCCGACACCATCAAGGTGATGGAACGGATGGTCTCCACGGTGGTCTGGCGGACCTATGCCCACTCCGGGCTGGAGGAGATGGCTGCCCTGTCCCGAGTGCCGGTGATCAACTCGCTGTCCGACGATTACCACCCCTGCCAGCTGCTGGCGGACCTGCTGACCGTCCAAGAACACAAGGGCAAGCTGGCCGGGCTCACCATGGCTTACCTGGGCGATGCTGCCAACAACATGGCCAACTCGTACCTGCTCGCCGGTGTCACCGCCGGCATGCATGTGCGGATCGGCGGACCGGAAGGCTACCTGCCGGCTGAGTCCGTGGTGGCCGCAGCCGAGGCCAGGGCCGCCGAAACCGGCGGATCCGTCCTGGTCAGCACTGATCCGGCGCAGGCGCTGGCCGGGGCGGACGTGATCGCCACCGACACCTGGGTCTCGATGGGACAGGAAGACGAAAAGGCGCAGCGGCTGGAGCTGTTCAAGGACTACGCGGTGGATCAAGCCGCGCTGGATCTGGCCGCCGAAGATGCCGTCGTGCTGCACTGTCTGCCGGCCTACCGTGGCTACGAGATTTCTGCCGAAGTCATCGACGGCCCGCAGTCGGTGGTCTGGGACGAAGCGGAAAACCGGTTGCACGCACAGAAGGCGCTGATGGCATGGCTGATGGACAAGTCGTCGCTGGCACCGTTGGCCAGGGTTTGAAGGCGGACCAGGCCATGAACACGATGCCGGCCACCAAGACCGCCCGCCAGGCCAAGATCACCGCGATCCTGACCGGCGAATCGGTGCGCTCGCAGGCCGAACTGGCGGCCCGGCTGGCGGACGAAGGCGTGCAGGTCACCCAGGCCACGCTCTCCCGCGACTTGGTGGAACTGGGCGCGGTGCGGGTGCGCGGCCAGGACGGCGGCCTGATCTACGCGGTGCCCAGCGAGGGCGGCGAACGAGCGCCGCAAAGCGGGCTCACCCAAGAGATCCTGGACGCCCGGCTGGCCCGGCTGTGCGCGGATTTGCTGGTGACGGCCGAAGCCTCCGCCAACCTGGTGGTGCTGCGCACGCCGCCGGGTGCGGCCAACTTCCTGGCGCTGGCCATCGACCATTCGGTCATGCCGTCGGTCCTGGGCACCATCGCGGGAGACGACACGGTCCTGCTGGTGACGCGGGACCCGACCGGCGGCGCCGCCCTCGCGGCACGGTTCCTGCAGTTCGCCGACGACTCGTCGCGCAACGCCTGAACGCAATAACCTAAACGCAAAGCAACGGCTTACCGCCTCGGCGGCAAGCCATCTCCGCCGGCCGGCACGGCAGCGCGCGGAACCGTCACCAGGGCGACCTGGCGGAAAGGGAAGACAACGTGACGCAGGAACCGAACACCGGCGCAGCCGGGCACACCAACGAAGGTGCCCTCTGGGGTGGCCGTTTCGCCGGCGGGCCGGCCGACGCGCTGGCGGCGCTGAGCAAGTCGACGCACTTCGACTGGCGCCTGGCGCACTACGACATCGCCGGTTCGCGCGCGCACGCCAAGGTGCTGCACAAGGCGGGGCTGCTGGACGACGCCGAACTCGAGGGCATGCTTGCTGCCCTGGGCCAACTCGACGACGATGTTCGCTCGGGTGCCTACGCGGCCGCCGAGTCGGACGAAGACGTCCACGGCTCGCTTGAGCGCGGGCTGATCGAACGGGCCGGTACGCAGCTGGGCGGCAAGCTCCGCGCCGGGCGTTCGCGCAACGACCAGATCGCCACCCTGGGCCGGATGTACCTGCGCGACCACGCACGGATCATTGCCAGCGGAGTGCTGGCAACCATTGACGCGCTGCTCGCCCAGGCCCGCCGGCACCCGGACGTTGCGATGCCCGGCCGCACCCACCTGCAGCACGCCCAGCCGGTGCTGCTGTCGCACCATCTGCTGGCCCATGCCTGGGCGCTGCTGCGCGATGTGCAGCGCCTGGCCGACTGGGACAAGCGGGCCGCGGTCTCGCCGTACGGCTCCGGCGCCCTGGCCGGTTCCTCGCTGGGACTGGACCCCAACGCCGTCGCCGCCGACCTCGGCTTCGACTCCGCCGCCTGGAACTCGATCGACGGAACCGCCTCGCGCGACGTCTTCGCCGAATTCAGCTGGGTCTCCGCAATGATCGGCGTGGACCTGTCGCGCATCTCCGAGGAAGTCATCCTCTGGGCTACCAAGGAATTCTCCTTTGTGACCCTGGACGACGCCTACTCCACGGGCTCGTCCATCATGCCGCAGAAGAAGAATCCGGACGTTGCGGAGCTGGCCCGCGGCAAAGCTGGCCGGCTGATCGGCGACCTGACCGGTTTGCTGGCCACGCTCAAGGGCCTGCCGCTGGCCTACAATCGCGATCTGCAGGAAGACAAGGAGCCTGTCTTCGACGCCGCAGACACCCTGGAACTCCTGCTGCCCGCCGTCGCCGGCATGATCGAGACCCTGGTCTTCAACACTGAGCGGCTGGAAGCGCTGGCCCCGCAGGGATTTGCGCTGGCCACCGACATTGCCGAATGGCTGGTCCGGCAGGGCGTACCGTTCCGCGAAGCCCACGAGCTCTCCGGTGCCGCGGTCAAGCAGGCCGAGAGCCGCGGCGTCGAACTCTGGGACCTGACGGACGAGGAGTTCGCCGCCATTTCGCCGAAGCTGAGCCCGCGGGTGCGTGAGGTGCTGACCGTGGAAGGTTCGCTGGCCAGCCGCAGTTCGCAGGGCGGCACCGCACCGAGCGCCGTGGCAGCCCAGATCGAGGCGCTCCAGGCCGGCCTCGCCAGCGCGCGGGACTACGCCGGCGGGAACCGCGGCTAGCCTTCGCGGACCGACGTCGGCATAAGTTACCGACCGGTAGCAAATGTCTCTGCGGTAGTTTGTGAAGCGTTGGGGCATAGCTACTGAGCCGAGGGAGCGAGCATGTCGACGCTGAGCCAGGACGAGGAAAAACTGGTTCCGGAGGGCCGGATCGAGCGTGTGGACGGGGATTACGTCTTGGCCTTCGACCGCCAACTCGACTACCCGCACACTTACATCTGGAGCCTGCTGGCAGAGAAGGAGAACGTCGCCAAGTGGCTCGGCACGCTGGACGCCGACTGGGAGCTGGGCCGCACCTACGAGCTGGTTCTGGGCGGTGGCATGTCCAGCGGCACGGTGCTGCAGCTGAACCCGCCGCTGAGCCTGCAGATCACGTGGGAGGACGAGCTCGGCCAGGAGTCGGTGATTGAATGGCGGGTGCTGGAAAGCGACGGCGGAACGTTGCTGCAGTTCCGGTCGCGCGCCGAGGGGCCCGAATTCCTGACCGAAGGCAGCGCCGGCTGGCAGACCATCCTGGACGCGCTGGCCGAGGTCGCGGCCGGACGCCGGCCGGAGACGGAAATTGACCGTTGGACCCCGCTGCGGGAGGCGTACTCCCGCCTGTACCAGCTCTCGCATTCGATGGGCACGGTGGAGAGCGATTCCGGCCACACGTGCCTTCGCTTCGAACGGTTGCTCGACGCCGGCCGGGACCGGGTCTGGGAGGCCTTGACCGAGCCGGACCTGTTCAAGGTGTGGCTCGGACCCGGTCGGGTGGAGCTGCAGGCCGGCGGCGCGGTCGAATTCAATCTGCCGGGACGGAACGTCACCGGAGACGTCGAGTATGTGCTCGCGGGCAGCAGGCTTGACTACACCTGGACCGCCCCGGAGGGCACCGGCACCGTGCACTGGATGCTGGAACCGGAGGACGGCAGGACCCGCCTGACCTTGGTCCACAACCTCGGCCGGGAAATCCCGGCGGGGAGCCTGATGGCCAGCTGGCACATGCGGCTGGACGCGCTGGCCACGGTGCTCGGCGGTGGGCAGGTACATGACTCGGCGCACCGGCGTGAAGCCTTGGCCCGCTTTTACCAGCGCTTCCAACCCGCCTAGTGGATGCAGCTCTGCTGCGCTGGCTGGGCCGGCCCGCCGTGGAGGTGGCTCCGGGGCTGCTCGGTGCCCGGTTGGCGCATACGACGGCGGAAGGGACGGTTGCGGTGCGCCTCACCGAGGTGGAGGCCTACATGGGGGAGCACGATCCGGGCTCGCATGCCTTCCGCGGCCTGACCAACCGGAACAAGGTGATGTTCGGCCCGCCGGGGCATATCTACGTCTACTTCACCTACGGGATGCACCATTGCGTGAACATCGTGTGCGGCCACGAAGGCCAGGCCACCGCCGCCTTGCTCCGCGCCGGAGAAGTCACCGAAGGCCTGGATCTGGCCCGCAGCCGGCGGACCTCGGCCAAGCGGGACGCCGAGTTGGCGCGGGGGCCGGCCCGGCTGGCCGTGGCCTTGGGGCTGGAGCTGGCGGACAATGGCCGCGCCGTCGCGGCCGGCGGCTTGGCACTGACCCGGCCGGCGGTCCAGGCATCGCATCAGCACGTGCGGACCGGGCCGCGGGTGGGCGTCAGCGGTGAGGGCGGCACCGATGCTTACCCGTGGCGCTTTTGGTTGGAAGGTGACCCAACCGTCTCGCCGTATCGGGCCGCGAAACCGCGGCGCCGTGCCGGCAGCGGGTAGGGTAGACGGGTGAATGAACGCCCTCGCGAATCAGTTGAAACCTTGGTCAACCGTCTTTCGGAGACCGTCCGGGATTATCCGCAGCCCGGCGTCGTCTTCCGGGACCTGACTCCTGTATTCGCTGACGGGGAAGCGCTGCACGCAGTGGTGCATGCCTTGATCGACCCGTTCCAGGGCCAGTTCGACGCCGTGGCCGGTGTGGAGGCCCGCGGCTTCCTGCTGTCGGCCGCCGCCGCGTATGCCTCCGGCACCGGCGTCGTCACGGTGCGGAAGAAGGGCAAGCTGCCCCGGAAAACCATCTCCGAGGATTACACGCTGGAGTACGGCACCGCCACGCTGGAAATCCATGCGGACGATCTGTTGCCGGGTTCGCGGGTGCTGATCCTCGACGACGTGCTCGCAACCGGCGGGACGCTCGGCGCCGCCTGCCGGCTGTTTGAACGGGCCGGAGTCCAGGTGGCCGGATTCGGCGTGGTCCTCGAGCTCTCGGCACTGCGTGGCAGGTCCGCCTTGGCGGGACACCGCATCCGTTCGCTGGTCCGCGAGTAGCCACTAACTCCGCCGTCGGCGAACGGACAGGGTGCGCGCCCGCCCGCCGTCGTCCTGCTCGCAGGAAAATCCACCGTCCCGGTAGTAGAATGGACGGTCTGCCTTTTGGGGAGGGATAACACACATGCCAGAATCGCTTTCGGCCCACGCCGAGCTTGAACATGAGCGCAGCTACGTGGCCGGACTGTACCGCCGGCTGGAAGAACTGCGCGCCGAAAAACAGGAGCAGTTGGCCCGGGTCCGCGGCAGCGGCGCAGTGGGCAGTATGCAGAACATTTCCGAACGCGACGCGTTCGCGACCATGTATGAGGACCGTTTGGCCCAGCTTAACGCCGTTGACGACCGCTTGGTGTTCGGCCGGCTCGATCTGGACGACGGCGACCGCCGCTACATCGGACGCATCGGACTCAGCACCAAGGACCTGCAGCAGTTGATGGTGGACTGGCGCGCGCCCGAAGCCGGAGCGTTTTACCAGGCCACTGCCTTCGAACGGCTGGGCGTGCGGCGGCGCCGGCACCTGATCCTGCAAGGACACCAGGTCAAGGGCATTGAAGACGACGTGCTCGATTCGACCATGCTCGCCGAAGGTGCGTCGCTGCAGGGCGAAGGCGCCCTGCTGGCCGCGCTTAACTCCAAGCGCACCGGTGCCATGTCCGACATCGTCGGAACCATCCAGGCCGAACAGGACCGCATCATCCGGGCACCGATGCCGGGGATCCTTGTGGTCCAGGGCGGCCCCGGAACCGGCAAGACCGCCGTCGCCCTGCACCGCGCGGCGTACCTTTTGTACTCCCACCGCGAACGGCTGAAGTCCGCCGGTGTGCTGCTGGTGGGACCGTCGAACTCCTTCATGAAGTACATCGAGCGTGTGCTGCCCTCGCTGGGTGAAACCGGCGTCGTCATGTCAACACTCGGTGGGCTGATGCCCGGAATCCGGGCGGTGCCCGAAACCGATCCCGCCGCGGCCGAGATCAAGGGCCGTTTGTCCATGGCCGACGTCGTGGCCAACGCGGTAGCGAACCGGCAGAGGCTGCCGGCGGAGCCGCGCAAGGTCAACGTCGAGGGCACCATCTTGACCCTCACCCCGCGCCAGGTGGCGCGGGCGCGGGACCGCGCGCGGGCCACCGGTAAACCCCACAACGCCGCCCGGGTGACCTTCGTGAAGATCCTGCTGCGCGAACTGACCGACCAGCTGCGCGAAGCCCTGGAAGCGTCCTCGGGACCGGGCAACAACGCGGATCGCGCCTATCTGGCCGAAGACGTACGGACATCGCGCGATGTCCGGGTGGCGCTGAATCTGGCGTGGATGCCTTTGACGCCGGAAAAGCTGATCCGGGAATTGCTCAGCAAGCCGGCCCATCTCGAGGCTGCAACCCCGGAACTGACCGATGCCGAACGCTCGGTGCTGTTGCGCTCCCCGGATGCGCCGTGGACCGAATCCGATGTGCCGCTGCTCGACGAGGCCGCAGAGCTGCTCGGCGAGATGGATGCCTCGTCCGGGCGTGACAAGGCCCAGCAGGAAGCAGACCGGGCCCGCGACATCGCCAATGCCGAGCAGTCGCTGCGCAACGTTGACCAGTCGCTGCGTGACATCGGCATCAACGGGCTGGTCAGCGCGGAGGACCTGGCGGGGTACAACCAAGCGCAGCAAAACCGTCTCACCGCCGCTGAACGAGCCGCCGGCGACCGCACGTGGGCCTTCGGACACATCGTGGTCGACGAGGCGCAGGAGCTGTCAGCCATGCAGTGGCGCCTGCTGATGCGCCGCTGCCCGCTCAAGTCGTTTACCGTGGTCGGCGATATCGCGCAAACCAGCTCGGCGGCCGGCGCAGAATCCTGGCAACAGGCACTCGAGCCGTTTGCGGGCAGCCGCTGGCAGCTCGAAGAACTGACCGTGAACTACCGCACGCCATCGCAGATTGCCCAGGCGGCGGTACGGATGGCGAACGCGGCCGGCCAAGTGGTATCGGCTCCGAAAGCCGTGCGCGACGGGCGCTGGCAGCCGGTGGTGGACCGGGTGCCGGCCGGCCGCATGGTTGAACACTTGCTGGAGGTCATGCCCGAGGAACTCGATGCTGCCAACGGCGGCCTGCTGGCGGTCATCGCCGCCGATCGTCAGCTGCAGGAGGTCCGGAGCGCGTTGGCCGCGGTCTACGGCCGCCGCGTAGGCGGCGGCGCGGGCGGGCTGGAACAGGACATCAGTGTGCTGGGCCCGCAGGAGGCCAAGGGCCTGGAGTTCGACGCCGTGGTGGTACTCGAACCCGGTGAACTACTGCACCGCACCGGCGGCCGCGTCGGCGACCTCTACGTGGCCATGACCCGTCCGACCCAGCGGCTGCGGCTGTTGGCCGAGGGCGACGTCCCAGAGGGAATTGAAGGCTGATATTTTGGAATCCGTGAATAATACGTTTCTCGCTTCGCAAAGCAACGACCCTGGTTTCGCCAACGTCTGGCAGGAACTGAAGTGGCGCGGTCTTGTCCACGTTTCAACCGACGAGGCTGAACTGGAGAAACTGCTGGCGGGGGACCCGGTGACGTATTACTGCGGCTTCGACCCGACGGCGCCCAGCCTGCACCTGGGCAACCTGGTCCAGCTGCTCACCATGCGCCGGCTGCAACTGGCCGGGCACAAGCCGCTGGGACTCGTGGGCGGCTCCACCGGACTGGTCGGCGATCCCAGGCCCACCGCCGAGCGCACCATGAACACCAAGGAAACGGTTGCCGAGTGGGTGGACCGCCTGAAGGGCCAGGTCCAGCGCTTCCTTGACTTCGACGGCGATAACGCCGCGCGAATGGTCAACAACCTTGACTGGACTGCTCCGATGAGCGTGCTCGATTTCCTGCGCGAGATCGGAAAGCACTACCGCGTCGGCACCATGGTTAAGAAGGACATCGTCGCCTCCAGGCTGAACTCCGACGAGGGCATCAGCTACGCGGAATTCAGCTACCAGATCTTGCAGGGCATGGACTACCTGGAGCTGTTCCGGCAGTACGGCTGCATCCTGCAGACCGGCGGATCGGATCAGTGGGGCAACCTGACCAGCGGCATCGAACTCATCCGCAAGGTGGAAGGCAGCGCTGTCCACGCGATCGGCACGCCCTTGATCACCAACTCGGACGGAACCAAGTTCGGTAAGAGCGAGGGCAACGCCATCTGGCTGGATGCGGACATGTGCAGCCCCTATGCCATGTACCAGTTCTGGCTCAATACGGCCGACGCCGACGTGGTGCAGCGGCTCAAGGTCTTCACCTTCCGTTCGCGGGAGGAAATCGAAGAGCTCGAACGAGCGGTGGCCGAGCGGCCGCACACCCGTGAAGCACAGCGGACGCTGGCCTACGAGGTGGCGTCGATTGTGCACGGAACCGATGCGACCGACAAGGTGATTGCTGCTTCCTCGGCGTTGTTCGGGCAGGGAGAGTTGGCCGAGTTGGATGAGTCCACCCTGGTTGCCGCTACAGCTGAGCTGCCCAGTGCTGTTGCCGGACCGGAGACCACCGGGATCATCGACTTGTTGGTCCAGTCCGGCCTGGCCACCAGCAATTCGGCGGCACGGCGGACGGTGGCGGAGGGCGGAGCCTACGTGAACAACCAGAAAATCACCGACCCGGACACCGTCGTCGGGGCAGACCAGTTGCTGCATGGCAAGTACCTGTTGATGCGCCGTGGCAAGCGCACCCTTGCCATGGTGGAAGTGACTGGCTGAGAAAGCCGCTTGGCCGTCAACCGACGGCTTGACCGAAGGGCCCGCTGTTTTCCTCCGTTTCGGAGGCCGACGGCGGGCCCTTCCGCATCGGTGGCGGGCATCACGCTTCAACGATTTGCGGGCGGTGCCGGGGCCGTGTAATGTTTTCTGAGTCGCCGCCGCGGGTTGTGAAACAGCCGGCCGGACAGCGACAAAACCCCTTCGATAAAACGCAGCGGTTAGTCATGCGCCCAGTGCGCAGGCAAATCAGCTGCAGTTTTTCGCTGGGACCATCCTTTTTCTGAAGTAAATGAAGCGGAAACGCGGATTTGACAGAAAGAAAAAGAATGAAATAAAGTAGAAACATCGCAACGAAGAAAAACAAAGCGAATTCCAAAAGAAACCGTTTTGCTGAAGTATTCGTTTGCTCCTGTTGTTTGAGAACTCAATAGTGTGCCAAGTTTGTTGATACCAATTATTTATTGGTTGAAGTGCCGTGGCGTGCCGCCCCTGTGGTGTG
>NZ_JBFBGZ010000014.1:0-76718 GCF_040684925.1 Arthrobacter sp. NPDC089319 | reverse complement strand
ACCCATGACATCGACGAATCGGTGTACTTGGGCCAGCGAGTGATCATCCTGTCCTCCTCGCCGACCGTGATCCAGGAAGACCTGGAAATCGACCTGCCGGACGAGCGCGACCAGCTCAACACCCGCGCCCTGCCGCGGTTCACCGAGCTGCGCCACCACGTGTATGAGCAGATCCAGCTGGCCAAGCAGGGCCACCGCCCGGCCGCGGCCGCTTCCCAGGCCGGGAGCGCCAGCTAGCAGGGTCCGAAGCGAGACGGCGCCGGCCACTTCCTTCATGGAGGTGGCCGGCGCCGTTGTTTAAACAGCGCCCCGCCGCTTCCTCGCCGGACCCCTGCCCGTACTGAACTCGGCTGCTCAGATAACGCCCTTCTCAGCGCTGAAGAGGGCGTTATCTGAACAGTCGATGGAGGGAGCGAGGGTTCGGAGAGGGATGTCTGGAGAAAGGGGAGGGCGTTCGGGAGCGGAGAGGGGGAGGGGGCGGCCGCGCGGGCTAGAAAGCGATGCGGCGGAGCAAGTCGCGCAGCGTCTCGCGCTCCTGGTCGTTCAGCTGGGCCAGGGAGTGGTCGGACGCCTGGCGGACGATTGCCTCGGCCCGCTTGTAGAGCCGGCGGCCCGCTGCCGTGGGCGCGATGACCTTGGACCGGCGGTCGCGCGGATCGGCTTCCCGCGTCACGGCTCCGCGCTTCTCCAGTTGGTCCACCAAGGCCACAATCTGGCTGGGGTCCAGGCTGAGGAAGTCCGCCAGTTCACGCTGCGACGGGTTCTGCCCGCTGCAGGCCAGAGAGAGGACCGAGTAGGACCGCACCTTCAGATCAAGCTCGGCCAGCATGTTGTTCGCGCGGCCGGAGCCCAGCGACCGCGCCCGCGCGGTGAGGAATTCGATCTCGCTGGCCAGATCCGTGGTGTACAGGCGCTCGACGCCGTTTCCTGCGGTGGGCTGGCTGGAGGTGGTCGCCTCGGCCGTGGTCGGTGCGGGCATGTTCCCTCGCTACATCTTGAGACTGGAAAATATGATTGACTTTTTCAATCATATGGGTTGTCATTGGTTTCAGACCAGCATAAACCCATGCACCCCCTCTGGGGCAGGAACAAGGAGCATCAAATGTCACTGGCCGGAAAAGTAGCCATTGTTACCGGAAGCGGCCGCGGCCTCGGCCTGGCCTACGCCCAGGAGCTCGCCCGCCAGGGCGCCGCCGTCGTGATCAATGATGTTGACGCACAGGTGGCCGAGCAGGCCGTCGCCAGCATCACCGCGGCCGGCGGCAAGGCCACCGCCGTCGTCGCTCCGGTGGGCTCCACCGAAACCGCCAAGCAGCTGGTGAGCACCGCCGTCGAGACTTTCGGCGGGCTGGACATCCTGGTCACCAACGCCGGCGTGCTGCGGGACAAGTCGCTGCTGAAGATGACGGACGAGGACTTCGACCTGGTCATCAACGTGCACCTGCGCGGCACCTTCACCTGCGTCCGCGAGGCCTACGCCTACTTCAAGGAGAACGGCGTGGCCGGCCGGATCATCACCATCGGCTCGCCCACCGGCCAGCGTGGCAACTTCGGCCAGACCAACTACGCCGCCGCGAAGGCCGGCATTGTGGGCATGGTCCGCACCTGGGCGCTGGAGATGAAGAAGGCCGGCGTCACCGCCAACGCCATCATCCCGGTGGCCGCCACGGCCATGACCAAGACCGTTCCGTTCTTCCAGAAGGCCGTCGAGGCGGACGAGCGCGGCGAGGCCATGCCGGACTTCTTCCGCAAGGACCTGGGCTTTGGAACGGCCGACGACGTTGCCGGCCTGGTTGCCTACCTCGCCTCCGATGCGGCCGCCAAGGTGACCGGCCAGGCGATCGGCGTGGGCGGCGACCGGCTGCAGCTGTGGTCCCATCCGGAGGCCGTGGTCACCGAGTTCCTGGACGGCGGCTGGAGCTACGAAGCGCTGAACGAGCGCTTTGAAGACCTGTTCGGCAGCCGGCTGCAGAGCGTGGGCGAGGAATTCCCCGAACTGCCGGCCGAACTACAGCCCGAGCCGGCGGCGAAGTAGCCATGGCGCCACGCTACGAACTGGGCCTGGACGTCGCCTCGCTGACCGCGATCGACATGCATGTGCATATCGAGATCGACGGCCACGGGCACGTCTCGCTGCCGCAGGAACTGATGGACGCCTCGAGCAAGTACTTCAAGGCCGAGGAACGCACGCCGTCGCTGGATGCGATTGCGGCGACCTACCGGGAGCTCAACATGGCGGCGGTGGTGTTCACGGTGGACGCCCGGACCCGGTTGAAGCACGAGCCGAACAGCATCGAGGACATTGCCGAGGGTGCGGCCCGGAACAACGACGTGCTGATCCCGTTCGGCTCGGTCGATCCGCTCACCGGCGCCGAGGCGATCGACCGGGCCAAACAGCTGGTCGAGGACTACGGGGTCCGCGGGTTCAAGTTCCACCCGAGCCTGCAGGGGTTCAATCCATCCGACGAACGGTACTACCCGCTGTGGGAGGCGCTGCAGTCGCTTGGCCTCCCGGCGGTCTTTCACACCGGCCAGAACGGCATGGGTGCCGGCACGCCCGGGGGATCCGGGATCAAGCTGGGCTACTCCAACCCGCTGCTGCTGGACGAGATCGCCGCGGACTTCCCCGAGTTCCAGATCATCATGGCGCACCCGTCGGTGCCGTGGCAGGACGAGGCCAACTCGATCGCCACGCACAAGTCGAACGTATTCATCGACCTGTCCGGCTGGTCGCCCAAGTACTTCCCGGAGTCGCTGGTGAAGCTGTCCAACTCGGTGCTGCAGGACAAGGTGCTCTTCGGCACCGACTACCCGCTGATCACCCCGCAGAAGTGGCTGGGTGCCTTCGCGGACCTGCCGTTGAAGGACGAGGTGCGTCCGAAGATCCTCAAGGACAATGCCGTACGTCTGCTGGGGCTGGACGGGGCGCAGCGATGAGCGCCGTCGCCGAAGAGAGGACCGGGACCATGGCCGAACAGTTCTACCCGTCCGACCAGTACGGCTACGCCTCGCTGCTGACCGATGCCGAACGCAGCGTGCTCGGCCGGCTGCGCACGGTGCTTGAGGATCAGGTCCACCCGCTGCTGGGCGAGTACTGGGAGCAGGGCGAGTTCCCGTACCAGATTGCCCAGCCGCTCTACGACCTGGACCTGATGGCTCCGGCGGAGCTGACCGAAGGCGGCGCCAAGCCGTCCGGGCTGTACGAGGGCTTCCGCAACTTCGAGCTCGCCCGGACCGATGCGTCGGTTGCCACCTTCTACAACGCGCAGTCCGGGCTCTTCCGTACCGCGGTCAACCTGGGCGGCAGCGCCGAGCAGGCGGCCGAGCTGGACCCGAAGATCCGCAGCTTCGAATTCAAAGGCGTCTTCGCGCTGACCGAACCGGAGCACGGGTCGGATATTGCCGGCGGGCTGGAAACCAGCGCCCGGCGGGACGGCAACGAGTGGATCATCGACGGCGCCAAGCGCTGGATCGGCGGTGCCGTGACCGCTGACGTGCTGGCGATCTTCGCCCGCGACCAAGCCGACGGCCAGGTCAAGTGCTTCCTGGTGCCGACCGATTCCCCCGGCGTCGAGCTTTCCAAAATCCTGCGCAAGACGTCGCTGCGGATGATGCAGAACGCGGACATCAAGCTGGCCGGCGTGCGGGTCCCGGACTCGGCCCGGCTGCAGAATGTGAACTCGTTCGCGGACGTGGCCTCGCTGCTGCGGAACATGCGCTCGGACGTCGCGTGGATCGCCACCGGCGTGCAGGCCGGGGCCTACGAGGCCGCGCTGCGCTACGTCAAGGAGCGGAAGCAGTTCGGCAAGCCGCTGGCAGGCTTCCAGCTGATCCAGGAGAAGCTCGCCACCATGCTCGGGAACGTCACGGCGTCGCTCGGCATGGCGGTGCGGCTGACCCAGCAGCAGGAGGAAGGCATCTACAAGGACGAGAATTCCGCATTGGCCAAGATGTTCTGCAGTGCCCGGATGCGCGAAACCGTCGCCCTGGCACGCGAAGTGGTCGGAGGCAACGGCATCACGCTGGACACCGACGTGGCGCGCTTCCACGCAGACGCAGAGGCCGTCTATTCCTACGAGGGCACGCACGAGATCAACGCCCTGATTGTCGGCCGGGCCATCACCGGCACCGGCGCATTCCGCTAGAGAACAACAACAACACTTTCCCAAGGAGCAACCATGAGCAACACCGTCGTCAACTTCGAAGATCTGCCCGGCCTGGTCGGCAAGGACCTCGGCTACACCGACTACCGCGAGATCACCCAGGACCAGATCAACACCTTCGCGGACGCTACCGATGACCACCAGTGGATCCACACCGACGTGGAGAAGGCCAAAGAGGGCCCCTTCGGCGCACCGATCGCGCACGGCTTCCTGACCTTGTCCCTGGTCATCCCGCTGTGGAGCGAACTCTTCGACGTCGAAGGCGTCAAGACCAAGGTCAACTACGGGCTGGACCGGGTGCGGTTCACCAATCCGGTCAAGGTCGGCGCCAAGGTCCGCCTGCACTCCACCATCGCCGAGGTCACCGAGGTCAAGGGCGGCGTGCAGATCAAGACCAACAACACCATCGAGATCGAGGGCGAGGAACGTCCCGCGGTCATCGCCGAGTTCCTGGCACGCTTCTACGTCTAAGCAGCTGCCACCACAGGACTGAACGGACCTCGGCCTCAGGGCCGGGGTCCGTTCAGATCACAAACAGACAACAACTATTGATTTATTCAACTATTGCATCTACGTTGTAATTAGCTGTGGTGCTGGTCACAGTCAGCCTCCGAGGGTCGGGGGACGGCACCACGGATCCAAGGAGCGATTCATGAAGAAGCACTTGGCCAAATTGTTGGCCGGCGGCGCGATTGCCGCCATGGCACTGACCGGCTGCGGATCCGGCTCTCCGTCCGGATCCAGCGCGCCAGCCGCGGAGTCCGGCGCCGCCGACAGCGGTCTGACCAAGATCGCCGTGGGGGTGCTGCCAATCGCACCGTCCGGCGCCATGCAGTACGGCATCGACGAAGGCATCTTTGAGAAGCACGGGCTCGACGTCGAGCTCCAGACCGGGCAGGGCGGGGCGGCAATGCTGCCGGCCGTTTCCACCGGCACGATGAACTTTGCTGTGGGCAACCCGCTGTCGGTGATGACCGCCGTGGACAAGGGCCTGGAGATGAAGATCGTCACCGGCTACAGCAACTCCAAGGCAGAGGGCGAAGACATCAATGCCGTGATCGTCAAGGCAGACTCGGGGATCAAATCGTTCGCGGATCTGGAGGGTAAGACCACCGCTGTGAACACGCTCAAGACCCAGGGTGACCTCACGATCATGGAGTCGGCTGCCATTGATGGCGGCGATCCGTCCAAGCTGAAGTTCAGCGAAATGCCCTTCCCGGACATGGAGGCCCAGCTGGAACGCGGCAACGTGGACGCCATCTGGGTTCCGGAGCCGTTCCAGTCCAAGGCTCTCGCCAACAAGGACTACAAGCTGCTGGGCTATTCGAACCAGAAGGCCTTGCCCGGCCTGCCCACCATGGTGACCTTCACCAGCGGCAGCTACGCGGACCAGAATGCCAAGGTCGTCGCCGACTTCAAGACCGCCATGACTGAAACCTTGAAGGCTGCCGAAGCGGATCCGGCCGGCGTCCGCGCCGTCCTGCCGGACTTCATGGGCATGCCTGAAGAGGTGGCCAAGAATCTGAAGATGGAAACGTTCGACGCCGAACTGCCCGTGGATGTTCTCAGCGACATGGGCGAGCTGATGGTCAAGTACAAGTACGTGGACAACCAGCCGGATGTCCCGGCCATGACCGTGGAGTAGTCTGATCCAGCACTGCGCAGGGGCGGTTCCTGGTATTCCGGGGGCTGCCCCTGCGGCGTGTGGCGTCACTCGGTCCCCGAGGGGGCGGGCGGACCGTATCTAAAGTATTCGCTGCTTTTATACGGGCAGGCCAGCCCGTACGGTGGCCTGCCGGACAGCCGTTGCCTAGACTCCCAAGCAACGGTGAAACGACACGAGGGAGTGCAACATGAAGAGACTTGTCACCATGGTCTGTGCCGCCGCTGTCGCGGCAACTCTGGCGGCCTGTGGCGCGGGATCGCCCTCCGGGGGAACGGTGGCGACCGACGACAGCGGGGCTTCGCCGGCGGAGGGGATGACCGCGGTGAAGGTGGGTGCGATTCCGATCGGCGATGTGGCACCGCTCCACCTCGGCAAGGCCAAAGGGTTCTTCGAAGAGGAAGGGCTCGACCTGACCATCGAGAACACCACCGGCGGCGCCGTCTCCGTCCCGGGCGTGGTGAGCGGCAGCTTCGACTTTGCCTTCGGCAACACCGTCTCGCTGATGGTGGCCCGCGACCAGGGGCTGGACCTGAAGTACGTAGTCAATGGAACCCGCGCGTCCGACGAGGATGACGTCGACTTTGCCGGCGTCGTGGTGGCGAAGGATTCGGACATCAAAGCGGTCACGGATCTGGAAGGCAAGACGGTCTCCTCCAACAATCTGGCCAACATCGGCGACACCACCATCCGGACCGCCGTGGACAAGGCCGGCGGCGACGGATCCAGCCTGAAGTTCGTGGAAGTCGCCTTCCCGGACGCGCTGGCCGCCGTAGAGAACGGCCAGGTAGATGCCGCGCTCATCTTGGAACCGTTCCTCACCTCCGCCATCAAGAGCGGTGCGCGGGTAGTGTCCTGGCCGTACCGCGGAACCCACCCGAATTTGGATATCGGCGGCTACTTCACCTCCGCGGACAAGATCAAGCAGGATCCGGAACTGGTGGAGAAATTCACCGCGGGCATGACCAAGTCGATGAACTATGCCCAAGAGAACCCGGACGAGGTGCGGGAGATCATCGGCACCTACACCAAGACCGACCCGGCGCTGCTGGAAGAAATTGTGCTGCCGCGCTTCGACCCGACATTCGACCGCGACGCCGCCCAGACGCTCGCGGATGCCGTGTTGAAGTACGGCACCGTCGACAACACAGTGGATCTCGACGCGCTGCTGCCGCCGGAAAGCCAGTGATGATAACAATCCGGATGCTTCGTTGACGTCTAACACTATGGACGTAGATACTGTGAGTGACCTGGGGCACATCCGTGCATTCTGGAGTGATGGAGAGGGAACCCGTGAAGAAAATCAGGGCAGCAGTGGCACTGGCGGCGGTGCTGGCGTTGACGGCGTGCGGCGGTGGAAGCCCGTCGGGTGGTGGCGAGGAATCGGCTCCCGCGGGCGGCGGCGAAACCGCCGGCGGAATGACAAAAATCAATGTGGGGGTCATCCCCATTGTGGACGTGGCGCCGATCTACCTGGGCAAAGAGGAGGGCTTCTTCGAAGAGGAGGGGCTGGACCTGGAATTGACCTTGGCGCAGGGCGGTGCAGCCATCATTCCGGCCATCACCAGCGGCCAGATGGACTTCGGCTTTAGCAACGTTACGTCGCTGGTCATCGCCCGATCCAAGGGTCTGGACATGAAGATGGTGGCCAACGGTGTCGCCACCACGGGCAACCGGGACAAGGACTTCGCCGCTGTCATGGTGAAGCCGGACAGCGACATCAAGGACATTCCCGACCTCGTGGGCAAGCGGATTGGTGTCAATACGCTCAACAACATCAGCGATTCCACCATCCGGGAGGCCGTGGAGCAGTCCGGCGGAGATTCGTCCAACCTGAACTTCGTGGAAATGCCGTTCCCGGACATGCCGGCGGCCTTGGCCAACGACCAGGTGGACGCGATTGCCGCCGTCGAGCCGTTCGCGACGATTGTGGCAGGCGACGGCGCCGTGCCGGTCTTCTCCAACTATGCGTATCCCGTCGAGGACCTGACCGTGGCGACCTACTTCACCTCGGACAAGAACGTGCAGGAGAAGCCGGAAGTCACCGAAGCGTTTGTCCGCGCCATGAAGAAGTCGCTGGCCTTCGCCGACGAGAATCCCGACAAGGTGCGCGAGATCCTGCCCACGTACACCAAGCTGGACCCGGCGGTCATCGAGAAGTTGACCCTGCCGAAGTTCCCGCAGGAAGTGAACGCCGACTCGATCGAGGAAATTGCAGACATCTCGCTGAAAAACGGGCTAATCGACAAGCTTCCGGACATGGCGGCACTGCTGCCACAGCAGTAGCACCCGCACCAAGCGCCGATGATGCCCCTTCCCTGGCGGAAGGGGCATCATTGGTCTCTGCGGGCACTGCTCCCGGCCACAGTGGGACGACATTCTCAACTATTGACTTTTTCAACTAAAGCGCATTAGGTTGAGTGGGAGCTGTTGTGATGTGGTTCACCGCGGCTCCGCTGAGAAGCCCGGGCACCGGGTACGTCGAAAGGGTTTGAACGATGCAGAATCAGGGGCTCGGTGCCTGGATCCACAAGCGCCGCATGAAGTCCGCGGCCAAGACCGCGATCATCAGCACCGCCGGCGAGCTGAGCTACGGCGAATTTGCCGAGCGCGTCGACCGGCTGGCGAATGCGCTGGCGGACCGCGGCATCGCCCCGGGCGACCGGGTGGCCTACTTGGGTGAGAACCACCCGGCCTTCCTTGAGACTTTCTTTGCGTGCGGCACCCTGGGCGCAATTTTCGTTCCGCTGAACACCCGCTTGGCCCCGCCCGAGGTCCAGTTCGCCCTGCAGGATTCCGGCAGTCGTATCCTCATCCATGCCCGCACCTTGGAGCCGCTCGCCGTGCGCGGCAGCTCCTTGCTGGGCATCAGCCACCGGATGGTGGTGGAGGACGGCCCGGCCAGGAACGGGAATGGTACCCCCGCCGGAAGCGCGGCCGAGGCAGGCGGACAGGCCACCGCCGTCGAGCTGTTGGAAGAGGTCATTGGAACCGGCAGCGAGGAGCGCCGGGACGTGGCGGTCTCACTCGATGACCCGGCCATGATCCTTTACACCTCCGGCACCACCGGCCGGCCGAAGGGCGCGCTGCTCACGCACGGCAACATGACCTGGAACAGCATCAACGTGCTGGTGGATTTCGACATGGCCAGCACCGACGTGGCGCTGATGATCGCGCCGATGTTCCATGTGGCATCACTGGGCATGGGCGTGCTGCCGACCCTGCTCAAGGGTGCCACCGTGGTGCTTGAGCCGAAGTTCGAACCCGGCCGGACCCTGATGTTGATCGAGAAGTACAAGGCCACCAGCATCAGCGGTGTACCCACCACCTACCAGCTGCTATGCGAGCACCCCGACTGGGACAAGACCGACATCAGTTCGCTCAACAAGCTGACCTGCGGCGGCTCCGCGGTGCCGATGCGCGTGCTGGAGGCCTACGAGGCCCGCGGGTTGTCCTTTACCAACGGCTACGGTATGACCGAAACGGCGCCCGGCGCCACCACGCTGGCAGCGGAGAAGTCGCGCCCGAAGGCCGGGTCCGCCGGACTTCCGCATTTCTTCACCGACATCCGGATTGCCGACCCGGTGGGCGACGTGCTGCCGGCGCGCGAGGTGGGCGAGATCCAGATTTCCGGCCCCAACGTGATCCACGAGTACTGGAACCGGCCCGATGCCACCGCCGAAAGCTATGCCGACGGCGTCTGGTTCAAGTCCGGCGACATGGGCTACGTGGACGAGGACGGCTTCCTGTTCATTTCCGACCGGCTCAAGGACATGATCATCTCCGGCGGCGAGAACATCTACCCGGCCGAGGTGGAGCAGGTCATCCTGGAACTGGAGGCGGTCAGCAGTGCGGCCGTGATCGGCATTCCGGACGAGAAGTGGGGCGAGGTGCCGCGCGCGGTGGTGACCGTCCGCGAAGGCTTCGCGGTGACAGCCGAGGACATCCAGCAGCACCTGGACGGGCGGTTGGCCCGCTACAAGATCCCCAAGTCGGTGGTGATCGTGGAGGACCTGCCGCGGACCGCCAGCGGCAAGATCCGCAAGGCCGACCTGCGCAAGGAATACTCCAACTAGCCGGCCTATGGCCGGATGCCGCGGCCAGCTCCTGTCCGGCTGACGACGGCGGTGCCCGGCTCCGGCTCTTCCGGAGCCGGGCGCCGGGCTACTTCTTGGCGGCCTGCCGGGCGCCCGGCCGGTTGGCGTAGAGCTCGTCGATCAGCGCCAGCCCGTGCTGGGCCCAGGTGATCTCCTGATCGGCCCGGGTCACCAGACCTTCATATGTAAAGCGCTTGAAGGCCTTCACTCGGTCGCGGTCGGCTTCCGGCGTGCCGGCCAGGCGGCGGTTGAGCATTTCGCTGCGGTCCTGGTCGATCTCGCGGATCCGCTGCTCCCATTGCTGGCGCAGGCCCGTGTGGTGTTCAATGTGTGCGCGCATCTGCTCGCGCGCTGCTTCGGGCTCGGCCCATTCAAGGTAGGCGGCCTTCAGGTGGGCTGGATCCCGCACCCGGGTGTATTCAAGGGTGGTATTCATCCAGTCCCGGAACGCCTTCACGCCGGCCTCGGTGATGTGGTACCGGCGTTTTTTGCCGCGCTGGCCCCAGGTGACCTCCTCGCCGTCGAGTAGGCCTTCCTTTTCCATCCGCCGCAGTTCCGGGTAGATCTGTGAGTCCGGAGCATGCCACACGTGCCCCACGGAGGCTTCGAATTCCTTGTAGAGGTCGTAGCCGGTCATGGGTTCAACGCTGAGCAGCGCCAGCAAGGCGTAGCGGAGACTCATAGATCCAACTTTCCTGTCGACTGTGTTGCCAATCACTATATCCATCGATAGTCTGGGACTCACGCCACTATCTATGTGCATAGTTAGTTGGTCGGTCCGGGGTCCGGGCCGCCATCGGCAAATATAACTGAGCCAGCGCCGCTGGGGATGTCGGCTCGCGCTACCGGAAGGAATCCACTGTGACTGCTGTGCAGACTGCCAGTTCCACCACCCACAAGGTCATGGGCCACCCGATGAACGCGTGGTACGTGGCGGGCTGGGACCATGAGGTCACCCGCAAGCCAATGGCCCGGCGGATCGCCAACCGCCCGCTGGCGCTGTACCGCACGGAGGACGGCAAGGCCGTGGCTCTTGCCGACGCCTGCTGGCACCGGCTGGCGCCGCTCTCCATGGGCAAGACCATGGGCAAGGATGGGATCCAGTGCCCGTACCACGGCATCGTCTACAACTCGGCCGGGCGGTGCGTCTCGATGCCGGCGCAGGAGACCATCAACCCCTCGGCCACGGTTCCGTCCTTTCCGGTGGTGGAGCGCCACCGGTACGTCTGGGTGTGGCTGGGCGACCCGACACAGGCCGATCCGGACCTGGTCCCGGACATGCACCAGATGGACTCGCCCGAGTGGGCGGGCGACGGCGAGACCATCCACGCCGACTGCAATTACCAGTTGGTGCTGGACAACCTGATGGACCTGACCCACGAAGAGTTCGTACACTCGTCGTCCATTGGGCAGGAGGAGCTCAGCGAGTCCGACTTCGTGGTTTCGCATGAAGGCAACACCGTCACCGTGACGCGCTGGATGCACAACATTGACGCACCGCCGTTCTGGCTGAAGAACATGCGGGACAAGTTTCCCGGCTACGCGGGCAAGGTTGACCGCTGGCAGATCATCACCTTCCAGGCCCCGTCCACCATCTGCATCGACGTCGGCGTGGCCAAGGCCGGCACCGGCGCGCCGGAGGGAGACCGCAGTCAGGGCGTGAATGGTTTCGTGATGAACACGATCTCGCCGGAAACCGACAGGTCCTGCCACTATTTCTGGGCTTTCATGCGCAACTACCGGTTGGACAGCCAGCTGATCACCACCCAATTGCGGGACGGCGTGCACGGTGTGTTCGGCGAGGACGAGGAGATGCTCAAGGCGCAGCAGCAGGCCATCGACGCCAATCCGGACTACGAGTTCTACAACCTGAACATCGACGCCGGCGGCATGTGGGTGCGGCGGCTGATCGAGCGGATGCTGGTGGCCGAAGGCCGGCTTGCTTCCGCCGTCCAGGCCGGCAGCTGAAGGAAGGGTAGACGGCACCATGGCAGCAACAAACGTAGAAGTCTGGCAGCACGCCACCGTGGTGGACGTGCAGGACGTTGCGGCCGGCATCCGCCGCATCGTGCTGGAACCGGCCCTGCCAAAGACCGCGGAACCGGGATCGCACATCGACCTCAAGGTGCGGATTGGCGGCCAGGAGGACAAGCGCTCCTACTCCATCGTGGATTCGGCCGACGGCGGACGCCGCCTCGCGCTGAGCGTGCTGAAGGCCCCGGCTTCCCGGGGCGGATCGGAATTCATGCACACGCTGGCCGCCGGCGACACGCTGGAGATCACCCAGCCGCTGCAGAACTTCCCGCTGCGGGTCGGGGCCGAGCGGTACATCCTGTTGGCCGGCGGCATCGGTGTGACCGCGATGCTCAACATGGCCCGCGTGCTCAAGGCCGTGAAGGCCGACTACCGGGTGGTTTATGTCGGCCGCAGCCGCGAGGCGATGGCCTACTTGGACCGGCTGCGCGAGGAGCACGGGGAGCGGCTGCAGGTCCACGTGGACGATGAAGGCTCATCGCTGCAGGTGGGCGAACTGGTGGCCGGCGCGGACATGGATACCGAGCTGTACATGTGCGGGCCGATCCGACTGATGGACGCGGTCCGCCGGGCCTGGACGGAACACGAACTGCCGGTAGCGAATCTGCGCTACGAGACTTTCGGCAACAGCGGCTGGTACGACCCTGAGGAGTTCGTGGTGAGGATTCCGCGGCTCGGTATAGAGGCCACGGTGGGCCAAGGTCGCTCCATGCTCGAGGCCCTCGAAGAGGCCGGCGCGGACATGATGTTCGATTGCCGCAAGGGCGAATGCGGGCTCTGCGAGGTCCGTGTCCTGGACCTAGACGGCGCTATTGACCACCGGGACGTCTTCTACAGCGAACGCCAGCAGCACGCAGCGGCAAAGATGTGCTGCTGCGTCTCCCGGGCCGTCACTTCAGGCACCGGCGCACAGTCCGACGCCGCCCCCGGCCGCGGCCCGGCCGTCGTCACCATCGACGTGTCCTAACCACCGGTGCTCGTGTCTCCACTCGCTCCGCTTGGTCGACAACCGGGCGCTTTGCGCCTGCCATCCGGTGATCGTGTCTCCACGCGCTTCGCTTGGTCGACAACCGGGCGCTTGCGCCTGCGTGGAGATCCGGTGATCGTGTCTCCACGCGCTTCGCTTGGTCGACAACCGGACGCTTGCGCCTGCGTGGAGATCCCGGCCGGTCAGCCACCGCCGCCCAACTTAGATCCAGCGCGGTGCTGGGGGCACGTCCGTCCGGTTGGAGCTGACGCCGCGAGCCGACCGGCCGGCCGCCCAAGCGGTGATATCAGCCAGGCTGCCGGTGACAACGACCGGGTCGACGGCCGCGGTGTCGCCCAGATGCGTGACACCGCCAGAGGCCAGGATTTCCAGTCGCAGGTCTTGGTCGTCGCCGCGGTGGTGCCAGGCTTCGATGATGTCCCGGAGCAGACGCTCGAGGACGTCGGCGGGCATGTCGCCGAAGCTGGCGCCGTTGTCGAGGTCGACGGCGTGAATCCAGACTTCGCGGGTCCGCCACCACACGGTTTCGGAGGCCGGGACGGTGCGGCTCTGGGCGGCTTTGACCTCATGTCCCCACGCTTCTTGCGGTGTGTCCCGCCACGCAACGTCGAGGTGGTTGGCCGACTGTTTGTAGAGTTCGCGCAATTCGACGGGGGAGAGCATGGCGCCATGATCGATTTCTTCGTTCCGGGCCTGGCGCGAAGGGTACATCGGCGTTTCCACGCCGGTGTTGGCCCAATCCATCAACCGTGCGAGCGCGCGGGCGTTGTAGCCGACATGGGCGATGACATGCCGGCGGGTCCAGCCCGGCAACAGCGAGGGCGCGTCGAGTTCATCGTCTGAGAGCTCGTTCAGCTTGCGGCCGAAGAAGGCGGTGCCGCGGCGGGCCGTGAGCAGCGCGCTCTTGAGCTCCGGATCCTTGGGGACGTCCTGGCGTGCAACCATCGTTCCTCCTGCAAGGGTGGCGGTGCGGCCCGCTCGCACGGGCGGGCGACTGGTGGTTCGGTTTCCACTAGTTTCCGGGAAGATCCTGTTTCTTGCCGTCCAGCCTAGCGCTCAGAGGACCACGTGCTCGGGGGCAGCAGAGGGGGCCCGTGCCGCCGAGGGCAACGGCGGCACCTAGGGGCGCCGCCGTCGTCGTCAGGTGCTGTGGCGTGCCGCTAAGCGCTGGCCGGCTCTGCCGGCTCCAGCTTGCGTTCCAGCGGGTGATCGACCTCGTCCTTCAGCATGCCGCCGAAGGTCAGCGCCAGCACCGCCAGCAAAGGTAGGGCCAGGCCCACCAGCAGGAAGATCAGCCAGGTCGGCACCACTTCGCCCACCGGACCGGCCAGCGCCATGGACACCGGCATCAGGGCCAGCGAGACGAAGAAATCCAGGCTGGAAATGCGGCCGAGCAGGTGCGACGGCACCCTGCGCTGCAGCAACGTTCCCCAGATCACCTGTCCCGCGCTGCCGGTTGCCCCGACCACGAACAGCGCCACGGCCATCACCCAGAAGCTGTCAGTGAAGCCAATGACCGCGATGGGCAGGGCACCGGCGCCCCAGCACAGCAGCATCACGGTGAGGTAGCGCCGGGGCAGCCGCAAGGAAGCGGTGATCAGGGCACCCACCGCACCGCCGATGCCGTAGATGCCGAGCAGGAATCCGAAGGTCTTCGAATCCCCGCCCAGTTGGTCGGCGACGGCGAAGGGCAGCAGCACCTCGATGGGGCCGATGAAAATGAGCACGCTTACTACGGCCCACAGCAGCGTCCACAGCAACCAGGGAGTCGTCAGCGTGTAGGACACGCCCTCGCGCAGGTCGGCCAGCACGGACCTGCGCTTGGCCGGGGGCGCGTCCTCGGCGGAGACGGACGCAGCCGTTCCCTGATCCGGAACCAGTTCCTGACCCAGGAAGTTCAGGATGACCAGCGCGGCCAGATGGCACAGCGAGATCCAGCCGATGGCCGCCCCTGGTGAGAAGGAGGCGACGACCATTCCCGCCACGGCAGGGCCCGCGGCCTGCTGCAGCAGCGGGCGCATGGTGCCTTCCATGCCGTTGGCTGCCAGCAGGTCCTCGGCTGGCAGGATCCTGGGCAGGATGGCCGAGTAGGCGGGGAAGAAGAAGGCTGCGCCCACGCCCAGCAGGAAAGCGGCCGCGGCCAGGTGCCAGAGCTGCAGCAGCCCGGTCATGGCCAGCAGCGTCACGGCAGCGATGGCCACCAGGTTGGCGGCCTCGACGCTGATGATCAGACGGCGGCGCGGAAGCCGGTCGGCCGCGATGCCGCCAATCAGGACGAAGGCCAGCAGGCCGATGCTGGAGCAGGTGGCGACGAGCGAGAGCTGGATGGGGCCGCCGCCCAGCGCGATGACCTGGTAAACCATGGCCACAGCCCACATGCCCGTGCCGAAAATCGAGATGGCCAGGGCCGAAATGAGGATCCGGTAGTTGCGGTGGGCGAAGGGCCTCAGCACGCGGAGCGTGGACATGGTGATTCCTGAGATAGAAGGGAAGGCCAGATTAGTATCCGCCCAGTGATTGAGAAAAGCAAATCACTCCCAACCCTCTATATCCGTAGTGGTTTTGCGGCTAGACTCGCAGCAGGCCGGGCAGGAGTGACCGGCGTCACCGGTGGAAGGACTTGGATCATGGCCGACCCGAAACGCGCTGCATCGGACGCCGCCCGTGCGTTGCTCGACGACTTCTCGCTGGAGATGACCGGTAAGGACGTCCCGGCATTGGAAGACGCGGCCGGCACGATTCCTCCGGGCACGCTGATCAACGTGACGTTCCTAGGGAACGAGGATCTCCCCATGCGGGTTTCCGCGGCCGCTGCGGTGAAGCGGCACGGCTTCGTGCCGGTGCCGCATGTGTCCGCGCGGCGGTTGGCGTCCCAGGCGGAATTAGAGGATTTCCTGCAGGCCTTGTCCGCCGACGCTGCCCCCGATGATGTTTTTGTGGTGGGCGGGGACCCGTCCGAACCGATGGGCCCCTTTGCGGACTCGCTTGAGGTCATCCGCAGCGGCTTGCTGCCCAAATACGGGATCCACCGAGTGGGCATCAGCGGCTATCCGGAGGGCCATCCGGATATTTCCGACGACGTGCTGTGGGCGGCGCTGGAGGGCAAATACGCCGAATTGCAGCAGCAGAACCTGGATACGGTCATCATCACCCAATTCGGCTTCGACGCCGATCCGGTGTTCGAGTGGCTGGCAGAGGTCCGGCGCCGCGGGATCAATGCGCCGGTGCGGATTGGCGTTCCGGGACCTGCCGGGGTCAAGCGGCTGCTGAATTATGCCAAGCGCTTCGGTGTGGCCTCCTCGGCCGGCATTGTGCACAAGTACGGCTTCTCGCTGACCAACCTGCTGGGGACCGCCGGGCCGGACAAGTTCCTGGAGGAATTCGCCAGCCGCTATGACCCGTCCGTCCACGGCACGGTGAAGCTGCACTTCTACACCTTCGGCGGAATGAAGGCCACGGCGGAGTGGGTGGAGGACTTCCGCGGCGGACGGTAACAGGGGCGGCTGGCGTCGAGTGGTTGCGGGCTAGTGGCCGCGGGCCTTCGCTCCCACCTATAGGAGTAACGTCCCACGTTTCAACATGCTTACTCCGCTCTGACTAGGGCGAATGCTTCGCCTGACTCTTGAGACATGGGAGCGAACGGCCGCCGGCGCAGGCCCCGGGATACGGCGAAGGCCGTCTGGCGGCCCTGTTGCGCGCGGCGGCTCTGTGATTAGGTGAGAAGAGGGCGCACCGGCGCCTGACGGGAGGAGTTCCATGAGCGAGAACATCAGCAATCCGGACCGAGACGACCGCAAGGACCGGGACGAGACTCCGGGTGAAACGGCGCGTGATGAAGAAGTGCTGGCGCCGGGTGAAATACCCCCTGATGCCAAACAGGGTCTGGCCAACGTGTACGGCGATGCCGATCGAACCGCCATTGATGACCCCGTCAGCGAGCCTGGACCCGAGGACGCCGCCGCCATCAGGCACATGGAACAGCACTACAGCATCGGCGAGACGGAGTCGGGCGAGCGGTACGTCGAAGAGACGGTCCTGCCGGAAGATGGCGACTGACGGGCTGGCCGTGCACGGTCCGGCGCGCCCCTCCAAGCCGTCCAAGGCCCGGCGTGCGCCGGCCAGTGCCAGATAGGGGCGGCCAGGGCCGCCGAAGCCCGCCAAGGCTCGCCAGTCTTCGCCAGTGACGCCGGCCAATCGCCACGCGTTTAACGGAAGCGGCGGGGAGGATGCCATCGAGCACCCTCCCCGCCGTTCGTCGTCGTGCCCCTTAGGAGCAGCCGGACATCAGGCCTGCTTGCCGGAGCGCCAGCCGCCCGGGTAGTCCTGTCGGACCGCCGAGGAATACGGCACCGGGCTGACGATGGCGCGCACGTTGAGCTGCTGGTGCGGCTCCACCGTGGTCTTGCGCGTGCCGCCGTCGGGTTCGCCCCACACCACGGTGACTTCGGTGCCCTCCGGCACGTCCGCGTCCACGGTGGCCAGGGACAGGCCCTTCTTCTCGTTCGCGGAGTAGCCGGTGAACATGGACAGACCGATCGTCTCGCCCGCGGCGTCCAGCACGGAATCGTAGTTCGACGAACCGTAGTTGGCCAGCGGCAGGTCGAAGTACTTGTATGACGTGCCGTCAGCGTCGAAGAGCGAGGCGAAGATTTTGGCCAGGTCCTCGGCGTTCCACTCGAGCGTGACCTTCTTGCGCTGCGTTGCCGGGTCGATCTTCTCGAGTGCCTCGCGGCCGATGAAGTCGTGGTCGAACTTCACCATGTGTCCGTAGCCAAGCTCCCATGGGTTCAGGTAGTAGTCCTCGATCTTGTCCGAGACAAAGCTGCCCGCCACGGCGTTGACCGCCTCGTAGCTGTCGGCGCCGAGCCACTCGCGGTAGGGGCGCAGCTCTTCGCCGGTGTAGATGGCCGGCAGCGGGGACGGGATCCAGCCGGATTCCAGCGTGTTGGACGGGTAGGCGCGGGAGCCGACGGCGAGCATGTCGAACTCCTGGCCGGCCTCCAGGATGGTGTCGCGGATCTGGTCGTAGGTCTCATACGGCCCCCAGATCTCCAGCCCCGGCGCGCCTGCCATGCCGTGGCGCAGGGTGTGGACCTGGCGGCCTGCCACCTCCATATGGTCCATGTTGAAGAACTTCAGCTGCTCCACCGGGCCGCCATTGACCTTCTCGATGATCTTCCAGGCGTTCGGGCCCTGGATCTGGAAACGCCAGTACTTGCGCTTAACCGGCTGGCCCATGGGCCGCGACGGCGACCGGCGGTCCACCTCGATGTCCACGTCATAGCCGCCGGTTTCACCGTGGTAGATCAGCCAGTTGGCGGCAGGGGAGCGGCCCACGTATACGTACTCGCCCTCGGCCTCGTGGAAGAGGATGCCGTCGCCGATCACGTGTCCGGCCGGTGTGGTGGGAACGTACTGCTTGGCCTTATTGACTGGGAAGTTGGCCACCGAGTTGATGGCGGTGTCCGAAATCAGCTTGAGGGCGTCCTTGCCCTTGATGAACAGGTTGTCCATGTGGTGCGACTGGTCGAACAGCACGGCGCTCTCACGCCAGGCGCGCTGTTCGCTGCGCCAGTTGGTGAATTCAGGGGCGACGACGGGGTAGATATAGGCGCCCAGCTGCGAGTTCCGCAGCATCTCTACGGTGTTGCCGGATTGGTCCAGGACTTCCTGGAGATTCTTTGCGCTCATGGGTACTTGTCCTCCTCGATGGCGGCCGGATTGTGATGCACTGCACAACCCCAAGACACCTCGACCATATAACTATGGAGGTAGTTATGTCGACGGTTTGTTCCCGGGCAAAATCTGCCGGCCGGGAAATAGGGAACAAAAACCTGCCTTTTTGATTGAGCCCAACAGGCATAACGTGGGCGGTGAGCCAGTTTGTCCAGGACGCCCATCCGGGGCGACAGAAGCATGGAGGAACCGCCATGACCGCAACAGCTCACGTCACCGATTGCAGCGTCACCAACTGCTCTTTCAATGACCACACAGAATGCAATGCCGGGGCCATCACCGTTGCCGGCGGCGAAAACCACGCAGCCTGCGCCACGTTCATTGACACCGGAACGCACGGCGGCTTGCCCAAGGTTTTGGCCGGAGTGGGCGCTTGCCAGCGCGCTGAATGCACGCACAATGACCACCTGATGTGCCAGGCTCCCGCGGTCCACGTGGGTCCCGGCGCCGACAACGCCGACTGCCTGACCTACGCCCACCGGTAAGCCGCCGGCTGGCGGCGCGGCCATCCGACGCGGAAGGTGTGGGTGAGCTTAAAACGCGGAAGGTGCCCCTTCCAGCGTCCGAAAGCACGACGTCGGAAGGAGCACCTGTGCGGATGGCCCGCAGCGGGTCAGCGCTCCGCGGCAAGCGCCGGAGCTTCCGCCGCATGGACCCGGTGGACGGCTTCGTTGAACTCCGCGTCGATCTCCGGTGAGGGCTTGTGCGTCAGGAGGCTGACGACGACGGCGACGACCACGTTGAGGATGAAGCCCGGAACAATCTCGTACATGGTGTCGGACAGCGCCGACGTGCCCCAGACGAAGACCGTGACCGCACCGGCCACCATGCCGGAGAGTGCGCCGGCGACGGTGAGCTTTCGCCAAAACAAGGACAGGATGATGGTCGGACCGAACGAGGCGCCGAAGCCTGCCCAGGCGAATGCCACCAGGCCCAGGATGGTGTCGTTGCGGGCCCAAGCCAGGATGCCCGCCACCACGGAGACCACCAGGACGCCCATCCGGCCGAGCATCACCTGGGTCTGCGCCGACGCCTGTCTGCGCGCGAAGATCTTGTACAGGTCCTCCACCAGGGCTGAGGAGCAGACGATCAGCTGCGAGGAGACGGTGCTCATGATCGCCGCCAGCACGGCCGCCAGCACGAAACCTGCCACGAACGGGTGGAACAGGATCTGGGACAGGTCCAGGAAGACCGACTCGGCCGACTTGGCGTCCGTGAGGGTCATGCCGGGATTCTGCTGGAAGTAGGCCACGCCCACCAGTGCCGTGGCGACGGCACCCAGCACGGTCAGCAGCATCCAGCCGATGCCGATCCGGCGGGCGGCTTTCGCCTCGCCGGGCGTGCGCAGCGCCATGAAGCGGACAATGATGTGCGGCTGTCCAAAGTAACCCAGCCCCCACGCGGCAGCCGAGATGCCGGCGACGGCACCGCCGGTGAACAGGCTCAGGTGGTTCGGGTCCACCTGCTGGATTGATTCGATGGTGGCGTCGAGGCCGCCGGTGGCGAAGACGCCGACAATCGGCACCAGCAGCAGCGCGGCGAACATCAGCAGGCCCTGGGCGACGTCGGTGTAGCTCGCGCCGAGGAAGCCTCCGAACATGGTGTACAGCACCGTGACACCGCCGACCACCAACATGCCGATTTCATAAGAAGAGCCGAAGGACGATTCGAAGAAGATGCCGCCGGCCACCATGCCGGAGGAAACGTAGAAGGTGAAGAACACCAGGATGATCACACCGGAGACCACCCGCAGCAGGTGCGACCGGTCCTTCAGCCGGTTCTCCAGGAAGCTGGGAACGGTGATCGAGTTATTGGATACTTCGGTGTAGGAACGCAGCCGCGGGGCCACGAACTTCCAGTTGAGCCAGGCGCCAATGGTCAGGCCGATGGCAATCCACGCCTCGAACAGACCGCCGACGTAGAGCGCGCCGGGCAGCCCCATCAGCAGCCAGCCCGACATATCCGAGGCGCCGGCGCTTAAAGCTGCCACGCCGGGCTTGAGGCCGCGGCCGGCCAACATGTAGTCGTCAAGATCGCTGGTGCGCCGGTACGCCCACCAGCCGATGGCCAGCATGCCTGCCATATAAATCAGCATGGCGATGATCTGGAAAGTCTGGTCGTCCAAGATTGGGTCCTCCCCAAGTAGCGGTTTGGTCCGGCTCAGTATTCCAGTGCGCGTACATATGAGGCCAGCCACAGGGGCCGTCGCGGCTTGTTTTCGCGCTAAATCGTTTCAACTCTGGCCAGAAATACCCCTCCGATTGAGTTTCGCCAACCAGTGAAAAGGTGTAGCCTCTATCTGGCCTCACTTCAACCCTTTGCCCGAAAGTTGCGTCACATCCAGATGCTGCTCCGTTTAATCCGCCATTATGGGCGCCCCTATCTTCCCTTCGTGTTCGCGGTGGTGGTGCTGCAGCTGATTGCCACCATCGCCGCGCTGTATCTGCCCAGCCTTAATGCCCAGATCATCGACCAGGGCGTTGCCCGCGGCGATACCGACTACATCTGGAGCACCGGCGGCGTGATGCTGACCGTCAGCTTTGTCCAGGTGGCCGCTGCGGTCGCCGGCGTGTACTTCGGCTCCAAGGCAGCGATGGCGGTGGGCCGCGACCTGCGCCGCGGCATCTTCCACAAGGTCACCGGGTTCTCTGCCCGCGAGGTGGGCCAGTTTGGCGCTCCCAGCCTGATCACCCGCGGCACCAACGACGTGCAGCAGGTGCAGATGCTGGTGCTGATGGGCCTGAACTTCATGGTGATGGCTCCCATCATGTGCGTGGGCGGCATCATCATGGCGGTCCGCGAAGACCTGCAGTTGTCCTGGCTGGTATGGGTCTCGGTGCCGCTGCTGTTCGTGGTGGTTGGCCTGCTGGTCTGGAAGCTGATGCCGCTGTTCCGCAGCATGCAGCAGAAAATCGACGGCATCAACGGCGTGCTCCGCGAGCAGATCACCGGCATCCGCGTGGTCCGGGCGTTCGTCCGCGAGCCGTACGAGGCCAAGCGCTTCGAGAAGGCCAACCGTGAACTGACCGACGTCTCGGTCTCGGTTGGCAACCTGTTCGTGCTGATGTTCCCCTCGATCGGCATGATCCTGCACCTGGCCACTGCCGCCGTGCTGTGGTTCGGCGGCCTGCGCGTGGACGCCGGGGACATTCAGGTCGGCGCGCTGACAGCCTTCCTGCAGTACCTGCTGCAGATCCTGATGGCGGTGATGATGGGTACCTTCATGGCGATGATGATCCCGCGCGCCTCGGTCTGTGCCGAACGCATCGGCGAGGTGCTCGACGTCGAGCCCTCGGTGCATGAACCCACCGAACCGGAGACGGCGCGCGAGCCCGCCGGAGTGGTCGAGTTCCGCAACGTGACCTTCGCCTATCCCGGCGCCGAAGTGCCGGTGCTGCGCGATGTCAGCTTCACCGCCCGGCCCGGCCAGACGACGGCGATCATTGGCAGTACCGGCGCCGGCAAGAGCACGCTGATCAGCATGCTGCCGCGCCTCATCGACGCCGGCAGCGGCGACGTGCTGATCGACGGCGTTCCGGTCACCCGGATGGCCCGCACCGACATCACCGACCGGGTTGCCCTGGTGCCGCAGCGGCCGTACCTGTTCTCCGGCTCGGTGGCCCACAACCTGCGCTTCGGCAATCCGGATGCCACGGACGATGAGCTCTGGGAAGCGTTGCGCGTGGCCCAGGGCGAGGGCTTCGTCCGCGCCAAGGACCATGGGCTCGAGTCAGCCGTCTCGCAGGGCGGCACCAACGTCTCCGGCGGGCAGCGGCAGCGGCTGTGCATTGCCCGGGCGCTGGTGGCCAAGCCCAAGGTCTACCTCTTCGACGACTCATTCTCCGCGCTGGACGTGGCAACCGACGCCAGGCTGCGGGCCGCGTTGAAGGGAACCACCAGGGACGCGACCGTGATCATCGTGGCCCAGCGCGTGGCCACGATCATCGAGGCGGACCAGATCCTGGTGATGGAGCACGGCCAGATCGTTGCCAGCGGCACCCATGAGGAACTGCTGGAAAGCTCCGAAACCTACCAGGAAATCGTTGATTCGCAGACCGCGGTGGAGGAAGTGGCATGAGCCCGGACAAGGAAACCCAGTCCGAGCTGGCCACCGGGCCGGACCCGGTAACAGCTCCCACCCCGGCGGCTGCCGCGGAGGCCGAGGCCGAGGTCCTGGAGGAGCAGTTCCAGCCCGGCGAGGCCGACCAGGACTTCATGACCGGGACCCCGGCCCGCAAGGCACAGCACTTCTGGCCGTCCGCCAAGCGTCTGTTCGGCCTGCTGAAGCCGGAGAAGGCCAGCATCACCCTGGTGCTGGCCATGGTGCTGGTGGCCGTGGTGCTGAACGTGATTGCGCCCAAGGTGCTGGGCAACGCCATGGACGTCATCTTCAACGGCGCCATCGGCATGAACCTGCCGGCCGGGGCCAGTCAGGAAGAAGTCATTGCCGGGCTGCGCGCGCAGGGTCAGGACCAGTTCGCGGACCTGCTCTCCGGGATGGAACTGGTGCCCGGCGTGGGCATCGACTTCCAATTGCTGGGCAACCTGATCCTGCTGGTGCTGGGGATGTACGTGGTCTCGTCGCTGTTCATGTGGCTGCAGGGCTGGCTGCTGAACCGGATTGTGATGCGGGTGGTCTTCGGCCTCCGCCGGGACGTGGAAGCCAAGCTGAACCGGCTGCCGCTGAACTATTTCGACACCCGCCAACGCGGCGACATGCTCTCCCGGGTGACCAACGACGTCGACAATATCCAGCAGGCACTGCAGCAGGCCTTCGCGCAGCTGATCATGTCCGCGCTGAGCCTGCTGGGCATCACCATCATGATGTTCATCGTCTCCTGGCAGCTTGCGCTGATCGCGCTGATCGCGCTGCCGCTGTCCGCCGTCGGCGCCGGATTGATCGGCACCCGCAGCCAGAAGCTGTTCACCGCGCAGTGGAAGCACACCGGTGCGCTGAACGGTCACATCGAGGAGTCGTTCAGCGGCCACGATCTGGTCCGCGCTTTCGGCCGCGAGCAGCAATCGGTGGAACAGTTCGACGAGAAGAACGAGGAACTGTACAAGGCCTCATTCGGTGCGCAGTTCGTCTCCGGCATGATCATGCCGGTGATGCAGTTCATCTCCTACCTGAGCTACGTGGGCATCGCCGTGGTCGGCGGCTTGCGGGTGGCGTCGGGGTCCATGACCTTGGGCGATGCCACCGCGTTCATCCAGTACTCGCGCGAATTCAACCAGCCGCTGAGCCAGATGGCGGGCATGGCCAACATGCTGCAGTCCGGCGTTGCCTCCGCGGAGCGGGTGTTCGAACTGCTCGACGCCGAGGAGCAGGAGCCGGACACGGCCACCGAGACGCTGCCGGCCAAGACCGACGGGCACGTGGAGTTCCACAACGTCAGCTTCAGCTACACGGCGGACAAGCCGTTGATCGAGGACCTCTCCTTCTCGGCGGCCCCGGGGCAAACGGTGGCCATCGTCGGGCCCACGGGCGCGGGCAAGACCACGCTGGTGAACCTGGTGATGCGGTTCTACGAGTTGGACGCCGGCCGGATCACGCTGGACGGTGTGGACATCACCGCGCTCAGCCGGGCCGAACTGCGGTCCAAGGTGGGCATGGTCCTGCAGGACGCGTGGCTGTTCGGCGGCTCCATCTTCGACAACATCCGCTACGGCAACCTGGAGGCCACCGAGGAAGAAGTCATGGCGGCGGCCAAGGCCACCTATGTGGACCGCTTCGTGCGGGCGCTGCCGGACGGCTACGACACGGTGATCGACGAGGAGGGCAACAACGTCTCCGCCGGCGAGAAGCAGCTGATCACCATCGCCCGCGCGTTCCTGGCCAACCCGTCGCTACTGATTCTGGACGAAGCCACCAGTTCGGTGGACACGCGCACCGAGCTGCTGGTCCAGCATGCGATGGCCGCGCTGCGCAGCGACCGGACCAGTTTTGTGATTGCGCACCGGCTCTCCACCATCCGGGACGCGGACGTGATCCTGGTCATGGAGGAGGGCAAGATCGTGGAGCAGGGCAACCACGCCGCGCTGCTGGCCGCCGAAGGACCGTACTACCGGCTCTACATGTCCCAGTTCGCGGCGGCAGCGGATCCGGTGCCCTGATCCGCTAAACCACGGAAGAACGACGGCGGTGCCTGGGTGAGGATTCGCATCCCACCCTCGGCACAGCCGTCGTGGCGTTAAACGGGTGTGCAGCCTTCGGCGATCCGCTCGGCCGCACGGCGCAGCGGTGGAAGATGGGCGGCGGTCGCCGCGTGCAGGGTGTCCGGGGTGGCCAGCATGTTGACGCCGACGGCGGCGATCACCGCTCCGGCGGCGTCCCTGACCGGCACGGAAACGGTGCGGTGGCCGGACTGCAGTTCGCTGTCGTTGACCGCGTAGCCTTGCCGGCGGACCTGCTCGATCTCCAGCCGGAAGCGTTCGGTGCTGTCGATGGTCTGCTCGGTCAGCCGGCTGAACTGGCTGCCCGCCAGGACGGCACGGAATTCATCCTCGCTGAGTCCGGCCATCAACACCTTGCCCATCGAGGATGCATGGGCCGGAATGCGTGCGCCAACGGTCAGCCCGGCCCGGATCATGCCGGGAACCCGGGTGGCTGCGATGCAGATGACGTCGCCGTCCGCCAGCACGCCTGCGGTGCACGGTTCCTCGAATTCACCTGTCAACCACTCGACGCCTTCGCGGGAGGCCAGCACCAGGGGAGAGCCGGACAGATAGCCGTAGCCCAGCTCCAGTGCCTGATGGGTCAGCGCGAACTTCTCCCCGCGGCAGCGCACATAGCCCAGTTGGACCAGCGTCCGCAGCACCCTGGCGGTGGCCGCCCGGTTCAGCCCGGTCCGGGCAGCCACGTCGGCGGCGCGCATGGACGGATTGCCGTGGTCAAACACGCTCAGCACGGACAGTCCGCGCGCCAAGGTGCGCACGGACTGCTCTGCAGGGGGCCGGAGAGCGGGCTCGCTGGTGATGGTCATCACTGGAGAGGATACCCGGGGCACCCCCTGACCGTGATGTCGGTTACACCGTGCGTAGCGGTGCCGTCAGTCCGTGTCGGGGCGGTCCTCGAGTACACCCAGCACGGAGGACTCCGGGACCCACATCACGTCGCCGTGCTCGGCGTTCGCCGCCCGGCCCATCACGAACAGCAGGCCCGACAGCCGGTTGAGGTAGCGTCCGGTCTCGCGGTTGACCACGTCGCCGTGTTCGTCCAGTGCGGCCCACACCGTTCGTTCGGCCCGGCGCACCGCGGTGCGGGCCTGGTAGAGCAGTGCGGCGGAGAGTGTTCCTCCGGGAAGAAGCATGCCGCTGAGATCGTCGGCTTCCTGCCTGAAGTGTTCGATGGCGCGTTCCAGCCGCTCCGCATGCTCCGGGATGATCCGCGCGTCTACGGCGAGGTTGCTGGGGTACGGCACCAGCAGGTCGGCCATCAGGTCGAACAGGTCGTTCTGCACGCTGACCAGCATCGCGTTGACCTCGGCGGGCAGCCCGCCGCCCGCCATGGCCACTGCCACGGCGGCGTTGGCGGCATCCACCTCGGCGTGCGCGACCACCCTCGGATCGTTCTTGGACACTTCGCCGTGGCTGCCGAAAACGGTGCGTCCGGTGTCTCCATAATGATCGGTTGCCGTCTGGTCGTCCGCTGCTGATTCGCCACGCTCATTCATGCCTGCAACTATACTTACGGGACGTTTGACATCGAAGAGCCACAGGAAGCCCGGGCTGCGCAAGGCACAACCGGTGACAATAGTGAGGACCATGATGAGCAACGAATACACTGGCCCCTTGCCGACTGTCTCCGAGGAATCGGACGACGGGCGGCGGGGCTGGAAGACCGTCGACAAGACGGTTTTCTTCGTTTCGGGCGGCATAATTGTCGCCGTCTGCCTGCTGGGCATTTTCGCTACGGAGCAGGTTACCGAAGTCGCCGGAGCCCTTCTCAGCTGGGTGACCAGCACCTTCGGCTGGCTGTTCATCCTCGGAGCCACAGGCTTCGTGGCGTTTGCGCTGGTGCTCGCCTTTGGCCGGTATGGCAATATCCCGCTCTCGCGCGAAGGCGAGTCGACCGAGTTCTCCACGTTGTCCTGGATTTCCATGATGTTCAGCGCGGGCATGGGCATCGGCCTGATGTTCTTTGGTGTCTATGAGCCGGTCACGCACCTGGCCTCGCCGCCCCCCTTCGTTGATGCTGCCCCGGGATCGCCCGAGGCGGCGAACAACGCGATGGCCTACACGCTCTTCCACTGGGGCCTGCATCCGTGGGCCATCTACTCGGTGGTGGGTCTGGCGCTTGCTTATTCCACCTACCGGATGGGCCGGGGCAACCTGATGAGCTCGCCCTTCCAGGCGCTCTTCGGCAGGGAACGGATCGAGAAAAAGGGCTGGGGCAAGCCGATCGATATCCTGGCCATCATCTGCACGAAGTTCGGTTCCGCGACCTCATTGGGCCTGGGCGCACTGCAGATCGCCGCCGGCCTGTCGCTGCTGCGGACGGGCCAGTTCGACGAAAATCCGGGAGCGGCCGCCCCCATCCTGATCATCTGCGTCCTGACCGTGGGCGTGGTGATTTCGGCTGCGAGCGGCGTCTCCCGGGGTATCAAATGGCTGAGCAACACCAATATGGTGCTGGCCTTTGTCCTGCTGCTGTTTGTGTTCGTCGTCGGGCCCACCGTCTTCATCCTTGACCTGATCCCGGCCTCGATCGGTGACTACCTGGCCAACCTGGTGCCCATGAGCTTCCACTCGGCCGTTTTCGGCGGCACCGAATGGTTGTCCAACTGGACCATCTTCTACTGGGCCTGGTGGATTTCCTGGACGCCCTTCGTTGGCACGTTCATTGCCAAGATCTCCCGCGGCCGGACGATCAAGGAATTCGTCCTGGGCGTGCTGCTGGTCCCCACCGCGGTAAGCGTGATCTGGTTCTCCATCTTCGGCGGCGCCGGCATCAACCTGCAACTGGGCGGGGAAGACATTGCCGGGGCAGGAAACGAGGCGGCCGCCTTCTTCGCGGTGCTGCAGCACTATCCGTTCTTCATCGGCGCGGCCATCATCGTGATGGTGCTGACTGCGGTGTTCTTTGTCAGCGGCGCCGACGCCGGCGCCGTGGTGCTCGGGACGCTGTCCTCCCGCGGCCGCAAGGATCCGTGGACGCCGCTGGTCATCCTCTGGGGCGTTCTCACCGGCACGGTGGCGGCTGTGCTGTTGTTCGTTGGCGGACTGGACGCGCTGCAGACGTTCACCATTCTGGCCTCGACGCCTTTCGTGCTGATCATCATCGGCTTGTGCGTGTCGCTGTACGTGGACCTGCGCCGAGATCCATTGCGGCAGCGGCGCCTGGGGCCGGTGCGCGGCGCGGTCAGTGTGCCCAGCAATGTGCCGTTTGCGGTGCCGACGACCACGTCGGAAATCAATGTGGTCGAAGCGGACGAGCCGCGGTTCACGAATGGTTCGGGCGGGCCGAACCATCCTGCCGGCGGCCTTCCCGAAGACGTCGGCGACGGAAAGAAACACGGACACCATCCGTAGCTAAACCAAGAAGGGCGGGGCCGGCGAATGTTCACCGGCCCCGCTCCGTTGTTCTCCGCGGTTGATAGGCCCCAGACGTGAAAGCCGACGAGCAATTCCGGGCCTTGGCTTGCGGTTACGTACTGCGGATTGTCAACAGCGCGTCATGTCCGTCGACAGGGGCCGGCCCGCTACTTCGCTGCTCTCGTGCCGAATCGGACTGGTGGCTCTTGACCACCGCCTCTTCTGGGTAAACGGTTGACTTGTCTCAATCACTCGCCACAGGAGAACCAGTGAACAATCCCAGCAGATTATTCGGCGCCATCGGCGCAGCGGCGTTGGTATGCACGATGGTCACCGCCGTCCCGGCTGGAGCGGCACCAGTGAAGTCCAACGCGCCGGGCCACGGAATATGCAAGACGTCGGACTCCCCGCAGTTCAGCGGGTGGACCAGCTATGAGGAGCTCGGGTCCCGGCTTGATCGTATTGAACAGAAGAGCGAGGGCCGCGTGGAAGTGGATGTGGTGGGCCAGTCCTCTCTCGGCCGCGACCTCTATACCGCCCGTGTCGGCAGCGGCGACCGTGTGCTGCTCATCCAAAGCGCCGTTCATGGCAATGAGCGGACCGGAACCGAAGCGCTTCTGGCGATCGTCGAGAAGCTAGGCTCCAGCAATGATGCTGAGACCCAGCGGACATTGGAAGAAGTCACCCTCATTGCCATGCCCATGGTGAACCCTGATGGCGGTGAACTGAATCGCCGCACCAACGTGCTGTCTTGGGATGAAGTGGAGCGCCTGCATCCGCAGCTTGAAGGGTCCATCCCTGCCTGGTACTACCGGACGGGCAACGGCGGCACAGACGTACCCGGCTTTGACTTGAACCGGGACTTCAACCCGGACCTCGAATATGTGCCGCAGCCGGAAGACATGCCGGGACGCCAGGTCGATGCGGGCTTCTTTCTCGCTCCGGAATCCCAGGCCATCAGGGACGTCTATGTTGACCTGCGGGCCGAATTCGGCGAAGTAGACGCCGTCGTCGATTTACACCACATGGGCCCCTGCAACGTTCAGACGGGAGGCGAACAGGACGGCAAACACATTTCCGTGGCTTTGGATTACCCGCCGCTGGGTGTCAACGATGGTGCTGCCTACAAGGAGGACTGGCCGCTGCTTGATCAAGATAAGTCCAGGCGGTATGCCTTGGCGGTGGCAGACGGGATCAAGGACAGCTACGGTTCCCAGTCGCCGCTGGCCGCTGTGGGCCGCTATCTTCACCCGGAGGAACGTGAATACGCCGGGCAGGGCCGCTCCGCGTTTGCGATGAACGGTTCGGCTACGGTCCTCTTTGAGGTCCGAGGCCAGTCGAATACATTCGGCCAGAAGATGAAGGGCATGCTGGTTAAGACGGTCCAGACCGGTCTGGAGTCGCTGATCGATTCAATGGCCACCGGCGAGGTGGATACGCTCGACGGAGACGACTTTTTCGAGTACCCGGATTACGGCTGGGACGACTCTGCCGACTGAGCACTATGGGCTTTAAGCAGCGACAACATTGATGGCGGCGGACACGGAACCTGCGGGTACGTGTCCGCCGCCGCTTGTAGTCGGTTCCCCTTACTCCTGCAGGACGCCGGCGAAGAAGTCCGAGAGTTCCTGGTACGCGTCGAGCGGAAGGACGTGGGCGACGTACTGATCCGGGCGGACCACCACCATGGCGCCCTGCTGGCGGTCGATGCCGCGCAGATCGAAGATGTCTTCCCCGGACTTCTGGTCCGGAGTGAAGACCTTCTCGTAGTCCTTCAGGCCAAACGGGGCCTTCTGCGGGAACAGGAAAGATGGCACGTCGTTGGCGTCCAGTTCCCGGTGGCCCTGCTGGAGGACGGCGCGGACATCGAAGACGGCGTCGGCGTCGGCGCCGGCCGGGGTGTAGCGCCGGACCGGCGAGTCTTCGGACTCGGCCAGGAAGCGGCACAGTTCGGCCAACCGGGAGCCTGCCGCACCGGGGTGAGCGGAGTCGGCAAAGGCGTAGATCCGCCAGCGGCCGTCCGCCCGGGCGGTGTGGCCCAAGCCCACGGGTTTGGCGTCGGCCAGCCGGACAACCGGGGCGGAGTAGAACCGCTGGCCGATCGGGAAACCCTTGGCCAGATGCTCATGGGTGTCCTCACCGGTGATCATCGACGGCGTGTAGTCGGTGGCGAAGCCAGCAGTAAAGCGGCCGGCCTCAACAAACTGCCGCTCCAGCTCGGCCGGCTCCAGACCTTCGTCGTCGGGCCGGTTCGGGTCCTTCGGGCGGGAGCTCACGGTCTTGGACCAGCGGATGTCGAAGTCGATCAGCTCCTGGGCCACGGCGTGGCGCTCGCCCGAGTACGTATCCAGCAGGGACTCGGGGCTGCGGCCTTCCAAGACGGCCGCGAGCTTCCAGCCCAGGTTGAAGCCGTCCTGCATCGAGACGTTCATGCCCTGGCCCGCCTTCGCGCTGTGCGTGTGGCAGGCGTCGCCGGCAATGAAGACGCGCGGGGTGCGCTGGCCGCGCTCTTCCGGTGCGACGTCGTCGAACCGGTCGGTAATGCGCTGGCCCACCTCGTAGACCGACCACCAGGCGATGTCCTTGACCTCCAGCGTGTACGGGTGCAGGATCCGCTGCGCCGCCTCGATGATCATGTCCGAGGTGAACCGCTGCCGGGCCTCGCGATCGCCCGGATCAAGATCGCCCAGGTCCACGTAGAGGCGGATCAGGTAGCCGCCTTCGCGCGGGATCAACAGGATGTTGCCATCCTGTGCCGACTGGATGGCAGCCTTGAAGCGGACATCCGGAAAGTCGGTGATGGCCAGGACGTCAGCCACGCCCCAGGCATGATTGCGGGCGTCTCCGCGCAGTTCCAAACCGATCGACCGACGGACCGAGCTGCGGGCGCCGTCGCAACCCACCACGTACTTGGCGCGGACGGTAACCTCTTCCGACGGTTCCTCGCCGTTGGTCCGGCGCATGGTGACGCTGACCGGGTAGTCACCCGATCCTTCGGCCTCGACGCCGGTGACTTCCAAGCCGTAGTCCGGTTCCAGCCGAGTGGGGGACTTGCGCATGTGCTCCAGCAGATAGTCCTGCATCCGGGCCTGGTTGACGATCACGTGCGGGTACTCGGACAACCCCTCCGCAACGTCCTGGACCCTGCCGCTGCGGACGATCCGTGAACGGTCCTGATCATCCGGCCGCCAGAACACGGTTTCGTTGACCCAGTACCCTTCGCGGACCAGGCGCTCGGCCAGGCCGAAGGCGTTGAACATTTCGACCGTCCGGCAGGCCACGCCGTCGGCCTGCCCCAGCGCCAGCGGGCCTTCCCGCCGTTCCACCACACGCGTGGTGATTCCCGGGAACTCGGCCAGTTGGGCGGCCAGCACTACCCCCGCCGGTCCGGTACCAACCACCAGGACATCCACCTCGTCCGGCATTACGCCCTGGCTGTCCGGGCGGCCTTCCGCGGCCGGCCGTAGTTCGGGGTCGCCTGGATGGTAGCCGTCGAGATAAAACTGCATGATGCTCCTGCTGGTTGGTTGGCCCTCGTCTGCGGGCTGCGTCGGTCGCGTTGCACCACATGGTAGTGACCGGCGCAACGCATCAGCCAAGAGATTCTGTCCGGCAGAATGTCATGGGGAGGGCGGAACGCCTTCCGCTTGAAGGTCGCCCAACACTGCTTCGCAGGTGGCATGGAGGGCCTGGATGACCTGCGGTTGCTGGATATCTCCGCTGCGGGACAACGGCGAGCTGATCGATACGGCCAGGGCTGCAGGCCGATCCGTTGTGGCCAGCGGTGCGCCGACCGCCGCGAGGTCCGCTTCCGTGCGCCCGAGGTTGACGGCGTAACCCCGAGTCCGCGCTTCCGCCAGCTCGCGCTGCAGGCCCTCCAGCTCCGCCGCTGCGAGGCTGCCGCCGGTTTTTTGCGCCTGCCGGCCGGTGTAGAGCTGCGCGACCGACGGCTCCGGCAGTGTGGCCAGGATGGCCTTGCCGGCGGAGGAGAGGTGTGCCGGAAGGACCGTGCCGGTGCGGTTGCCGACCCGGAGCAACTGAGGGCCCTCGGCCGTGAACAGGTAGCGGGCGGTGACGCCGACCCGCTCAACGAGGTTCACCGTTTCGCGCACTGAGAGCGCCAGCGCCTCAAGATGTGGGCGGGCGATCGTGGCGGCGCTACGGGCAGGGTCGGCGGCGGGGTCGGTTCGCAGGGTCGGACCGGCGCAGTAGCGCCGCTGGTCATCCTGCAAGGCAAAACCCCGGTACACCAGCATGGCCATGAGCCGGTGGGCGGTTGACGGGGCCACGTCCAGTGCCTTGGCCGCGTCGGTGATCCGCAGCCAGTCCCGCTCTTGGAGAAGCATGATCAGCTGCAGCGCCCGGTCGACGGAGTCCACTGCGTAGCCGGGCTTCTTCACGATGTTCATGTTCTGCACAGCAGAAGTTTAGTCCGTGAGTACGGAGCATGGCCCAGCCGCCCGCAGGCCCGTCGTCGCAAGCGACCGACACGGGTGCTGGGCAGCTAAGTTACCAGCGGGTAGCATGACGGCATGCACCTGATCTTCCGTACACTGTTGCTGCTTGTCATGGCGCGACGCCGGCCCGCGCTGGGAATTTGGGATTCGTCGACCCTGCCCCTGCGGGTGCTGCCTACCGACATCGACATTGCCCTGCACGTCAACAACGGGATGTACTTCTCGCTGATGGACCTTGGGCGCTTCGAGCTGATGGTGCGCGCCGGCGTCTGGGACGTCTTCCGCCGCAAGGGCTGGTCGCCGGTGGTCAGTGCGGAGACCATAGCCTTCCGCAAGTCGCTCACGCTCGGCCAGCGGTACAGCATTGAAACCCGGATCATCGGCTTCGACGACCGGGCCATCTATTTTGAGCAGCGCATGGTATCCGGCGGCGAGATCTATGCCCGCGCCTACGTTGCCACCCGGCTGGTGTCCCAGCAGGGGCCGGTTGCTAATGAGGAGATCTTCGCGGCGACCGGCCAGCAACCGCCGGCCGACCTGGTGCTGCCCGAGTGGCTGCATGAATGGCGGGAGAACAACGCGCTGCCCAGCACCCGGCGTCCCGCTCCGCACCGCTGGGTGCGCTGACTCTGGTCGGCGGCACCTCGTTGCCCTACGCTATGGGGGAGGGAGGTGAGCGGTCATGATCGCAGCACCCGGAGACCGCATCGTCATCAGGGGAAAGACGGTGGAATCCTCGGACCGGCACGGTGAAGTCATCGAGGTCCGCGGCGCCGGCGGCGCCCCGCCTTACTTCGTCAGATTCGACGACGGACACGAGAGCGTGGTCTTCCCAGGCACCGACTGCAGCATCGAGCACGCGGCCGGATAAGCGCTGCCGGGCAGGCTCGCCAGCGCGCGCCACCCGGTGACAAACGCGCTGCCGGCTAAACAGCCAGCTTGCGCGCGCGCAGCACGCTGTCCGTCACCGTGCCGCTGTCGCCGTCCGGTCCGGTGACGTCGCGCTCCACCGAGTCCACTGTCTCCAGGGTCCAGCCCGGACCGTCGAGCCCAAGCTCAGCGGCGAGCTCGGCCGCGGTGGGCAGCGCTTCCTCCGGCTCGGGATGCCTGGACCACGGCGGAAACGATTCGTGGCCGACAATCAGCAGCTCACCGCCGGGGGAGACGGCGCGGGCTCCCGCTGCGAGGATCGCGTTCCGCGGCAGCTCGACCGGTGAGTGGAGGAACTGCGCGCAGACCAGATCGTACTGCTCGGCGGCTTCCCAGCCGGCCAGGTCCTGCCGGCGCCATTGAATCCGGTCCGCCACCCCGGCGTCCTCAGCGTGCCGGGCTGCCCGCCGCAAGGCGAGCCCGGACATGTCCAGACCGGTGACCTGCCAGCCCTGTTCGGCGAGCCAGATGGCATCAGCGCCCTCGCCACATCCCAGTTCCAGGGCGGTGCCGGGGCGCAGACCGGAGAGCTCGCGGACCAGCATGGCGTTGGGTCGGCCGCTCCAGATCTGGTCCCGCTCGGCGTAAAAGGACTCCCAGAACTGGTCTGGATCCTCCGCCTGGCCTTGATGGCTGTGTTCCATGCGTTCAGACTTTACGCCGGGGGACGCTCCGCACAGAACGCCTCGGCTGCTTCATCCGCACGACGGCGATGGTCTGGCCGTCAGCCACGACCCGCCGAGGGGGAGGGGAAGAAATAAGGCGGGCACCGCCGTCGTTATGCCCGACGTGTGCCCGCGGCAACTACCGTGGGTCATCCCGCAACGAAAGGCCTGCCGGCGTGAACGTACCTCTGTCCATCCTTGACCTGGCAACCATCGGAACGAACGAAACCGTGGGCGAAAGCCTGGCCGGCAGCGTGGCACTGGCGCAGCGGGCCGAGGAACTGGGCTACCGGCGGGTCTGGTACGCCGAGCACCACAACATGGCCTCGATCGCGTCTTCCGCCACCAGCGTGCTGATCGCCCACGTTGCCGCGCACACCAGCACCATCCGGCTGGGCGCCGGCGGGATCATGCTGCCCAACCATGCCCCGCTGACCATTGCCGAGCAGTTCGGCACGCTGGAGGCGCTGCACCCGGGCCGGATCGACCTGGGTTTGGGGCGCGCACCGGGCAGCGACCAGAACACGCTGAGAGCGCTGCGCCGCGATCCGATGAGCGCAGATTCGTTCCCGCAGGACGTGCTGGAACTGCAGGGCTACCTCACCGGAGAAACACGGATCAAGGGCGTGGACGCGACTCCGGGCAAGGGCAGCAACGTGCCGCTGTACATCCTGGGTTCCTCGCTGTTCGGCGCCAAGCTGGCGGCCGCGCTGGGGTTGCCGTACTCGTTTGCCTCGCACTTCGCGCCGAATGCGCTGCAGGATGCCGTGGCCGCTTACCGCCGCGAATTCCAGCCCTCGGAGCAGCTCGCCGAGCCGTACGTGATTGCCGGCGTGAATGCCATCGCCGCGGACACCAACGAGGAGGCGCAGGAGCAGTTCCGGATTGTCCGGCGCAGCCGGGTCTCACTGCTGTTCGGCCGCGACCGGAAGTTCACGGACGAGGAAGCCGACCTGATCCTGGACTCGCCGCAGGGCCAGCACGTGGAGCAGATGGTCAAGTACTCGGCCGTCGGCACGCCCGATGCCGTGACGGAGTACCTGGAGGGATTTGCCAAGCACGCCGGTGCCGACGAGCTGATCGTGGCGTTCCAGGCCCCGACCGTCGCGCAGCGGCTGCGCGCCCTGGAGCTGACCGCGCAGGCCCGAGGCATTGCCGCCTGAGCCGTAATCTGCGCCACAAACCGTGATGCCGTTCGGGGCTGCCGGTACAGTGGTGCCAAATCCGGATCCGGAGTATCGCAGGGATAGACCCCTCGAGAAGGAGCAAACATGAGTACAGCCGTCGTCGCACGCCAGGGTGTTCTGGCCGATGCCCTCGTCCCCAGCACCGCCCTGACCAACACCGCCCTGGTTATCGGCGGCGCCGGCCTGACCGCCGTGATGGCGCAGCTGGCCGTGCCTCTGTGGCCGGTCCCGATCACCGGCCAGACCCTGGCCGTGCTGCTGGTCGGCAGCACCCTCGGCCCGGTCCGCGGGATGCTGGCGATGGCGCTGTACTGGGTTGCCGGTGTCGCCGGCATGCCGGTGTTCTCTGAGGCTTCCTCGGGCCTGGCCGCTGCCGTTGGTCCGACCGGCGGCTATCTGGTGGGCTTCGTTGCGGCGGCAGGCCTGACCGGCTGGCTGGCCAAGCGCAACTGGGACAAGAAGTTCCTGGGCGCCACGGTCTCCTTCCTCGCCGGCACCGTGACCACCTTCGTCTTCGGCATGGCCTGGCTGTCCATCTCGCTGGGCGCCGATCTGCAGCAGACGCTCGAGTGGGGCCTGTACCCGTTCATCATTGGCGGCATCGTGAAGTCCCTGATCGCGGCCGCCGCCATGCCGGCCGCCTGGAAGCTGGCGGCCCGGCTGCCCAAGGATTCCTCCCGCGCCTAGCGGATGGGCGGCAGGCTTCGCGCCGCAGCCTGACAACTTCACAGCACGACGCCGGTGCCCGGGTGGGGATTCTTCCTCGCCGTGGGTGCCGGCGTTTGTTGTGTGCGCGGCGAGACCCAGTTGTAGCCGCGCTAATGCACGCGCGCAAACCCACCTCCCCGCGCGCACAAACCCCATATCCCCCCGCGCGCAAACCCACCTCACCACTCGTTGTGTCCGTTCGATCGGCGCCCACCCCGAAGCTAGGCTCGAAGCATGATGGGACGGCATCGATGACGGAGCAGGGGATCCGGGAGTTCGTGGAACGGCTGGGGAGTTTCAGAGCCGGGCCCGCCAGCCGCAACTTCTTCTCTACGGAGTTGCCTGAGAACGCGGCCCGCAGGCATAACATCACCCGCTACTTCGAGCAGATGCTGGAACGCCGGCCCAGCGTCCTGCTGGTGGGGGAGGCCCCGGGCTACCGCGGCATGACCGTCACCGGCGTCCCGTTCACCAACAAGGCGCTGATTTCCGGCAACGATCCTTTCGGCATGTTCGGGCCGGACAACGGGTACACGATGCCCCCGGAGGTGCTGACCGTGCCGGCCGAGCCCTCCGCCACGGTGATGTGGAACGTGCTGGCGGAACTGGACTTCCTGCCGCTGCTGTGGAGCGCCTATCCGTTCCATCCTCACCAGCCCGGGCGGCCGCAGTCCAACCGCACGCCCTCGGCACCGGAGATCGCGGCCGGCCTGATCTTCTGGCAGGACCTGGCCCGGCTGTTCGGGATCGACTCCGTCGTGGCGGTGGGGAACATCGGGCACCGGAGCGTTACCGCCAGCGGGCTGGACGTGCCCAAGATCCGCCACCCCGCCCACGGCGGCAAGGAACTCTTTCGGCAAGGCCTGCAGGACCTGCTGGATACCGGCGTCATCCGGAGGAACCAATGACTGCGAGCACGACTGCGCCGGCTGCGCGGATGCGCGGATGCGCGGCATAACCGGACCGGACCTTGCGTAGCGACCGGCCCGGAGGCCGCGGCATGACCAGTCCGGAGCCCGGAATGACCAGCCCCGAGCTCGCGGTATGGCCGCCACCCAACCCTGCGTTCCGCCGCTCGGAGGTTTCCGCGGTCATGGGTAGCGGGGATGACCTGTGGGAACGGGCCACCAGGGACGTGCTGCGCTGGAAAGTGAAAACCGCGAGCGGGTTTTCGCTGGACTCAAGGGGTCCGGTGCGCCAAGGAGAGAAGGTTCTCATCACGGCCAGCCTGCTCGGCGTGAGCATCGAGGAGCCAATTGAAGTCGTGGCCGTCGTGAAAACCGCGGACCGGGTTGGGTTCGCCTACCGCACCCGGCCGGGTCATCCCGTCAACGGTGAGGAAGCGTTCATCGTGCACCGCGACGGCGGGGAAGTGCAGTTCACGGTGCGCTCGCTGACCCGGGCAGCGCCGCAACAGCCGTGGCGGACCCTCTACCCGCTGCTTCTGATCGCGCAGCGCTTCGCCCGCAAGCGGTATCTGCGCGCTCTGGGTTAAGCACAACGGGCGCATCGAAAACACGACCGACCGCACCGATCTGGCCCTCCCGGACAATCCGGAAGGGCCAGATCGGTACAGTCGATGGTGGACCGGCAGCGGCCGCTGGCTAGACGGCTTCGAGCACGCTGACGTAGTTGGCGATCGCCAGCCCGCCCATGTTGTGCACGGCCGCGCGCCGGGCACCGGCCAGCTGCATGTCCCCGGCCGTGCCGGAAAGCTGCATGGCGGTGACCACGTGCTGCGAGACGCCGGTGGCGCCGACTGGGTGCCCCTTGGCCTTGAGCCCGCCGGACAGGTTCACCGGCAGCTTGCCGTCGCGGTACACCAGGCCCTCCTCGATGGCCCGCCGGCCCTCGCCCGCAGCGGTCAGCCCCATGACCTCGTACATGATCAGTTCGGCGATGGTGAAGCAGTCGTGCACCTCGGCCAGGTCCAGGTCCACTAGGCCCACACCGGCCATGCCCAGCGCACGCTGCCAGGCGGCCCGGCTGCCCGAGAAAGCCGTGGGATCGCGCTTCTCGGCCGGCATGAAGTCGTTGGCATGGCCGAATCCGGCCAGCCGAACGGCAGCAGCTGCGGCCCCGGACCGCGGCGCTTCCGTGCTGAGCACCACCGCGGCGGCGCCGTCCGAGACCGGCGAGCAGTCGGTCCGGCGCAGCGGCTCGGCAACCACCGGGTTCTTGTCCGAGATGGTCTGGCAGAACTCCTCGCCCAGGTCTTTGCGCAGCTGGGCGTAGGGATTGGCCACGCCGTTGCGGTGGTTCTTTGCCGCGATCGAGCCGAGCACGTCGCCCACCTCGCCGTAGCGCTTCTGGTAGTGCTTGGCGGTCTCCGCGAACAGTCCGGCGAAGCCGGTGGAGCTCGGCTTGCCGGCCGCCTCGTAATCGGCGCCGAGCAGGGCGGCACCCACCACGTCGGCACCGGCGTGCGTCATCTTCTCCGCGCCGATCACCAGCACGTTGCGGGCGGTGCCGGCCAGCAGCGACTTGGCGCCCTGTTGCACCGCGGCCGAGCCGGACGCGCAGGCATTCTCCACCCGGGTGGCCGGCACGTTGGCCAGCTCATCCGAGACCTGCAGCGCAAGCGAGGACGCGAAGCCCAGAGGCACCATGCCGGAGTTGAACTGGCCCAGGTAGACCTCGTCGATCTGCCCCGGCTCCAGCCCGGCGTTGGCAATGGCATCCCGGGCCACGCCGACAATCAGCGACTCCAGCGTCTCATCCACCAACTTGCCGAACGGGGTGTGCCCCCAGCCGGTGAGCAGGATGTCCTTGCCGAATTGTTCCTGCAGGCTCATCAGTGCGTTCCTTCCAATGCGGCTTCCAGAGCGGTCTCCGGAGCCTCGTCCAGTTCGGGCGCGACGGCGAAGTCCGGCTCGGTCTTCTCCCGCACCTCTGCGACGGTGACCCCGGGCGCAAGGCGGACCAGCCGCAGCGAGGCGGCACCGCCGTCGTTCTCAATATCAAAGACCGCCAGATCCGTGATGATCCGGTCCACCACGCGCACGCCGGTGAGCGGCAGCGAGCACTCGTTGACGATCTTGGGGGTGCCGTCCTTGGCCACGTGCTCGGTCAGCACCAGCACGCGCGGGGTGCCGGCCACCAGGTCCATCGCGCCGCCCATGCCCTTGACCATCTTGCCCGGGATGGTCCAGTTGGCCAGGTCGCCGGTGGCGGAGACCTGCATGGCGCCCAGCACGGCGATCTTCACATGGCCGCCGCGGATCATGCCGAAGCTGGTGGCCGAGTCGAAGATGGAGCCGCCGGGCAGGACCGTAACGGTCTGCTTGCCGGCGTTGATCAGGTCCGCGTCCTCGTCGCCGTCGTACGGGAACGGGCCCATGCCCAGCAGCCCGTTCTCGCTCTGCAGCACCACCCGGACGCCGTCGGGCAGGTTGTTGGCCACCAGCGTGGGAATGCCGATGCCCAGGTTGACGTAGTCGCCGTCGTTCAGTTCGCTGGCGGCGATGGCCGCCATTTCATCTCGTGTCCAGGCCATGGTTCTCTCCTTCGGGGGTTGTCTTCAGGCGCCGACGACGGCGGGGCGGGGGCGGACGGTGCGCTGCTCGATGTCCTTGACGCGGCCGGACGCCTGCACCAGCCGCTGCACGTACACGCTCGGGGTGACGATGTGGTTCGGGTCCAGCTGGCCCGGTTCGACGATCACCTCGGCCTCGGCAATGGTGACGCGGCCCGCGGTGGCCACCACCGGGTTGAAGTTGCGGGCGGTGTGGCGGTAGATCAGGTTGCCGTCGGTGTCAGCGGTGTGCGCATGGACCAGCGCCAGGTCGGCCACGATGCCCCGCTCCTGCACGTAGAGCTCGCCGTCGAACTCCTGGTGCGGCTTGCCCTCGGCGATCACCGTGCCGACGCCTGTCTTGGTGTAGAAGGCCGCGATGCCGGCCCCGCCGGCGCGGAGCCGTTCGGCGAGGGTGCCCTGCGGGTTGAACTCGACCTCCAAGGTGCCGGCCAGGAACTGCTGGGCGAACAACTTGTTCTCGCCCACGTAGGAGGCCAGCACCTTGCGCACCTGTCCGGCCTCGATCAGCACGCCCAGGCCCTTGCCGTCGATGCCCATGTTGTTGGACACCACGGTCAGGTCCTTGACGCCGGAATCACGCACCGCGTCGATCAGGTCCGCGGGGATGCCGGAGAGCCCGAACCCTCCCACCGCAATGGTCATGCCGTCATGCAGCACGCCTGCCAGCGCGGCGGCGGGTCCTGCGGTCAGTTTGGACATCTGCTTTCCTCCTCGTTGAGTGCTTTCCCCTGCGGGGGGTCCACCGGTTCCTGCTCTGTTGTCCATCTTGTGGACACCTTCTATCCGGCAGCCTAGAGGTGTTGCGCAGGCCACGTCAACGACGGCGCGGAGCCCGTATTCACACTATGGACAAGCCCGGATAGACTGTCCACATTGTGGATTGATGCAGTGAAAAGGCAGCTGGCGGGCGTCCGCCGGCCGGGAAGGGAACCTGATGCCAGACAAGCAAGTGCAAGGCGCCCAAGTGGTCAGCCGGGTGGCCAGGCTGCTGCGGATCGTGGGCCGCGCGCCGGAGACCGGGGCCGCCCTCGGCGACATTGTGCAGGCATCCGGCCTCACCCGGCCCACGGTCTACCGGCTGCTGAACTCGCTGGCCGCCGAGGGGCTGCTGGACCACCATGCCGAAACCGGCAGCTGGCAGCTGGGGCCGGAGCTCTACGTGCTCGGCTCGGTGGCCGCCAGTCGGTTCGCCATCGAAGACCTGGCCCGGCCGAGCCTGCAACGCTTGGCGGACGAGACCGGCGAGAGCGCGTTCCTTTCCATCCGCCGCGGCGACGAGACGGTCTGCCTGGTCCGGGTGGAGGGAAGCTTCCCGGTGCGCTCGTTCGTGCTGCACGAAGGCGTCCGCTTCCCGCTGGGCATTGCCTCCGCGGGGCTGGCCATCATGGCGTTCCTGGAGGCCGAGGAGATTGACCGGCTGCTTGACGACGGCGGTGCCCGGCTGCAGCGGTTCGGCCCGGCCCATGCGCCGGAACAGATCCGCCGCAACTTGGCGGCGACCCGGGAGCGCGGCTACACGGTCAATCCCGGACTGATCCTGGAAGGCAGCTGGGGGATGGGCGCCGCCGTCTTTGACCGGCAAGGCCGGCCGGCGTGGGCGCTGTCGCTGACCGGCATCGAGCAGCGCTTCCGCCCGGACAGGCAGGAGTTCCTGGGCAAGCTGCTGCTGGAGGAAGCGCACAAGCTCACGCAGAAGCTGCGCGAGCAGCCGCAGGCCGGCCGGTAGCTCGGGAGCAGTCGGGAACGCAAGGCAGTTGGTGGGTTGGCCGCACGCGGTAGGCTCGGACGCAGCCGCCACCCCGGGCCGGCACCCGGATACACGCGAGGAGTTGTCCATGGCCGCACATCGGCCGCTGCGCACCGCGCTGATTGGCTTTGGCCTCTCCGGCCGGGTCTTCCATGCGCCGTTCCTGGAAGCTTCCGAGGACTATTCGCTGGATGCCATCGTGACCTCCAGTCCAGAGCGGGCGGCGCAGGCAGCAGCCGCACACCCCGACGCACGGATCGTGGCGACGGCGGACGAACTGTTCGCGGCGCCGGAGCTGCTGGACCTGGTGGTGGTCGGCACCCCGCCCAGCAGCCATTACGCGCTCGCCGAGGCGGCGATTAACCGCGGGATGCACGTGGTGGTGGACAAGCCCTTTGTACCGGCTGCAGCCCAGGGCGAGGACCTGATCGCCAAGGCCCGGCAGTCCGGCGTGGTGCTTTCGGTGTACCAGAACCGCCGCTGGGACGCGGATTTTCTCACCCTGAAGAAACTCATCGACGACGGCGCACTGGGCCGGGTGTACACCTTCGAATCACGCTTTGAGCGGTGGAAGCCGGAGGGGCTGCGGGCGTGGAAGGCCACGGCGGACACCGCGGAGGGCGGCGGCATCCTGTTCGACCTGGGCGTGCACCTGATCGACCAGGCGCTCACGCTCTTCGGCCCGGCCGTCACAGTCTACGGGGAGACTGCCCGCCACACCGCGTCCGCCCGAGGCGCGGCCGAACCAGCGTCGGGGGCCGCGGCCGGATCCGGAGCGGACGAGGACGCGTTTGTCTCGCTGCTGCACGAATCCGGTGTCCGCTCGCGGCTATCCATGAATCTGATCTCCGCACTGCCCGCACCGCGGTTCCACGTCCTTGGCTCGGCCGCGGCCTTCACATCCTGGGGGACCGACGGCCAGGAGGCCGCGCTGATTGCCGGTGCGGTGCCCGGGACGGACCGCTACGGAGTGGAACCCGAAGAGCGGTGGGGCACACTCGGCACGCCGGGCGACGTCCGCCAGGTTCAGTCCGAGCGCGGAGCGTACCCGGACTTCTACCGGCAATTGGCCGCGGCCATCAACGACGGCGCCCCTGTGCCGGTGGAGCCGGCGGATGCCCTCGCGGCCATCCGCATCATCGAGGAGATCCACCGGCAAAACCGGGATAGGAATCCGGGCAGCTGATTCGGGCGGCTGACCCAGCTCAGGCCGCGAGCCGCGAGAGCAGCGCCGTGACCGCCGCGTTGACTCCCGTGGACAACGTCGGTTCCATGGCCGGTCCGAAGAACGGCGAATGGTTCATCGGCACCGGGCCCGGACCGTCCACCACCTCAGCCGGATGGCCCCCGAACATCCAGAACACGGACGGGACCCCGATGGCCGTGCCTAGATGCCCGAAGTCTTCGCTTCCCATCAGCGCAGGCTGTACCGACACAGCCTCCTCGCCGAGTGCTTCGCCGAAGACGGCGGCCAGTGTCTGAGCTTCGTCCGGGTCGTTGTAGCAGGCTGGAAAGGTGTAGAGCTCCTCGACCTGCGGCTCCGGGGCGCCGGAGGCTACGGCCTCGGCAGCGATGATGCGGCGAACCGATGCCAGCACTTGGGCGCGCACATCGTCGTCGAAAGTCCGAATGTTCAACGTAAATTCCGCCGCGGCCGGGATGATGTTTTCTTTGAGTCCGGATTGGAACGTTCCCACCGTCACGACGGCGGACTTCCGCGGGTCCAGTTCGCGAGCGACGATGGTCTGCAGCCGGACCACCATGTGGGCGCCCAAAACTATCGGATCGATCGAATCCTGCGGCTGTGACCCATGGGACTGGCGGCCGCGGACCGTGACCTTGAGCGAGTCCGCCATCGCCATCGCGCTGCCCACCGAGAGAGATAACGTTCCCGCCGGACCGGGCATCACGTGCTGGCCGAATATGATCTCCGGCTGCGGCGCGCGCTCCCACAGGCCGTCGGCCACCATGGCCGCCGCGCCGGCCCCGGTTTCCTCGCCCGGCTGGAAGATCAGGACCAACGTGCCCGACCAGGCACTGCGCGCTTCGGCGAACAGGCCCGCCACGGTCAGCAGCACCGCAACATGGGTGTCGTGCCCGCAGCCGTGCATCACCGGCACGACCGTTCCGTCCGGCAGGGTGCCGGTGGCGGTGCTGGCGTAATCCAGGCCGGTGTCTTCCTGAATGGGAAGCCCGTCGGTGTCCGCCCGGAAGCCGACGATGGGGCCGGGGCCGTTGCGCAGGATGCCCACCACGCCCGTTCCGCCGCAGCGGAAGTGTTCGACGCCCAGTCCTGCCAAGCGTTGCTCGATCAGTTCAGCGGTGTTGTGCTCCTGCATCGAGAGCTCCGGGTGCGCGTGTAGGTGCTTGTACAGGTCGTGCATCTCCGCCTGGGCTTCGCCTGTTAAGGCGAGGGTGGCTTGGGGGGTGGACTGGGATGCGAGTATGTCTGTCATGTCTCTCCGGTGGATCGCGTGGGATGGGGCTCTTTGGGGCGGGTCAGTGCTCGACGGCGGGCTGCGGCATGCGTTCCCGGACCAGCCACGAGACCGCAATAGTGGCCATGACTGCGATTCCCGTGGCGAGGAAGGCTGTGCCGGGAACCAGCGGCACCAGGACGAACTGAACCAGCAGTGAGACAGCCACAGCCACAGCGGTGATCCGCGGCTGCTTGACGGAGATGATCGCCTGCACCACAACGGCACCCAGCACCGAGGGCAGGATGTACAGCCGGACCACGTCGATCACGTCGACGGGAATGATGCTGATCAACCACGTACCCAGCAGACCGACGAAAACGGCCAGCGAGAGCAAGTGAAGGGCCGCCGCTCCGCAGATGGCGGCGACGGCTGCGAAGTCGCCGCGCGGCGTGCCGGGTTTGGCGCCGATCCGGTTCTGGGCTACCAGCGCCGAGGGCAGCAGCTTGCTGGAGATGTTGCCGATCATAAACGCCTGGTACATTGCGGCCGGACCCAGGATCGGGAAGTAGGTGATGGGCTCTACCAGCCAGATCATCATGAACACCGCGGCCACTGCTCCGAAGGCCGTCCACAGCTGGGCGGCGGTCACGTCCAAGTCAGCGAAGAACACCAGGTAGAGCGGACCCGCGAGCGACACCAGCAGTCCGGCGAGCATGGTCAAACGTCCCCAGCGGGACGTGGTGCGGTCGAATTCGGCCAGCCCTGCGGCGGCTTCCGGAATTGTGGCAACAACAGGTGAAGACATTTCGGTTCCTTCTCGCGTCGGGTCTGGTCAGGCCGCGGGCATGCCGGCGGTGTGGACAACGTAGGCGACCGCAAGAGCAGCCACGATGGCGAAGCCTAGGCTCCATTCGCGAAGCCATGCTCGCTTGGGTGACCGGCCGATCACGGCGCAGATCCCCATGACAGCTGCGGCCGTGAGAAGGGCGACCACGTGAACCAGCGACTTGGGCACCTCGGCAATGCTCAGCGAGACGAAGGCGCCGAGCAGGGCGGCGGTAGGAACGATTGCCATCGCCACCGGGCTGGTCTTGGCGAGCCTGCTGCCGCCTCGCTTCATCAGTGGCGTCAGGACCAGGGTGGCCAGCATCCACATGGCACCGCCCAAGCTCATGGCAAAGAAGGCAATGGCGAAGGCGTTCTGGGTGTAGCCAGCGCCGCCCAGCTCGGCTCCGGTGGTTCCAATGGCGATGCTCGCTGCGCCGGTCTCGTAGGCGGCCGACCCAATCAAGCCGATCCGCACCAGCACTGCCGGCGTCCCGAAGACGGCCAGCAGGGCAACGGCCACGAGTGCGACGGCGAGCGACGGACCGATGGCGGCAATGGCGCCGGAGCGGAACGAGACCTTCAGTTCCTCCTGCGTGATGCCTGCCGCAGGCGCAGCCTTGCGTACGGCCTTCATGTAGATGACAGACTGCACGGCGATGACGGCAAAGACGCCGGCCGCGCAGATCCACAGAAGCGGCATGTTGGCTAAAGCCAGCACATCCGTAGAGCTGCCGCCGCCGGCGGCGGTCGGTACCAAATGGGTCAACATGTTTCCTCCGGCGTGATGCACGTCTCAAAAGCTAGGACAGGATGGACCAACCTTGCTTGTATCAGCCATACCGGTGCAAGACGTGAAGGAAACGGTCACTTTTCTGGCCGATTCCGTCACCGGGCAGCCGTCAAGGCGGCCGGGTGGCGAAAAGCGTCGTCCGGACGGGACCTAAGACAAGACCGGGTTGAGCCGCCCGCCACGTTTTCGTGCATCCAGCAGTAGCGACGTGCTCAGCTCGGCAACGTCGACCGTCCAGTCGCTGCTGCTGGTGAAGTCGTATAGCGCCTCATTGCTGGCCACCGTCACGTCGGCGAGAATCTGGTATTCGCCGGTAATCGCGGCAACGTAGCGGGCTTCCATGAGTTGGGCCAGTCTCCGGCCCAACGACTCCAGTCGATCCGGTGCCGTTTTGATCCAGAGCAGGGCTTCCACGGGCAGTCCCAATGACGAGGGCTCCACCAAAGCGCGCAGGTTCAAGCAGTTGGTCTCCAGCAGCCAATCCGTCCTTCGCCGTGCGGTTGCTTCAGAGGTACCGGCGCGTCTGGCGATCGCTTCAAATGACATTCGACCGTCTTCACAGAGGGCGGCCACGATCTGCCTGTCTGTTTCCGTCAGGGAAGGATGCTCACCGAAAATCTTCGGATCGTTGAGCGGGACCGGACGGAGCGCCCGTCGCTGTTCCGCGGTCAGAATACCTGGCTGCCACGCGCGGAGAGTCTTGAAGTAGCGCAGGATGGGATAGGTATTCACTCGCTGGAGCCCAACGATGGCCGGCAACTCATCAGAGAGGGCGGTATGCAGCCGGGCACGGTCAGTCAGTATTTCGGCAACACAGTCGCTGCTGCCGGTGATGGTGTAAACGAAGGAAGTATCAGTGCGCTGGGACAGCGCCTGGACAGCCATCCGCGATGTGCCCGGGGCGCAGCGCATCTCGACGAGGACCGGTTTGGGCTTCAACTGGATCCCGCGCACGGCCACAACACCGGAGGCCAGTAGGTCACCGCCTCGACGGGCTACAGTTCGTTCCGGCTCCCGCAGCACGGCGGCGATGGTGCGCCAGGACGCCCGCGGATCGACTTGTAGCGCAGCCACAATCTGCTTTTCCAACCAGCTCAACTCAACCATCGTGCTTCCCATCAGTCGCCGTGCCGGTCCGTGTACCGCACGGGCGCGGCGTGCGGAATGTGCCAGCCGTAGTGCAGCGAGACCACACGCAGTCCGAACACCACGGCGGCCACGCCCACCGCGGCCGCCGTGCCGTAGATCCCGGCGGACCACAACACCACCACCAGTGCCGAGCCCAGCATGGCCGGCACGGCGTACAGGTCATCCGGGTTGAACAATTGCGGGACCCGGTTGGCGACGACGTCGCGCAGCATTCCACCGCCAACGGCTGTAGTGAGGCCCAGCAGCGCCGAAGCAACGGGGTTCATGCCAAGAGTCAGAGCTTTGACGGTTCCGGTGATGCAGAACAGGGCCAGCCCGCCGGCGTCGAAAATCAACAGCGGGCGCTGGAACCGCTCCACGCTGCGGAACAGGAAGAACACCAGCAGCGCGGCCAGTACCGGCGGGACGAAATAGAGCGGATTTGTGAAGGCACTGGGGACGGTGTCCAGGATCAAGTCCCGGATGATCCCGCCGCCCAGCCCTGCCAACGTGCCCAGGAACAACGATCCGATAATGTCGAATTTCCGGCGGGCCGCCAGGATGCAACCGGACATGGCAAAGAAGAACGTGCCGAAGAGGTCCAGTACCAAGCCAATGGTCATGCCTGCCATCCAATCATCCTTCGCTCCCGTTCATGCCGCGGTGCCTGAGTCCGGCCACAGCGGCGCAGCGGTGCGGTGCGATGCGGTGGATTGTCCGCACGCCGTCAGCCGGCCCGTCCGTAGCGGTGCTCGGGCCGCCCGGTGCTGCCGTAGCGCAGGTGGATCTCCACCGCGCCGTCGTCGGCCAGGGCGGACAGGTAGCGTTGCGCGGTGGCCCGGGAGACACCGACCGACTGGGCCACTTCCGCCGCCGAACGCTGCAGCCCGGACGCCAGCGCCTCCAGCACGGCGGCCTCGGTGGCGGACCGGGTGCGGGCAGCCACCGCAGCCTCGGCCGGATGCAGCGCATGCAGCGCTCGGTCGACCGTGTCCTGGTCCACCGCAAGCTGCTCGGCCAACAGCCGCCGGTAACGGGCGTAGGCGCGCAGCTTCCGCGCCAGTTCCTCGGCCGTGAACGGTTTGATCAGGTAGCCGAGCGCACCGCGGCGCAGGGCCTTGCGGACCGATGGGGCATCCGCTGCCGCGGTCAGCATGATGGTGTCCACGTCCACTTTGCGCAGCAGGTCCAGGCCCAGCGCATCCGGCAAGTACACGTCCAGCAGCATCAGGTCCGGGGCATGGCCGTGCACGGTGCGCAAGGCCTGCTCCGCCGTTCCGACCGGCGCGAGCGCGCTGAATCCTGGGACGGAATCCACGTAGCTGGCGTGCAGGCGCCCCACGTGGAAGTCGTCGTCCACAATCAGTACCGATAAGTCAGTCATGGTTTGCTCCTGGTGATGCTGGTTCGACGGTGCCCGGCAGCCGGGCACAGAAGACGGCCCCCGGGCCGCCCGGATGTCCGGGATCGGCCACCCAGACGTCCCCGCCCCGGCGACGCGCGAGCCGACGGATCAGCGACAAGCCGAAGCCCTGGCCGTGGATGTCCGGCAGGACCGCCGGATCGGCCTCGGCTAACCCCGCGTCCGCCGCCGCTTCCGCCGTCCCGTTCGAGGAGCCGCCCGCCGTCGAAAATCCTTCGGCGAAGATCCGCTCAAGCCCGGAGCCGCCGTCGTCGGCTGCCGCGCCGTCGGCGAGCCCGGGCAGTCCGTCCCCGGAGTCCGCGACCACCAGATGCAGCGTTCCGCCGCCGTCGGTCAGTTCGTCCATGATCTCCACCTCCACCCATCGGTCCGGATCGCTCCCGTGCACCGCCGCCCGGACGGCGTTGTCCACCAGGTTCCCGATCACGGTGGTCACGTCCTGCGGATCGGTGACCCGGCCGCGGACCAGCGTTTCCGGGCCCACCCGGAGCGTCACTCCGCGCTCGGCCGCCTCCATGCTCTTGGCTCCGACGAAGGCCTGCAGGTACGCATCCTGCAGCAGTTCGGCCTGTTCGGCGGGGTAGTTCAGCGGACCGGTCTGCATGATCGAGGTGAGGTAGTCCTGCGCCTGGTCGGGATTCCCGGTGGCCAGCAGGCCGGAAATCGTATGCAGCCGGTTGGCGAACTCATGCCGCTGCGCTCGCAGCGCGGTGCTCAGCGCACCGACGGCATCCAGTTGGCGGGTCAGCGACTGGACCGCCGTACGGTCGCGCAACATGATCACCCAGCCCAGTTCGGGGGCGCGCGGAACCACCGCGCCGATGCCCGTCCCGGGGCGGTAGCCGCGCCGGCCGGGAGTCCGGCTGGCCTGCACCTCCCGGGCGGAGAGGATCAGCACGCGGGAGCCGACCACCAGTTCCACGGTCGGGGACTGCGGGTCGGCGGCATCGAGCAGTTGGCCCAGCGCGTCCGGCACAACGGATTCCTCCAAGCCCGGCAGCTGCAGTCCCGCCAGCGGCTGGCCGACCAGTTCGGCATCAATGGCGAAGCCCAGCAGCCGCTTGGCTTCGCGGTTGAAGACGGTGATCCGGCGGTCGGCGGCAACGCCGATGACGCCCTCGTCCACGCCGCGCAGCACCGCCTCCTGGTCCTGGGTGAGGGCGGCGATCTCCTCGGGCTCGAGTCCAAGCGTCAGCCGCTTGAGCCGCCGGCCCAGCAGCAGCGATGCCGCCAGACCCAGCGCAAGCGCTCCCGCGGTGGTAGCGGCGACGGGCAGGATGCTGCTGGCCAGGGACTGCAGGACGTCCTCGCTGGAGAACCCCACGCTGACCTCGCCCACCACGGACGTGGAACCCGGGGCGTACACGGGCACCTTGGCGCGCGCCGAGTGGCCCAGCGTGCCCTGTTCCTGCACGGTGACTTCGCGTCCGGCCAGCGCTTCGGAGGGGTCGGTGCTGACCATCCGGCCCAGCTCCGCCGGATTGGGGTGCGCCAGCCGCAGGCCGGAATCATCGGTGATCACCACGAACAGCGCCCCGGTCCGCAGCCGGATATCTTCGGCCAACTCCTGCAGCGGCCCTCCGGCCAGCGCTTTGCCGGACAGCTGTTCAGGCCCGGCGTCAGCCAGTGCGGCGGTCCCGGCCCGAACGGCATCCGAGGCCGCCACGGTGCGGGCCACGGCAAGCGCCTGGCCCTCCGCATCTTCGCCCAGCCGCTGGTAGGTGAGCCAGCCCGTGACGAGGGCGGAGAGCAGCAGCACCACCGCCACCACGGCCATCTGGAGAAGCAGCATGCGGCCGGAGAAGCCCATCCGCGGACGGCGGCCGCCCCCGTCCTCCATGGTGCCTCCCGGGTGCGGCTTCCGCCGGCTGTGAGCTAAATGAGCAAAACGTGCGCAATAAGCAGTATGCACCTGAAGGGAGCAAAACCGCCATCCGTGACGCGGACCACCCTAATGTCTGTAGGGCCGGTCACACCGGCTGCGTTAGAACAAAGGAGTTGCTGTGCTGGTATTTCTCGGCTTCGCAATGATCGCGGTCTTTATGGCGCTGATCATGACCAAGAAACTGACACCCGTTTTGGCCCTGATTATTGTGCCCACCATCTTCGGCCTTTTCGCCGGGGCAGGCCTTGGTCTGGGCGACATGGTCCTCGAGTCGATGAAGTCGTTGACGTCCACAGCAGCCCTGCTGATGTTCGCCATCATCTTCTTCGGCCTGATGATCGACGTCGGATTGTTCGACCCGCTGGTGCGCTTCATCCTGCGCACCCTGGGCAATGACCCGGCCAAGGTGGTGCTGGGCACCGCGGTGCTGGCCGCCGTCGTCTCGCTGGACGGCGATGGTTCCACCACCTTCATCCTGACCACGGCCGCGATGCTGCCGATCTACCTGCGGCTGGGCATGAGCCCGGTGGTGCTGACCTGCGTGGCCGGCCTGGCCAACGGCACCATGAACATTGTGCCTTGGGGCGGCCCGACTGCCCGCGCTGCCGCGGCGCTTGATGTCTCGCCGACCGATGTCTTCGTTCCGATGATCCCCTCGCTGCTGGCCGGCATGATCATTGTGATGGTGTTCGCCTGGACGCTCGGCCTGAGCGAGCGCAAGCGCCTGGCCGGCGGCAACCCGAAGGCCACGGCCAAGGGTAAGCCCGATCTGTGGGCCGAAGCTGCGGAGAACAACGACGGCGGTGCCGGCACCGCCCGCGGAAACGCTGGCTCGGTCTTCGGCGGAGGCCGCGGCGCCGGTACCCGCAAGCCGGTCCCCGGCACCTCCCCGGCCGGCACAGCTCCGGCCGGCGGCTCGGTGGCTGTGCTGGACGCGCCTGCCGAGGAGGAGGCCGCCGGCGGATCGCTGACCGATTCGGCCCTGGATCCCAACCGCTCCACCCTTCGCCCGAAGCTGTTCTGGTTCAATCTGGCCCTGACCGTTGCCGTCATGGTGATCCTGGTGCTGGACATCGTCCCGCTGGCCTACGTCTTCATGGTGGGCGCCGCGATCGCCCTGGTGGTCAACTTCCCGAACGTCAAGGAGCAGGCAACCCAGCTGGTTGCGCACGGCAAAAGCATTGTTGCCGTCGTCTCCATGGTGATGGCAGCGGGCGTGCTGACCGGCGTGCTCAACGGCACCGGCATGGTGGACGCCATGGCGGCCTGGCTGGTGGACATCATTCCGGATTCCATGGGCCCGTTCATGGCCGTCATCACCGGCCTGCTCAGCATCCCGATGACCTTCTTCATGAGCAACGACGCGTTCTACTTCGGCGTGCTGCCGGTGCTCAGCGAGACCGCCGCCCACTTCGGCATTGCCCCCGCCGAGATGGCCCGGGCCTCGATCACCGGCCAGCCGGTGCACATGCAGAGCCCGCTGGTCCCAGCCATCCTGCTGCTGGTCTCGCTGGCCAGCGTGGAGCTGGGCGACCACCACAAGAAGGTGCTCTGGCGCGCGGCCATCGTCTCGCTGGTCATGCTGGCGGTCGGGATCCTGCTCGGTGCCATCCCCTGGGGCTGAGCCACCACCACACCATCGACGGCGGCACCCGGATTCTGGTCTCGACCAGTCCGGGTGCCGTTGGCATTTAACGGCCAGGTGATATTGTGCATTCACTTTCCGGTCACGAAAAGAATGCTCCGCGAATGATTGAATAGACACGAACAAACTCTCTTGCTGTCCCCATTCGCTCGCAGCGAACCCGATTATTAGCTTAATGCCATGCCACTGGATACAATCCGAGTAGGTAGTGAAATTCCTGCTTTTCGGAACCGATGAAAGAAATTGATTTTCAAACTTCCATCACCCTAGGTCTGCAGGGCTACCCCTACCTGACGTCGTGATGATTCTGTGGGACCGTTTTGTCGCGGCGAACGCCTAAGACCACCACGACGACGCAAGCTCTCGGCGGTGCAGCCCGTGAGGAGATGCGGATGCCCTTATCCCCTGAAGAACAAGAACAGCTCGAGGCCATAGAGCACTATCTCAGCCTGGACGACCCTGATCTTGCGCAGAAACTGCGGGCTGGATCCGGCGGCACTAGGGTCAAGGCTCGTCATGTCTGGCTGTCGCTGGTGCTGCTGATGGGGATCATGGTCCTGCCCGTGGGACCCGCTGCTAAGTTCTTGGCAGTCGCCGTCGTCGGGTTCATTCTCGCTGCCGTCGGCGCCTACGGAGTTCTCGGCAATTCACTTTTCCAAAATCCTCAGGTCGCAGCGCGGGAAGAAAGCCGGGAAAAACCGGAAAGGCGCTAGCAGAGCGTAACGGGCGCGATCTGCATAATAAGCCGCGCACTAATTTTTTTAGGAGGTAAATGTGACACAGAGCAAGATTGTTTTCACCCTGACGGCGTCGCCACACAAAGGTGACGAGCGGGTCTTCCGCAACAGTATCGAACTGATGGTGGAAGACGGCGTCGGAGGTGCCAGCTTCACCCCTGCTGACATCGGTCGCACGCAGGCGGTGTTGCAAGGCGGAATTATCGCCGATCGCCGGTTAGTCACCGCACGCGGGCTGGCGGAGTATCTGGCGGACACCTTGGCATCTAAAGAGGGCATCCGCCTTGCCCTCGGTGTAGAGCTCGGGGACCGTTCTGTGGGGGAGTGCCTCCGCGCTGCGTGAGCGCCCCGTCGTTCTGGCAAGGCCGGGCGCTCGGTAGCCGGGAGGCGTTCCTTTCCTGCTACTTCTGCGCTAGGCTCCTCGATATCTTGGTATACCAAGATATCGAGTGAGAGGAAGCCCATGTCCCTAGGCCTTGTCCCTTCTGCGCCAGCAGAGGGAGAGCAGCAAATCCGCGTTCCGTTGAGTTCCACCGTGCGGGAGGCGTTGCTCCGCGTCAGTACCGCCACCATCACCACACAATTGATGTCCCGCGGCTACCGTAATACGTATCTCGAGGGCCTGGCGTTCTCTAATCCCTCCCGTCAGCGGATGGTGGGCGAAGCCTTCACCATGCGGTGCATTCCTGCGCGGGAAGACATCGATATTCCCGAAATCTTTCAGGACTACGATCATCCGCAGCGCACCGGCGTCGAAGCTGTGCAGCCCGGCCAGGTTCTGGTCGTCGATTCGCGCGGGCGCAAACGGGCGGCGTCGCTGGGGCACATCCTGGCCACGCGGCTGAAGGTCAGAGGAGCCGAGGGGATTGTCACCGACGGCTCTTTCCGGGACATGGCAGGGTTCGAGGATCTGGACTTGCCGACTTTCTCCGCCGGCGCCTCGCCGACGACCAATCTGGCGCAGCACCATGTGGTTGACGTCCAGGTGCCCATCGGCTGTGCCGAGGTGCCAATTTACCCAGGCGACATCATGGTCGGAGACCGGGACGGCGTCGTTTGCATTCCGCGGCATCTTGCGGAAGAAGTTGCCCGGGACGCCCTGGAGCAAGAACGCCTTGAAGGGTTCATCCTGGAACAGATTGCAGGCGGAAAGCCGTTGCGCGGAACCTATCCGCCCAACGAGCAGGTTCGCCAGGCTTACCAGGACAAGCTGTCGCGCTTCGCGGAATGAGCATCCGAGCGGCGCTCGTGCTGCCTGACAAGGTCTATGGAGGCCGTGATGTGGTCACGCATCATGGCGGCGGCCGCCTTGGCATCCCCTCGGTGTGCAGCCTCGTAGATCGCCTCGTGCTCGGCCGCCTCGGCAGCACCGCGCGGCCAGCGTTCCCAGAGCACGCCGACGACGGCGAGGGCCGTGAGGTCTTGGAGGCTGTCCAAGGCCTTGACCACGAAGTCGTTCTCGCAGTTCGAGTACATTCCGCGGTGGAAGCGGCGGTTCGCCAGCGCCTGGCCCGCCGTGTTTCCCTCCTTGGCGTGTTGCCGCGCATCATCCAAGGCCTGGAGCGCGGCGGTAAAGCCTGGATCGATCCGGGCTGCGTCCTCGATGGCCCACGGTTCAAGCAGGACCCGCTGCTCGTAAATATGGCGGACATCGGCAAAGCTCAGCCGCCGCACTTCGATGCGCCGGTTAGCCGTGGCCACCAAGCCGGACCGCTCCAGGACGATCAGGGCTTCCCGGACTGGGGTTTTGGAAACGCCCAACTGGTCGGCAATCCTTCGTTCCACGAGGGTTTCACCGGGGCGCAGCGTGCCCGAAAAGATCGCGCTCTTCAGAGACTCGACGATCAGGCCGGAGCGGGTCGGTGCCGGCCCCATAGCGGGCAACGGGGACAAGGAAACAGCGTCCGGCAACGAGGTCATGCTGGTCAGCTTAGTTCACCTTTCCAGAGTCGAGGTGTCGGGTACCGCTCATGATCTTCCGGACCGGCCCGGCCGCCCGGGCTCAAATATCTATCCCCATCTTCCTAAGGAATCAACGATGTTTTCTTCTGATGCACGCAACACGAGGCGTGGTCCGTTCCGTGCCCCGATCGTGATCGCTGCTGCGGCAGCACTGGCCTTATCCGGATGTTCAGTGGCCAATTCTGCGGCAGATTCTCCCGCCGGCGGGCAGGCGCTCAGGCTGGTGCTGCCGATGGAGCCGACGACGCTCGAGCCGTGCGATTCGTCGCTGGCTTCCACCGGCGTCGTCGTCCGATCCAACATCACGGAACCACTCATCGAGCGGGATCCGACCAGCGGCGAACTCCATCCGCTGCTCGCGACCAGTTGGGAAGCAACCGGAGACACGGAATGGACCTTCACGCTGCGCGAGGGCGTCAGCTTCCAGGACGGGACACCCTTCAACGCTGAAGCGGCTGCCCTCGCGATCGACCGTGCCGTCAATGGCGATCTCAGCTGTGACGTCGAAGGGCAGATCTTTGGCGACGCGGATCTGGTCGTCGAGACCGTGGACAGCCTCACCCTCAAGGTCAGCACTCCTGACCCGGACCCGGTTCTGCCGCTTCGCCTTTCCTTCATTGAGATCGGAGCCCCGACCGACGCTGAGGCCAAGGTCCGCGAACCCATCGGCACCGGCCCTTACGCCATCGACAGCTGGGATGCGGGACTCAAGATCACGCTCCAGCGGAACGAGGACTATTGGGGCAGCGCACCCGCTTACCAACGTGCCGAGTACCAATGGCGGTCGGAGGGAACCGTGCGGGCCGCGATGGTCACCGGAAACGAAGCCGACATTGCGATGGGCCTCAGCACTGACGACGGCGCGGGAGAACTGGGCATCGACTATCCGAACAACGAGACGGTCGCGCTGCGGTTCAGCGGCGATATTGCACCCTTGGACGACATTCGGGTCCGGCAGGCGATCAACTTTGCCATCGACAAGACCGGCATCACCCAGTCCCTTTACGCGGGCAAGAGCGAACCGGCCTCACAGATCATTCCGCCGGGCGTCGTTGGCTACAACGACGATCTTGAACCGTGGGAATTCAATCTGCAAAAGGCCAAGGAACTGGTCGCGGAAGCAAAAGCCGACGGCGTGCCAGTGGACCAGAAAATCACCATTGTTGCCCGGAGCGGGCAGTTCCCGAAGATCGACCAGTTGACCGAAGTGCTGCAGGAACAGTTAAAGCAGATTGGCCTCAATGCCGAAGCCAAGGTCGTTGAAACCTCTACCGGACTGCAGTACCAGGTGCGTCCGTTCATTCTGAACGAGGGTGCCATTGCGATGGTCGTCCAGCACGGCAATCAGGCCGGCGATGCGTCCTTCAGCGTCGACTCCTATATGACAACCGACGGCCAGATGAGCATGTTCGGCACGGAAGCGTTCGACGACGTCCTGGCCAAGGCCTCGGCACAGACTGGCGAGGAGCGGCAGCGGGCCTTTGCCGACGCCTTCGCGTATGAACGGAACGAGGTGGTGCAGTTCGCCTACATCGCGCGGATGACCGGTGTCTTGGCGAAGGCCGCGGGTGTGGACTACGAGCCGGACTCCGCTACCGGGGACGAACTGAGGCTGGCTGCGGTCAGCCCGGCAAACTGATAAATGCGGTGAGTCCCCTGCGGCCCGCGGTGTCATCGACACCGCGGGCCGCATCGCTCTTGGACCCCAGAGGTTAGCCCAGCAGCAGGGCTACGAGCAGGACTGCGGGAAGCGAGAGCAGCGAGGTGAGGAAGATGATGTCCCGCACCAGGGTGGACTGCATCCTGAACTGGCTGGCGAACAGGAAGACGTTCTGCGCTGTGGGCAAGGCGGCCATGACCACAACGCCCAGCAGCGGGACTCCGTCCAACTGGAAGAGGAAATGCCCGATCGCCCACGCGAGGGCCGGCATCAGGATGAGCTTCACGACGGTGCCCAGTGCCACATCTGCGCGCAGGCTCCGCTGGGTTAGCGGCTTCTGCCCGTACAGGCTCATGCCGAACAGCATCAGCAGCAGGGGAATGGAAGCGTTGCCCACCATTTCTATCGGTGCCCAGAGCACCTCCGGAAAGTGCAGCCCGGTCAGCGACATCAGGGCGCCAACGGCGGTGGCAACGGTGACGGGGTTCAGGATGGACCGCACCACGGTGCGCCACAGCGGGACAGTCGCGGGAGCACCGCCGTCGGGATGACAGGGCTTAGCGGCCGCGGCCTTCCGCTGGCACCACGCGAAGACGGACAGGTAGATCGGCGCAATGACCAGCAGTTGGGCCAGCAGCACCGAGACTACCGGGTCCGCGCTGCCCACCGCGTAGAGGGCGATGGGCACACCGATGTTCCCGGCGTTCACGTAGGTGGAGGCCATGGCGCCGCCGGCCGTCTGTGCGGCCGAACGGCGCAGCACGAAGCGGCTGAACAGCGCGTAGGCCGCGCCGGCAACAGCGGCTGTGATCAGCGCGATCGGGGTGTACACACCGATCACCGATGCCAGGTCCGTGTCCGCGAGCAACACCAGCATCAGCGCCGGATTGGTGATGTAGAAGATCACCGGCGTGAGCCCGCGCTGCATGTCCGGCGCCTTCTGCGGCAAGATGGCTGCGGCCGCGAAGCCCACCGCCACGATCACCAGCACGACGCCGAAGCCGAGCAGTACTCCTTCCACGGAACCTCCTTCACATCACGGCAATGTCCGGCCGGCCAGAAGCGGCCGACCGGACAGAGCCTCACACGGTAAAACAGAAAAATCCGCCCGCCCCGCGGTGCGCGGGGCGGGCGGAAGGTCCTAGCGGACCAGGCAGGGGCGCTTGGGATCGAATTCCCAACCCTGAACCAGGTACTGCATGGAGACGGCGTCGTCGCGCGCGCCGAGGCCATGCTCGAGGTACAGTGCGTTCGCCTCGGCCAGCCGCTCGCGGTCCAGCTCGACGCCCAGACCCGGGGCCTGCGGCACCTTGATCTCGCCGTCGCGGATCAGCAACGGCTCCTTGGTCAGGCCCTGGCCGTCCTGCCAGATCCAGTGCGTGTCCAGCGCGGTGATCTCGCCCGGAGCAGCCGCGCCGACCTGGGTGAACATGGCCAGCGAGACATCGAAGTGGTTGTTCGAGTGCGAGCCCCAGGTCAGGCCGAACTCGTTGCACAACTGCGCCACCCGGACGGAGCCGGCCATCGTCCAGAAGTGCGGATCGGCCAGCGGAATGTCGACGGCGTTGGTGCGCACCGCATGTGCCATTTCGCGCCAGTCGGTGGCGATCATGTTGGTGGCCGTCTGCAGTCCGGTGGCCCGGCGGAACTCCGCCATGACTTCACGGCCGGAGAACTTGCCTTCGGCGCCGCACGGGTCTTCGGCGTACGCCACCACACCCTGCATGCGCTTGCCCAGCCGGACGGCGTCCTGCAGCAGCCAGCCGCCGTTCGGGTCCAGCGTGATGCGGGCATCCGGGAAGCGATCCTTGAGCGCGGTCACCGCGTCGACTTCCAAGTCGCCGGCCTGCACGCCGCCCTTGAGCTTGAAGTCCTGGAAGCCGTAGCGGGCCTGTGCGGCCTCGGCCAGGCAGACCACGGCCTCCGGCGTCATGGCCTCTTCGCGGCGCACGCGCTCCCAGGCGTCCGCCCCGTTGGGCTCACGCAGGTACGGCAGATCGGTGGCGTCGGGGTTGCCCACATAGAACAGGTAGCCGAGCATCGGCACCGCATCCCGCTGCTGGCCATCGCCCAGCAGTTCGGCCACCGGGACACCCAGGAACTGTCCGTGCAGATCCAGCAGCGCCGATTCGATGGCCGTCACGGCGTGCACGGTGGTGCGCAGGTCGAAAGTCTGCAGACCCCGGCCGCCGGAGTCGCGGTCGGCGAACGCTGCGGCGATTTCCCGCAGCAGGCTGCGGAAACGGGCCACCGGCCGGCCGGTGATCATGGCACCGGCATCCTCGATGGTGGTGCGGATTTTCTCGCCGCCGGGGACTTCGCCCAGGCCGGTGCGCCCGTCGGAATCGGTCACGATGACCACGTTCCGGGTGAAGAACGGACCGTGCGCACCGGAGAGGTTCAGCAGCATCGAGTCGTGCCCGGCAACCGGGACCACCTCGACGGCGGCAATGGTGGGTTGGTTGCTCATGCTTTACTCTCCTGCGCCTTCGATGGTGCCGTCGATGCGCCGGTTCAGCTGCCACGGGTTGGACTGCTGCAGGGCCTTCGGAAGCAGGGCGTCCGGAATGTTCTGGTACGCCACCGGGCGGAGGAACCGCTCGATCGCCAGGGTGCCCACCGACGTCGTGCGGGTATCCGAGGTGGCAGGGAAGGGGCCGCCGTGGACCATGGCGTGTCCCACTTCGACGCCGGTAGGCCAGCCATTGGCCAGGATGCGGCCTGCCTTGCGCTCCAGCACCGGCAGCAGCGGCGCGACAGTGGACTGGTCCTCATCGGTCATGTGCAGAGTGACGGTCAGCTGGCCTTCCAGCCGCTTGGCGGCCGCGAGCAGGTCGTCCGTGGAGGTGTAGCGGACCATCAGCGACGCCGCGCCGAAGATTTCCTCGTGCAGCACGTCGTTGGAGAGGAACGTGGGGACATCGGTGCCGAACACGGCCGGCGCCGGGGCGTTCTGCGTGGCTCCGGCCTGGCCGCGGGCCACCAGATCCACGCCATCCTGCTTGCCGAGGGAATCGACGCCGGCGGTCCAGGACTCGGCGATGCCGCGGGTCAGCATGGTTTGTCCGGCGGACGGGGCCATCGCGCGGTGCACCGCGGCCGCGAAAGTATCTCCGGTTTCGCCGGCCGGAACGAAGACCAGGCCCGGCGCCGTGCAGAGCTGGCCGCTGGAGCCGGTGACCGAGCCGACGTAGGCTGCAGCCAGCGCGTCCAGGTCGCCCTTGAGTGCGCCGTCGAAGAAGAAGACCGGGTTGATCGAGCTCATCTCGGCGTAGACCGGGATAGGTTCCGGCCGTGCGGCGGCGGTGGCCACCAGAGCGGTGCCGCCGGAGCGGGAGCCGGTGAAGCCGACGGCCTTGATCGCCGGGTCGGAGACGAGGGACTGGCCGATGCTGGCACCGGGACCGTAGATCAGCGAGAACACACCGGGATGCAGGCCGGAGTCGCGCACGGCGTCGGCAATGGCATGGCCGACGATTTCGCTGGTGCCAGGGTGGGCGTTGTGGGCCTTGAAGACCACCGGGCAGCCGGCGGCCAGCGCCGAGGCGGTGTCGCCGCCGGCCGTGGAGAAGGCCAGCGGGAAATTGCTCGCCCCGAAGACGGCAACCGGACCCAGCGGAACCTTGCGCTGCCGGATGTCGGCGCGCGGCATCGGCTGGCGGTCCGGCTGGGCCGGATCAATGCGGACACCGCGGTGGTCGCCCTGGCGCACCACCGCCGCAAAGAGACGCAGCTGGCCGGTGGTGCGGCCGCGTTCGCCGTTCAGCCGGGCAGCCGGGAGTCCGGTTTCGGCCATCGCACGCTCGACCAGCTCGGCGCCGACGGCTTCGATGTTGTCGGCGATCTTTTCCAGGAAGACGGCGTGAGTTTCCGGATCCAGCGAGCTGAAGGAGGCGAACGCTTCCTCGGCTGCAGCAGTGGCGGTGGCGAGCTGGGCTGCGTCAATGAGGCTGTAGGCGGGTTCGAGGACTTCGTTGCTGGCAGGGTCGAAGCCGTTGACGGTACCGCCGGTGCCGGTGACTGATTCGCCGGCAATGATCGAATGGCCTGTCAGAGTTGTCTGCGTGGTGGGCATCGGATGCTCCTTCTTTACTGCTTCTTTGCTGCGGGTGGTCGGCTGTGGCTGAGGGCCGGAAAGCGGCCGCCCGTATCGGGCGGCCGCTTCGGGGCATGGAACCTAGGCGTTCTGCAGGACGGTGTCCGCCGGGCGGATGCCGGCGGCGTCAATCAGGGCCGACAGGTCGGCAATGTCCTTCTCGGTCAGATCCTGCAGCGGCGGACGGACCAGGCCACCGTCGCGGCCGATGGCCTTCAAACCGCCCTTGACGATGGAGACACCGTAGCCCTTGACCCGGTCGCGGATGTCCAGGTACGGGAGCACGAAGCGGTTGAGCTTCTCCGTCACGGCATCGCGGTCCTGGTTGCGGACGTCGCGGTAGAAGTCCAGCGCGAACTCCGGCACGAAGTTGTACATGGCGGAGGAGTAGGTGCTCATGCCCAACTGCAGCAGCGGCAGTGCAAATGTCTCCGCCGTCGGCAGGCCGCCCAGGTAGAACAGCCGGTCGCCGTTCTTGGCGTAGACCTTGGTGAGGTGTTCGATGTCGCCCAGGGCGTCCTTGAAACCGATGAAGTTCGCGTGCCGGTCGGCCAGCGCGGCCACGGTGTCCGCGGCGTAGATCGCGTTGGCGCGGTTGTAAACGATGACGCCGACGTTGGTGGCGGCGCAGACGGCGGACACGTGGGCCAGCAGGCCGGCCTGGTCGCATTCGGTCAGGTACGGCGGCAGCAGCAGCAGCCCTTCGGCGCCAGCGGCCTCGGCGTCCTTGGCGTTCTGGATCGCCTGGGCGGTGGAACCACCGGCGGAAGCGAGGACGGGAACCCGGCTACCGGCTTCCTCAACCGCCATGCGGACCACGCGGGCCGACTCTGCCGGCGTCAGGCTGAAGCCTTCTCCCGTGCCGCCGGCGGCAAACAGGCCGGCAACGTCGAAGCTGGACTGCCAGTCCAAGTGCTTGCGGTAGGCAGCTTCATCAACGTTCAATTCCGCGTCGAAGGCCGTTACCGGGAAGGACAGCAGCCCGTCCTTGAGCTTGTCTGCGAGTTCTTGGGGCGTGTACTGGGCCACGTGCATCTTCCTTTGCATGGGTGCCGGTAGCGGCGGGGTTGAATGCGTTGGTTCCACCCTAGGAAGCCCGGATGATGCCTGTCCAAGCCCACTTTTGTATGGATTGATGCACTAAGAGTATTGCCCTGCTGTGGGTGGGCAGCGGGACCGGGCCCCGGCGGCTACGCCGCTTTGCTCCAGACACTGTCGAGCATCCTGCGCAGCGCGGGATTGTGGGCGGTCCGGTTCCAGATGGCGTGCAGCTCCACCGAGTCCGGCGCCAGCCCCGGCAGATGCAAGTAGCTCACGCCCTCGACTCCCAGCAGTTGAGCTGACTCGGGCACGAAGGCGACGCCGCGGTCGGCCGCCACCAGCGCCACCATGGTCAGGATCTGGCTCACGGTGTGCACCACGTTGCCGTGTTCGATCGGAATCTGACGCACCACCAGATCGTAAAAATAGCGGGCCTTGATCGGTGAATGCATGATCAGCGGCACGTCTTTCAGATCGGCCAGGGCCAGCGGACGCGACAGTTGGTCCAGCGGGTGCCCGCCGGGAACAGCCAGCATCAGGTTCTCGGAGAGCATGAGGTGCGACTCGAAAAGCTCGGTATCAAAGGGCGGACGGGCGAGCCCCAGGTCGAGGTCGCCGTCCATGATGGCCCGGACCTGCTCTCCGGTCACGAGTTCCTCGAGTTCGACGTCGACTTCAGGCAGTTCCTGTGCAATCTCGGCGAGCAAGGGGCCCAGCACGCTGAAGGCGGTGGCGGCTGTGAAGCCGATCCGGATTTCGCCCGCCCGGCCCGCGGCGATGCGGCGCGCCGTCCGCGGTGCCCGGTCGGCCGACACCACCAGCTTCCGCGCCTCGGCAAGAAAGGCGTGCCCGGCAGCGGTCAGCGCCACCTTGCGGTTATCCCGCTCCAGCAGTTCGACGCCGATGCTGCGCTCCAGTTTCTGGATCTGCCGGCTGAGCGGAGGCTGGGTCATGCTCAGCCGCTCGGCGGCTCGTCCGAAATGCAGTTCTTCGGCGACGGCGATGAAACCGCGGGCTTGGTCGAGGGTAAACATGATGCCTTTCAAGTATCATTCAATGCACTAATGGGCTTGGACATGCATCATAGTCTCTTTCTAAGCTCGATGTCCGAGCCACAGTGACCTGCTTCATATGAACCGCGTCACGGCCACGACCCGTTCGAACAACGCTGTTCATCGAGCAAGGAGCCCGAAGTGAAAGCACTCTCCATCCGCCGGACCGTTCTAGGTCTGACCGCCGCCTCTGCAGCGCTGGCGCTGACTGCCTGCGGCGGCAACGTCGGCGGCAGCACCGCCTCCGAAGGGGGGACCTTCCCCGACGGCCCGATCACCCTGACAGTCGGCCAGGCTCCCGGCGGCTCCACGGACCTGATCGCGCGCACTGCGGCCGAAGGCATGGCGGACGAGCTCGGCGTCGCGGTGCCGGTGGTCAACAAGCCCGGCGCCAACGGAGCCCTCGCGACCCAGGAGGTCGCAGCCATGGAGCCCGACGGACAGAACCTCGTTCTGCTGAATGCCTCGCTGATCACCATCACTCCGCTGGCAGTGTCCGAAGGCGAAGCCGTCACCCTGGACGAAGTGGACGTGATCAAGGGCCTGTCCCAGGACGACTACGTGCTGGTGGCCAGCGCCGACTCCGGCTTTGAAAACCTGGACGACATCAAGAAGAGCTCCAAGAAGCTGACCTTCGGCACCACTGGCGTGGGCACCGGCTCGCAGCTGTCGCAGGCCATCCTGTTCGCCCAGGCCGATATCACGGGCACCGCGGTCCCCTTCGATTCGGGTTCGCCCGCGCTGACCGCTGTCATGGGCAACCAGGTCCAGCTGGCCACCATCCAGCTCGGTGAGGCCAAGCCGCAGATCGACGCCGGCACCGTCAAGCCGATCGTCGTCTTCTCCGACGAGCGCAACACCTTCCTGCCGGACGTCCCCACCGCCATCGAAGAAGGCTACGAGGTTCCGGTGTCCCAGTACCGCGCCCTGGCCGCCCCGAAGGGTCTGCCGGAGGACGTGAAGGCGAAGCTGGTCGCATCCGTCGAGGCCGCCCAGGCCACCGACAGCTACAAGGCGTTCAACGAGAAGAACATGCTGACCCCGAAGGAGATCTCCGGCGAGGAAGTCGTCCAGCAGTGGAACGACTTGGCTGCCAAGTACAAGGAGCTCACCGAGAAGTACGACATCTCGCTGGCCGGCGAGTAGCACCACCCACGTAAGGCCGACCGGCCTTCACAGCGAATCGAGTAAACCATGACGCCCCACCGCGAGACGCCAGCAGAAGGCAGCGAGGCGGTCACCGTCGTCGACGACGACCTGACACCGGAGGAACTGGCAGCCCAATGGGAGGCCGAAGCCCCGCCGCCGGCAGGACCCATCGCCAACCTCGCATCATCCCTTGTGGTGCTCGCGCTGGGTGTGGCAGGGCTCGTCATGTCGGTCGGCCTGGGGCTGGGAACTCCTTCCCAGCCCAAGCCCGGAATGTGGCCGTTCGTGGTCAGCTTGATCATCGCCGTCCTCGCGCTCGCCCAGCTGATTATTGGGCGGCGCGGGGGCCGCGACGGCGAGAAATTCTCCAAGCTGTCCTGGCTGGCGGCCATCGGGTTTGTGACCCTGCTGGTGATGGTGTGGCTCATGCCGATGATCGGTTTCGAGGTCCCGGCACTGCTCCTCTGCTTGATTTGGATGAAGTTCCTCGGTGGGGAAACCTGGCGCGGAGCCATCATCTACTCCCTGCTGGTTGTCGCAGCCTTCTACGGCATCTTCATCCTGGCCTTGGGAACCTCGATTCCCCACCTGTTCTAGCGGGCGGTGCGCTCCCCGCTGTCGGCTATGCCGCCGCCCGGGGACCCTCGCGCTCCACCCTTGCCCACTGATCCAAAGGTCTTAGCATGGATTTCCTGCAACCGGTCATCGACGGCTTCGGCGTCGTCCTTATGCCCTCCAACCTGCTGTACTGCCTGCTGGGCGTCGTCATCGGCATGCTCATTGGCGTGCTGCCGGGCCTCGGTCCGGCAGCGACCATCGCCATCCTGCTGCCGCTGACTTACGGAATCGAGCCAGTCACGGCCATCATCATGCTGGCCGGCATTTTCTACGGTGCGCAATACGGCGGCACCATCACTTCGGTGCTGCTGCGCCTGCCCGGCGAAGCCAGTTCCGTGGTCACTGTCTTCGACGGCTACCAGCTCGCCCGCAAGGGCAAAGCCGGAACGGCCTTGGGCATTGCTGCCATTGGCTCGTTCATCGGCGGCACCGTGGCCATCATCGGACTCACCTTCCTGGCTCCACTGGTGGCCAGCTTCGCGCTGGACTTCGGCCCCCCGGAGTACGCCGCGCTGGCGCTGGTCGGCATCCTGCTGGTGGCCACCATCAGCAACGGCGCCAAGATCAAGGCACTGATTGCGGCCGCCTTCGGACTGCTGCTCGCCACCGTGGGACGAGACATCTTCACGGGCGCCGAACGCTTCACCTTCGGCAACCTGAGCCTTGCGGACGGCATTGACTTCGTCCCGGTGGCGATGGGCCTGTTCGGCGTCGGCGAGATTCTCTACAACCTGGAAGAACGCCACCGTGCGGCCCAGGCACCGGCAACCGTGGCCAACGTGTGGCCGTCCAAGAAGGACCTCAAGCAGTCGGCCGGGGCGATCGGTCGCGGCTCGGTGCTTGGCTTCTTCCTGGGCATCCTGCCCGGCGGCGGCGCCACCATCTCCTCACTGGCTGCCTACGCGGTGGAGAAGAAGCGCGCCAAGAACCCGGAGCGCTTCGGCAAGGGCGCGGTCGAAGGCGTTGCGGGCCCCGAGACCGCCAACAACGCCGCGGCCACCAGTTCCTTCATCCCCCTGCTGACCTTGGGCATACCAGCCAACGCCACCATGGCCATCATCTTTGGCGCACTGCTCATCCAGGGTGTGACCCCGGGCCCGCAGTTGATGGTCGACAACCCGGACCTGTTCTGGGGCGTGGTCAACTCGATGTACATCGGCAACATCCTGCTGCTGATCATGTCCATCCCGCTGGTCGGCCTGTTCGTCCGCATCCTCCGGGTGCGCGCGGCCATCCTGGCGCCGATTACCGCCCTGATTACCTTGCTGGGCGCGTACACCATCCGCAACTCGATGTTCGATGTGCTGCTGGTGGTCCTGTTCGGTGCTGTCGGCTACCTGATGAAGAAATTCGGCTTCGAGCCTGGACCGCTGGTGCTGGCCTTCGTGCTGGGCGCGCTGCTGGAGTCCAGCCTGCGGCGCTCGCTGCTGGTGCTCGACGGAGACGTCGCCGGATTTATGGGCCGCCCGATCTCTGCCACACTGCTGGTGGTCTTCGTGCTGGTCGCGGTGTGGCCGATGGTCAAGACCGCCATGGACCGCAGGAAGACTACCCAGACCGCCTCCCTCACCAAATCTAAGGAGAACGCATGAGCATCCTGGTCGGTTATGTACCCACTCCAGTGGGCGAGGCGGCCGTGGCCGCCGGGATCGCGGAAGCAAAACTCCGCAATGAAGAGTTGCTGATCGTCAACTCCACCCGCGAAGGCGCTTTGGTTGACAAGACAGTCGCCTCCGAGGGCGACATCCTGCGGCTGAAGACAGCGGCCGATGCGGCGGGGGTGATAGCCGAGGTCTTGCGCCCGACGCACCGCGATGATTTGGCCGAGGAGATCCTTGAGTTGGCCCGGGAACGCGAGGTCTCGCTGATCGTGATCGGCCTCCGCCAGCGCAGCCAGGTGGGCAAGTTCATCATGGGGTCGCATGCCCAACGCATCCTGCTGCAGGCCGACCGGCCGGTGCTGGCCGTCAAAGCAGCTGATTAGCTCAGCCACACCACGCGACAACATCGAAGCGGCAGCAGACCCTTTGTCTGCTGCCGCTCTGCTGTCCACCACGGACCGGGCGGGTCAATGGCCGGATTCACGCTCCAGTCGGTGCCGCGAGTTGACCAGATGCGTGCGCATGGCGGCGGCTGCGGCCATGGCATCGCCGGACTCGACCGCGGCCAGCACCGCTGCGTGCTCGGCGGCCACCTCGGCCAGGCGGGTGCTTTCCCCCTCGGCAGCACTGGCCTCCAGCCGGTAGCGGGGCATGGCGATCATAGCTGGGCCGAGGGCGGCTATCGCATCCTGCAGGAAGGGGTTGCCGCTGGCCTCGGCAACGGTGCGGTGGAACTCGAAGTCGTGGGCCAGCGCCGCGGCCGGGTTGGCGCCGGAGCGGGAGAAGTCCTCATTCGCGGCCCGCAGGGACGACACCTGCTGCTTGGTCCGCCGGACGGCGGCCAGCGCCGCCGCTTCGCTCTCCACGCCGGTGCGGAATTCCACCAGGGCCCGCCGGTCCTGCAGCGTGCGCACCGGCCGGGCGGTCCGCGGTCCGTCCGGTTCAACCGGCGGGGTCAGGGCATAGCTGCCGCTGCCGCGCCGGGTATGCACCAGCCCCTCGGCCTGCAGTCGGGTGATGGCTTCGCGCACCACCGTGCGGCTCACGCCGTGTTCGGCGATCAGCGTGTTCTCGCTAGGCAGCTTGTCGCCCGGGGCGATTTCGCCGTCGACAATGCGCCGGCGCAGCTCATCGACCAGAGCGGCCGTCAGGTTGGGTTTCATCCGGTGGCTTCCTTCGAGACAGATAGGGGAACGACGGCGGTGCGGGCACCGCCGTCGTCATGTGGGCCAAGCGCGGGCCGGGTCAGGCGCGGCCGAACTCCACGCTGTCCGTGGTCCAGGCACGGGCCTGGTCGCTAAAGCTGAAGCCGAGGCCCGGGCGGTCCGGCACGATCATACGGCCGTCACGGGTCTCGAGACGCTCGTTGAACAGCGGATCGAGCCAGTCGAAATGCTCCACCCACGGCTCGCGCGGGTAGGCGGCAGCTAGGTGCAGGTGGATTTCCATGGCGAAGTGCGGGGCCAGATCCAGCCCGGCCTGATCGGCCAGCGTGGCCAGCCGGAGGAATTGGGTGATGCCGCCGACGCGCGGCGCATCGGGCTGGATCATATCGCAGGCGCGGGCGGCAATCAGCCGTTCGTGCTCGGCCACCGAGGCCAGCATTTCGCCGGTCGCGATCGGTGTGTCCAACGCGGCGGCAAGGGCGGCGTGGCCCTCGGCGTCGTAGGCGTCCAGCGGCTCTTCGATCCAGACCAGGTCGAACTGCTCCAGGCGGCGTCCCATCCGCAGCGCCGTGGCGCGGTCCCATTGCTGGTTGGCGTCCACCATCAGCGGCACATCGCCGCCGATGTGCTCGCGGACGGCCGCAACACGGCGCAGGTCCTCGGCAGAGTCGGGCAGGCCGACCTTGATCTTGATGCCGCCGATGCCCTCCTCGATGGAGCGGCTGGCGCGGTCCTTGACCTCGTCGATGGAGGCATTCAGGAAACCGCCGGAGGTGTTGTAGGTGCGGACCGAGTCGCGGTGGGCGCCCAGGAACTTGGCCAGCGGCAGCCCGGCCCGCTTGGCCTTGAGGTCGTACAGTGCAATGTCCAGGGCTGCCAAGGCCTGGGTGGCCACGCCGGAGCGGCCCACCGAGGCGCCGGCCCACAGCAGCTTGTTGTACAGCTTGGCGATGTCGTTGGGGTCCTCGCCGATCATGGTGTCGGCAACTTCCTTGGCATGGGCGTACTGGGCCGGCCCGCCGGCGCGCTTTGAGTAGCTAAAGCCCAGTCCCTGGTGGCCCTGTTCGGTGGTGATTTCGGCAAACAAGAAGACGACTTCGGTCATCGGCTTCTGGCGCCCGGTGAAGACCTTGGCGTCGGAAATCGGCGTGGCCAGCGGCAGCGTGGCCGTAGAAAGCTTGACGTGCCGGATGGCATCGGGTGTGTAGGGCATGACAGTCCTTACGCGGGGAGGTGCAGAATAAACTCATCCTACAAGTGGCTAACTTGTTCTACAAGTCCCATCGGTTTCCGGGGAGCGTGCCTTTCCTTCAGCCCAGCAAGCCGGCCAATCCGCCGACGATCTCCTCGGTAACGGCGGCCGTCTCGCGGAGCGCTGCGGCGATATCGCGTTCCCGCGCCGACCGCAGCTTGGACAGCGGAAGCGATACCGAGAGCGCGTCGACGCCCTCCGGCCCGCAGTCGACGGAGACGGCCACGCAGGCGATGCCCACGGTGTTCTGTTCGCGTTCGACGGCGTAGCCGCGGCGGCGTACGGCGGCCAGTTCGCGGACCAGGGCGGCCTGCGAGGTGATGGTCTTGCCGGTCAGCGAGGTGAGTTCGGCCGGCAGCTGCGACCGCAGCGCAGCGGGGTCCAGCGACGCGAGTGCCGCCTGGCCCAGGGCTGTGGCATGGGCGGGCAGTCTGCGGCCCACGCGTGCGGCGGTGCGTTCTTGGCCGGGTGCCTCCCAGGTGGCCAGGTAGACGATGTGGCCGCCGTCCAGTCGCCCGAAGTTCACGGTTCCGCCCACCTTTTTGCCGAGCAGACCGAGTTGGGGCCGGATGACTTTCAGCAGGGGGTCCGCATCCAGGTAGGTGGTCCCGGCCAGTAGCGCGCGGATGCCGATGCTGTAGGTGGTCCGGGAAGGATCAGTGCGGACCCATCCGGCGTCGACCAGGGTCCGGAGCAGTGCGTAGATGCTGCTCCGCGGGGCAACCAGGACAGAGCAGAGCTCCCGGATGGTGACGGGTGCATTGCCGCGGGCCGCGAGCACTTCGAGGATGTCGATGGTGCGGGCCGCGGATTTTACTTCCCGCACTCCGGATGGATGGTCGGCCGGATCCGCCATGGCGCCCCTTTCCCACTGTCTGAGCCCATCCTAGGCGGCGGCGGCAGCCGGTGACGGCAGCGCCCGGAGCCCGAACGGCGGTCCGGGCGCTGCCGGGATCAACTCACCGGGGTGACCAGCGAAGCATCGCGCAGGTAGCTGCGTAGATTCTCAAGTGTCAGGGCCGCCATGTCGGCGCGGGTCTCGTGGGTTCCGCTGCCGACGTGGGGGAGCAGGACAACGTTCTCCAGTTCCATCAGCTCGGCGGGGACATGAGGCTCGGAGGTAAAGACATCCAGCCCGGCACCGGCCAAGCGGCCCTCAGTCAAGGCGGAGACCAGGGCTGCTTCGTCCACCACCGAGCCGCGGGCGATGTTGACCAGGTAGCCCTCCGGGCCGAGCTTGGCCAGCACGTCGGCGTCCACCAGGTTGGCCGTCTCCGGGCCTCCGGCTGCGGCGATGACCAACACGTCCACGGCCTCGGCCAGCTCGGCCGGCGAGGCATGGTAGGTGTAGCCGGAGCCTTCGACAGGGCGGCGGTTGTGGTAATGGATTTCGCACCCGAAGGCCTCCAGCCGCTTGGCGATGGCCTTGCCGATCCGGCCGAGGCCGACGACGCCGACCTTTTTGCCGGAAGCGCGGGTGGTCAGCGGGTAGGACGGGGTGGACTCCCACTCGCCGCGGCGGACGAATCTGTCGGCTGCGGTGGTCTGGCGCAGTACATCCAGATAGAGGGCCAGGGCGGTGTCGGCCACGCAGTCGGTGAGCACTTCAGGAGTGTTGCTGATCGGGATGTTGCGGTCGTTCGCCTGCGCGACGTCGGTCGCATCGTAGCCCACACCGAAGTTCACGATCGCCTCGAGATTCGGCAGCTGGCGCATCAGTGCAGTGTCCACACCGATCCGGCCGGAGCAGACCGCTACCCGGATTCCGGCGGCGTGCCGCTGCAGGAACGCTGTGCGCTCGGGGCCATCCGGAAGCCGCACGGCTCCGAACTCGTCGGCCAGCGCAGCGGCCACGGTGGGATTCACCGGTCCGACCTGGAGGATCTGCTCGCCGCCGATAACGGTAGGGTTCTCGGCCTGCGCCGCTGTGTGGGTACTCATGTCAAGAACAGTAAGAAACCCAGTGATTCACGTCCAACACACAGATTGCATTGATCAATACCCCTGTGGCATGGATTCAAATCCGCCGCGGAGCGCCGCGGATTTCGGCGCTCCGCGGGCCATCTTCCGCAGCAGTTACGGGTGCGACGCAAAAGTCTGCCCTTGACGTACGGTGATCGCGCTCACAAAGCTGTTGCATACCCATCCAACCGCCGGCTTCATACGTAGACGAGCCCGGCACCAATCTTTCGCTCCTTCGGAGGAAACAATGACGTTTGAATCCCCTACCAGATCGTCTGGAACGACTGGTACGACCAAGCGCCGTCGCCTGAGTCTGGCCGTGGCAACTGCAGCGGTCGGCGGCACCATGGTGCTCAGCGGCTGCTCGGTGGCCAACTCGGAGAACGCAGCCGGCGGAGCCACCGGCGCGGCTTCGGAAACCCTCCGCGTGGTGCTCCAGCAGGAACCGCCCACGCTGGAACCCTGTGAATCGAACCTGACGAGCACCGGCGTCGTCGACCGCTCCACCATCACCGAACCTCTCGTCGAGCGCAACCCGTCCACGGGTGAACTCGAGCCCAAGCTCGCCACCGAGTGGAGCTCGGAAGACGACACCGTGTGGACGTTCAAGCTCCGCGAGGGCGTGACCTTCCACGACGGCAGTGACTTCACCGCAGAGGACGCCGCCCACACCATCGAGCGAGCGGTCAACTCCAAGCTGGGCTGCAACGTGGAGGGCTACGTCTTCGGCGACGAGGACCTCGGCGTCGAGGTGGTCGATGAAACCACGCTGAAGGTGACCGCTGCTGCTGCTGACCCGATCCTGCCGCTGCGTCTGTCCTTCCTGGAAGTTGTCCCGAGCGAGACCTCGGACACCGAGAAGGTCCGCGAACCGATCGGCACCGGCCCCTACCAGTTGGACGAGTGGCAGGCCGGCCAGAAGATCACCGTCTCCGCCTATGACGGTTACTGGGGCGAGAAGCCGGCCTACGCGGCTGCCGAGTACCAGTGGCGTTCCGAAGGCAGCGTCCGCGCCGCCATGGTCACCTCCGGCGAGGCCGACATTGCGATGGGCCTGAGCCCCGAGGACAACATCGGCGATCTGGGCGTGCCGTACCCGAACAACGAGACCGTGGCGCTGCGCATGCACAACGACAAGGCTCCGTTCACCGACATCCGGGTGCGCGAGGCGGTCAACTACGCCATCGATAAGGAAGGCATCGTTTCCAGCCTGTACGGCGGCCGCGACCAGGTGGCAGCACAGTTGGTGCCGGAAGGAGTCGTTGGCCACAACGCAGCACTCAAGGGCTGGTCATACGATCCGGAGAAGGCCAAGTCCCTGGTTGCCGAGGCCAAGGCCGACGGAGTCGATACCAGCGCCCAGATCAGCCTGATTGTCCGTACTGCCCAGTTCCCGAAGATCGAGGAACTGGGCCAGGTGATTCAGGAACAGCTCACCCAGGCCGGCCTGAACGTCAAGCTGAAAATGATGGAAACCAGCCAGCACCTGCAGTATCAGGTACGCCCCTTCGTCGAGGACGACGGCGCGATCCTGCACATGACCCAGCACGGCAACCAGGCCGGCGACGCCGCCTTCACGGTGGACCAGTACATGTTGACCGACGGCGCGCAGAGCGCCTTTGGCACTCCCGAGCTGGACAAGCTGATTAAAGAGGCAGACGCGGCAACTGGCCCCGACCGGCAGGCTGCGTTTGAAAAGGTCTTCACGGCCCAGAACGAGGACGTAGTGCAGTTCGCCCACATCGCGCACCAGACCGGCATGATCGGCAAGGCCGCGACGGTCAACTATGAGCCGAACTCGTCCAGCGGTGACGAGCTGCGCTTGGCCGAGATCACCCCCGCCCAGTAGTCCTCGCGCCTACCGGAGTTTGAGAAGGAGAGGGAAGCTGTGCTGACCTATCTACGGAAACGGATCATTTCCAGTGCCTTGCCGCTGGTGGTCGTGGTCATCGGAGTCTTCGCCCTGGCGAGGCTGACCGGCAATCCGGCCAGTCTGTACCTGCCGCTGAATGCCACCGAGCAGATGCGCGCGGATTTTGCCGCCCGGAACGGACTGGACCAGCCGTTGCTGGCGCAGATGGCGGACTACTTCGGCGGCGTCCTGCAACTGGACTTCGGCACTTCCCTCAGGACGGGGGAGTCCGCGGCAGCCATGGCGCTGCGGGCTTTCCCGGCCACCCTTCAACTGGCGGCCACCACCATGGTGATCGCCATCGTCCTGGCAGTGCTGGTCGGCAGCTGGGCCGCGCTGAAGCCCAACGGCATCGCCGACCGGATTGCCAGCTTCGTCTCCATGGCGGCGGCTTCCATTCCCGATTTCTGGCTTGCCATTGTGGGCATCTGGGTCTTCGCGATCACCCTGGGCTGGGTCCCGACCTCCGGCGTCGCCGGTGCGGAGGCTTGGGTGCTTCCGATCGCCACGCTGGTGATGCGACCGTTCGGTGCGCTGGTCCAGGTGGTGCGCGGCGCGATGGTCTCGGCTTTGTCTGAGCCGTATATCAAGTTGGCCCGCAGCAAAGGGGCCTCGCAGACACGCGTGGTCACCCGGCACGCGCTCCGCAACGCGGCGGCACCGGCCCTGACGGTGGCCGGTGACCTGACCGTCGGCCTGATCAACGGTGCCGTGGTGGTGGAGACAATCTTCGGCTGGCCCGGCATCGGCAAGCTGATGATCGATTCGATCCTGCAGCGGGACTTCGCCGTCCTGCAGGCAGCCGTCCTGCTGACCGCCATCGCGATCTTCGTACTGAACATCCTGATTGACCTGGCCTATGCCCTGCTGGATCCGCGGGTCCGCCCGGCCAGCGCCGGTGCGCGGCGGCGGAAGAAGGCCCCGGCCAGGCCCGCCGCCCCCGCGGAAGCCGAACCTGCTGAATCCACCCCTGCCGCTCCGGTCCAGGTCTAGGAGGACACCATGAGCGAAACCACGCGCACAGAAGCCGTGCCCGGCGCCGGAGACCGGCGGCAGGCCAAGGGCAAGGCATCCGCCAAATCCAACAACCCCAGCATGCTGCGTATGCTGCTCCGCGACAAGTTCGCCAGCACGGGAGCCGCGATCCTGCTGATCGTGCTCGCCACCGCGGTGTTCGGCCCCCTGTTAATGGGCGAGCTGGCCACGAAACAGAACCTGATGTTCGCCAACAAGCCCCCGTTCGACCCGGCCAATGGCTGGGAGTATTTTCTGGGCTCCGATTCACTGGGCCGCTCCGTGTTGGCCCGCCTGGTCGTGGCAACCCGGACCACCTTGCTGGTAGCCATTCCGGCGGTGGCGGCGGCGCTGCTGATCGGTTCACTCTGGGGTGTGTGGGCCGGCTATCACCGCGGCTGGCGGGAAAACGTTTCCATGCGGGTGGCCGATGTGATCATGAGCTTCCCCTCGCTGCTGCTGGCCGTCGTCGTGCTGTACGTCTTCAGCCCCTCGATCGCCAACATTGTGCTGATCCTGGCGCTGACCCGCATCCCGATCTACCTCAGAACCGCCCGGGCCGAGTCCGCCGAGCTGCAAAGCCGCACGTTCGTAGACGCCGCACGCACCTTTGGCTCCACCCCGAACGCCATCATCCGGCGGCACGTGATTCCGGTAGTCGCGCCGACCCTGCTGACGCTGGCCACGCTGGAGTTCTGCTACGTGATGCTGGCCGAGTCCTCGCTGTCCTTCCTGGGCATCGGCATCCAGCCGCCGGACATCAGCTGGGGCCTGCTGGTGGCCCAGGGACGGCAGTACCTGCAGACCGCCTGGTGGCTGTCCATCTTCCCGGGCGTTGCCATCGTGATTACTGCCATCGCCGCGAACATGCTGGCCGCCTGGTTGCGCATCGCCACCGATCCGAGTCAGCGCTGGCGGCTGACGCTGCCGGGCCGCAAGAAGTTCATTACCCGTATTTCTGCCAAGGAGTCCAAGTGACCATGACGGCAACCACTGATGCCATGCGTTCCGACGACGCCCATCCGGTAGTCCTGCGGGTCGACGGACTCAACGTCGATATCCGCACTCCGCTGGGCACGGTGCGGGCCGTCAGCCAGGCCGGGTTCGAGGCGCGGGCCGGCCAGACCCTGGCGCTGCTGGGCGAGTCCGGCTGCGGCAAGTCGATGACGGCCAAGGCCATTGCCGGGCTGCTGGATCCGGTGGCGCACGTGGCCGGCGGCTCGATGGAGCTCGAAGGCAAGGAACTGGCCGGCATGGGCGCCAAGCAGCGGCGCAAGATCGCCGGTGCGGAACTGGGCATCGTGTTCCAGGACGCCTTGACCGCGCTGAACCCGGTCTACCCGGTGGGTGTGCAGATCGGCGAGGCCTTCCGGATCCACCGGGGCCTCTCCGCCGCCGACGCCCGCAAGGAAGCCGTCGCGCTGATGGACCGGGTGGGCATCCCCCATCCGGAGTCCCGGGTGGATGCCTTCCCGCACCAGTTCTCCGGCGGCATGCGGCAGCGCATCCTGATTGCCATGGCGGTGGCCCTGGGCCCGCGCCTGCTGATCGCGGACGAGCCGACCACCGCTCTGGACGTGACCGTTCAGGCCCAGATCATGGACCTGTTGCGCCGGCTGCGCGAAGAGGAAGACATGGCGGTGGTGCTGATCACGCACGACCTCGCCGTCGTCGCAGAAGAAGCCGACACGGTCTGCGTGATGTATGCCGGCACGGTGGCCGAATCCGGACCCGTGGCCGAGGTATTCGGCAACCCCCGTCACCCCTATACCAAAGGCCTGCTGGAGTCCGTCCCGGCCCAGGCCGAACGCGGGGCGACGTTGGCCTCGATCCCGGGCAGCCCGCCTGAACTGATGAACATCCCCTCCGGCTGCGTCTACCAAGACCGCTGCCCGCTGGCGCAGGAACTCTGCCGCGCCGAACGGCCGTCCCTGCGCGAGACCGCCCCCGGTCGCTACGCAGCCTGCCACTTTTCCGACCTTCTCGAAGCCGAGACATCCCTCCAGGAGACCCAGTCATGACCGCACAGTTCGACCGTGTGCAGGAGGCCGGGACCGCGGCCCTCGAGGTCCGCGACGTCACCAAGACCTTTCACGTGGCCCGCAGCGGCTCCGGCAGCAACCAGTTGCGCGCCCTTGACGGCATTAACCTCTCGGTAGGACGCGGGGAAACCCTGGGCCTGGTGGGTGAGTCCGGCTGCGGAAAATCCACCCTCGCCCGCACCCTGATGCTGCTGGAAAAGCCAGACTCCGGCACCGTGACCTTCGAAGGCAAGGATCCCTTCAGCCTGCGCGGTAAGGAACTCATGGCCTGGCGCCGCCGCGTACAGATGGTGTTCCAGGACCCGTTCGCTTCGCTGAACGCCCGGATGACTGCCGGCGAAATCATCGCCGAACCCTGGGCCACCCACCGCGGACTCTTCCGCAGCGGACGCGAACGCGAAGCCCGGCTGCACGAACTGCTGGAGCTGGTGGGTCTGCGCGCCTCGGACGCAAAGAAATCGCCGCAGGAATTCTCCGGCGGGCAGCGCCAGCGCATCGGCATCGCCAGGGCCCTGGCGCTGAACCCGGAACTGATCATCCTGGACGAGCCGGTCTCCGCCCTGGACCTCTCCGTGCAGGCCCAGGTGCTCAATCTGCTCAACGAACTGCAGGAGAAACTGGGCGTCAGCTACATCTTTATCTCGCACGATCTGTCAGTGGTCCGCCACGTCACCGACCGCGTGGCCGTGATGTACCTGGGCCGGATCATCGAAACCGGCACCACCGAGGACGTCTTCGAACGTCCGCTGCACCCCTACACCGCAGCGCTCATGTCCGCGTCGCCGAAGTTGGACCCGGCCGAGCGCCCCGCCGAACGGATCGTGCTGCGCGGCGAACTGCCTTCTCCACTGGACCCGCCGTCGGGCTGCCGCTTCCGCACCCGCTGCTGGAAAGCGCAGGACATCTGTGCGCGGCAGGCACCGCCCGCGCAGACAGCTGAACAAAACGGCCTGGTCCAGCTTGGCGTTCCGCAGGTACGCCGGGCAGCAGCACCGGCCCACGCCGCCGAATGCCACTTCCCGCTGACCGTCGCCGCCGAAGCCGGCCTCCAGTCGGCCACGGTTGGGGAGTGAACCCCGCCGATTATCTGATTCTGGCGGTGGCGGTCTGCGCCGCCACCGCCCTGCAAGGATCCATCGGGTTCGGTGCCGGACTGGTGGCTGCCCCGGTGATTGCCTTGGTGGCGCCGGAACTTCTGCCGGCGCTGGTGGTGATGCTGGCCTGCCTGGTCACCCTGTTGGTGACCGTCCGCGAACGCGCCCATCTGGACCTCAAGGGCGCCGGCTGGGCGCTGGCCGGACGGATCCCGGGCAGCGTCCTGGGCGCGTGGCTGGCCGTGGCGATGTCTACCTCGGCGCTCTCCTGGCTGGTGGCCGGCTGTGTCCTGGTCGGAGTCGGCTCGGCGTTCCTAGGCTGGCGGCCGGTCCCGAACCGGACCAATCTGGTGGCTGCCGGCGGTCTCTCCGGGGTGATGGGAACCGCGACGGCGATCGGCGGCGCTCCGATGGCCATTGTCTGGCAAGGTCAACCGCCCGCGCGTCTGCGCGGCACCATGAGCGCGTTTTTCCTGGTCGGTTCCGTCGTTTCGGTGAGCCTGCTGGCGGCAGCCGGCGCCGTCACCAGCGGGACCGTCTCGGCCTTCCTCTGGCTGGCGCCGGTGGTGCTGGTTGGTTTCGTGTTGTCGCGCTGGCTCAACCGTTACCTGGATGCGCGGCGGCTGCGCTTGGTTGCCCTGATCGCCTCGGCCGGCGGGGCCGTCCTGCTGATCATCCGGTTGGTCTTCGCCGGCTAGGTGTACTGCGACAGGACGTTGGTTACACGGTGAAAGGGTGAAGACCTCTAAGGTTGGTGGTTTACCACAACTGCCAACTGAATCTAAGAGGTCTTC
>NZ_JBFBGZ010000013.1:0-81080 GCF_040684925.1 Arthrobacter sp. NPDC089319 | reverse complement strand
GCAGCTGCTTGGTGGGCCGCTTCCTCGCCGGGCGTTTACGCGAACGACTGGCCGCGGCGCCCTGGCTGTCCGTTGTCACCGCCGGAGCGCTCATGACAGCAGCTACTGGGGCTGCATTGTCTGTGTCCTGATAAGGCTTCTCCAATTGCTTCATAGCGTTCCACCAGAATCGACCAAGGTCATAGTCGCTTTGCGTTGCGGCCCGCAGGCGGATGGGAAGTACGGAAGAGCGGAAAGGCATGTGAGGTTCACGAAAACTGTGGCTCCTTATTGACCTGCGCAGCAAGGTCTTGACATAGGGCGTTTTACGGGGTGAAGCGACTTGGACCAGTGTGAAGCCAAACTGATATCAGCCCTGCCGCGTACGGAATGAGGCGTATTAATAGATAGAGCCAGTGTGGTGGAACGTTCGCTCAACTGAGCGCAGGCTCCACGACCAAGTGCTTCAACCTTGCACCCGGATCCGAGGCCGCCGAGGCGGGTATGTCCAGCCCATGGGCCAAGGCATTCCGCACGGCCATGAAGTCGGCTGCAGAGTTAACGCAATCGGCGGCGATGATCCTGCCCTCCCGGTAGTACAGCAGCGAGAACTTGTCCGCCTCAGGGTCGCCGCGCAGCACTGTCTCATCGAAACCGGCGGAGAGGCCTGCGATCTGCAGCTTGATGTCCGCTTGGTCCGACCAGAACCACGGAAACATCCGATACGGCTCGCGGCGGCCCTGGAGTGTGGCCGCAGCGACTTTCGAATGTTCCATGGCGTGCGGAACGGATTCCATCCGCACCCGGCCGCCGTTGCCCCGGGCATACGGGTTGGGCAGGCTGGCGCAGTCGCCAGCCGCCACGGTCATTCCGTCCGAGCACAACCCGAACTCATCCACCACGATTCCGTTCTCCACGGCCAGTCCCAGCTGCTCGGCCAGTTCCGTGCGCGGAACCACGCCAACACCAATAAGCACGACGTCGGCGCTCACCTGGGTCCCATCGGCCAGTTCGACGCCAGCCACCCGCCCGTCGGCGCCGGCCAACCGGCTGATCCGCGCATCCAGCACCACGTTCGCGCCGCGGCGCTGATGCGCAGCACGGAAGTACTCGCTGGTCTCCTCCGCCACGGCCCGGCCCACCAGCCGTGGCGCAGCCTCCAGGACCGTGACGCGCTTTCCGGCGGCGCGGGCACCGGCGGCTACTTCCAAGCCGATGAAGCCACCGCCGATCACCACCACATCCCTGGCGGTCGCCAGATCCGCAGCCAACCGCACGGCGTCAGAGGCATCGCGCAGATAGTGCACGCCGTCCAGCTCCGCGCCCTCCAGCGGCAGCCGTCGCACGGCGGCGCCGGTGGCCAAGGCGAGCCGGGAGAAACGGAAGGTGCGCCCGCCTGCGGAGGTCGCGACGCCGCCGTCGTTGTTCCGTTCGAGGTGGGCAATCCGCTCACCGGTGATCAGTGAGATGTCCTGGCCCTGGTACCAGCCCGCGGTGCGGAGGGACAGCGCAGCGACATCAATGGTTCCGCGGTGCAGTTCTTTGGACAGCGGCGGGCGCTGGTACGGGGCGTGGGGCTCCTCCCCCACCAAAGTGATGGGCGAGGTGTCGCCCAACTCGCGCAGGCTCGCTGCCAGCTGCACTCCTGTCTGGCACGCGCCGATTATCAGGGTGCCTGCATCCATCGCCATGGTCAGACCTGCGCGTCCGGGAGCCGGACCGCGAGGTCGGACACCACGGGCAGCTGGCAGGAGAGCCGGCTGTTGGCGCAGCGTTCGGAGGCGGTGCAGTCCAGCATCTCGTCCTCCACCTCGCTCATCTCCGGGAGCCCGTCCAGGTAGCCATCTTCCACGTAGACGTGGCAGGTAGCGCACATGGCCGATCCGCCGCACTCGGCCACGATTCCGTGGAGCCCGTTGGAAACAGCCGTACGCATCACGCTGGTGCCGGCCTCGGCGTCCAGCACGTTTTGCATGCCGTCGGGCTGGATGAAGGTTACTTTAGGCATGGTTCAATCCTCCGGTGGGGCTCAGGCGGCGGTCAGGCGCAGCGGGAGGCTGTCCAGGCCGCGCAGGGTGTTGTTCAGCTGCTGTTGGGGCTCGCCGGCCAGTTCGAGCCGGGACACGTGCCGGGCCAGAGCCGTCAGGAAACACTCACCTTCCAGCCGGGCCAGCATCTGGCCCAGGCAGGCATGGATGCCGAAGCCGAAGCCCACGTGCCCGGCGGCCTTGCGCCGTATATCGAACGCGGATGGGTTCTCCCACTGGCGCGGATCCCGGTTGGCAGCGGCCAGGAACATCAAGACCTTGGATCCTTCCGGCAGCGCGATGCCGGAGACTTCGGCGTCCTTGTTGGTGGTCCGGAAGAAGGTCTGCACAGGTGAGGAGTAGCGCACGGTTTCCTCGAAGGCAGCCCGGGCCAGCGAGTGGTCTTCCCGCAGTGCCGCGAACTGCTCCGGGTTCTCCGCCAGGCACTGCAACGCGTTGCCAATGCCGTGCACTGTGGTGTCCACTCCCGCGGAGAGGAATGAGCGGAGCAGCTTAGCTTGGTCCTCCTCGTTGAACCCGGCCTCGGCCGCAGCGGCGTGGATCTTGGCGCCCAGCCCGTCCGACGCCGGGGAACCGGGCCGGCACTGTTCCATGATCCAGCCTTGCGCTGCGGCTCCACGCTCGAGAGCGCGTTCGAAGTGGCCGTTGCGCGGACCGAAGGTGTTGAAGACCATCGAGCCGTAGGGCAGCAGGTTCTCGCGGCCGTCCTTGGACAGGCCGATGAAATCCGGGAACACGGCGAGCGGATAGGGTTCGGCAAGGTCATGGACGCCATCAACGACGCCGTCTTGTGCGGCAACCCGGGCCACTAGCTCATCCGCGTGGGCTTGGAAACCGTCCTTCAGCGAGCGCAGCAGCTTCACCGTCAGGATCTTGGTGACCACTTGCCTCGCCTTCGTGTGCTGCGGGGGGTCTGCCTCCAGCAACAAGCTCGGCGGCCGCCACGGCTTTTCCTTGACGAAGTCGGAAATGCCCACGCCGCGCGAGGAGACGAAGGTTCCGTGATCGGTCAGCACCCGGGCCACTTCATCGTGGCGGGCCACACCATAGACCCCGTAACGCTCCAGCCAAAAGACCGGACCGGCTTCGCGCATCTGCTCATGCGCGTCGTACGGATCGGTGAGGAAGTCGTCGCTGAACGGATCAAGGTCCAGCACCGGCGCGTTGGAGGTGACAGTTTCGGTGGTCATGGGATTCTCCTACTCGGCGACGAGCGACTGGACGTCCAACTCGCTACCGGTGATTTTGTACTTGAGCATCAAGTCGGCGGTTTTTTGCAATTGCGCCACATCCAGCTCGCCTTGGAAGCGGGGCATTTCCGCGGCCTCGACCACGGCTGCCGTCACTTTGGTAAAGGTTGGCACTAGCTCGACAAGCCGCTCTCGGTTGTCCTGAAGGTCCTCAGCCGACGCCACGATGGATTCTTGGAAAGCGGCGACAGCTTCCGGGTTTTCCTTCGCAAAAGCCTCCGTGGTAATCCAGCCAGCTACCGGCATGTCCTCAACCGGACCCGAAAACAGGTTTCCAATCTTGACCAGGCCAGCTTCTTTGGCACTGGCCTGGAACGGCTCTACCTGCCAAATGGCATCCACCGCGCCGCGTTCAAGCGCGGCCTGCATATCCGGGTACGGCATCTCCACAAGGTCGACATCCGATGTCTCCAGTCCGGCGTCCTCCAGCAAGGCGTTGATGGCCACTGTGCCAATATTCTGCAAGTTGTTTACAGCAAAAGTCTTTCCCTTGAGATCGGAGATCTTTGCGATGTCAGAATCCGCAGCGACGAATATCCCATGATCACCTTTGCCGACGTCGTTCCCAGCCACCAACCTGATCGGCAAGCCCTGCTCCGCGGCCAGTAACGCCGAGGTGTAGTTCGCGTAGGTAAGGTCCACAGAACCGGAGATCAGGGCCGGAATAGCCGAAGCGCCGCCTTGCGTCGTTACGAGCTCAACATCCAAACCGTTGTCAGAAAAGATACCTGTCTCATCGGCGTTGACAACGGTAGAAGTGTGGGCAAGTGGGAAGTAGCCCACGCGAATTGATTCGGAACCGGCCGCGGCTTGACCGCTTGAGGCCCCGCCCCCGCAGGCACTCAAAGCGAGTGCAGCCGTAGTCATCAATGCGAAGAATGTCGCTTTGGTGATGTCTCTCCGTTGAAGCATCTTTATCCTTCCCCAGCGGGCCTAATCGCCCTTCGTCTATTGAGCCAGGCCCGTGTGCAGGCCTGACAGAACTATGAGCTGTGCCACAATTACCCAACAGGGTGCTTTCCGATGAAAGGAAAAATTTGTGGCAAAGTCGTCAGCCGGACGCTCTGCTTTGAGCCGGATCATGCAGATCCTTGCCGCGTTCGACGTCGACGCAGTGTTCCTCACCGTGTCGCAGTTGTCTGTTCGGAGCGGGCTGGCACTGGCGACCACCCACCGGCTGGTCGCCGAGATGGAACAGTTCGGCCTGCTGGAACGCCAGCCGGACAAGACCTACCGCTTGGGCGTGCGGCTGTGGGAAATCGCGTGCCGGACACCGGGGGCACTGGGGCTGCGTGAGATCGCCAAACCGTACCTGCAGGAGGTCCAGTCTCGGGTGCGCCAGCATACCCAGCTGGGGATTTTGGAAGGGCACGAGGTGCTCTTTCTGGAGCGCTTATCCGCGCGGGACGCAGTGGTGAACGTGACCCTGGTAGGCGGCCGGCTGCCGTTGCATGCCTCCAGCAGCGGCCTGGTGTTGCTGGCCCACTCCGACAACGGATTCCAAGACGAGCTCTTGGCCGGCGACTTGTTCCGGTACACGGATCAGACTGTCCAGAGCCCGGAAGACCTGCGCGGCTTGCTGCAGCAGATCCGCCGCGACGGCTACGCCTGCGGAAGGGGCTACATCCATCCTGAGGCGCGCGGAATCGCTGTTCCCATCCGCGGGGTCAACGACGTGGTGGTCGCTGCAGTCAGCGTGGTGGTGCCGAACGATGACGCGCCTGTCACCGGGTTCGTGCGGCTGCTCCAAGCCGCGGCACAGGCCATCAGCAAGGATCTCCATGCCGCGTACGCTCCCCCTCATGACCCCGCCGCGCCTCCCGGCGGCCGCTACCGGACGCTGGTGAGCTCCTCGCTCGATTCGATGGAATATCTGCCCAGCGCGCCGCGCCCGCGGTCCCGCCGCTGAGCGGAGCGTCTCTTCCGACATCCCCATCTGCTGATCTTTCGTTCCGAACAACACTTCTCAGGCCATCGGCGCAACTGCCTGCCGGCACCGCCGTCGTCACTATGTCCATATATTGCCGCCGGCTATCTCGCTTTAGCGGAAAAGATCAGGCGAGCAGGACTGCAGAATCGCTGCCGCTGGTACTACATCACCCTCTTCACGGTCTTGCTGGCCCTGCATGCCGCGGCCTGGACTGGCTTCTCCCTGCTCGGTGACAGCTGGTACCAGTTGCTGATTGCGTCTGCGATGGGGGCGCTATTCACCCAGTTCGCGTTCCTTTCCCACGAGGCAGCGCATCGTCAGGTGTTCAAGTCCAAGCGGGTCAATGAATGGGCGGCCCGGCTGGTCGGCACCAGCCTGGTGGGCATCAGCTACGCCATATGGATGCGCAAGCACACCAGACACCATGGATTTCCCAACACCGTGGACAAGGACCCGGACATCAAGACTGGCTCCATCGCGTTCCATCCGGACGCTGCGGCCGGGCGCCACGGGGTCAAGGCCCGCCTCACGCGGCTCCAAGGCCTCCTGTTGTTTCCGCTGCTGCCGTTCCTAGGCTTCAGCCTCTATGCCGATTCCTTCAAGTACCTGATCCGGCAGGACAAAGTTGAGCACCGCTGGCTGGAGCTGAGCATCCTAGCTGGCCGCGCCGCGTTGCTGCTCGCGGTTGTCTTCTCGTTGCTCCCGTTAGGGCAGGCATTCGCGTTCATTGGCGTTCAGATGGCGGTTTTTGGCTTCTACATGGGCGCGTCGTTTGCGCCGAACCACAAGGGCATGCCGATCTATCCCAAATCCAGCCGGCCTGACTTCGTCACCCGCCAGGTGACAGCCTCCCGTAATATCCGCGGCGGCCGGATCATGGACGTGCTGATGGGCGGCCTGAACCGCCAGACCGAGCACCACCTGTCCCTGATATGCCCCGTCCTTGCCTGAGCAAGGCGGCGCCGATGGTTCGCCAATACTGTCGCGAACATTCCATTCCGTACACGGAGACCAGTCTGCTGGCGTCATACGCGGCCATTGTCCGTTATCTGGGCGCTGTCGGAATAGCCGCTTCTGACCCGTTTCATTGTCCGGTGGCGGACATTTATCGCCGGGCCTAGCATCCACTGACAGGCGCCGCAGGCATAGGTGCCACGATGCCACCGGGATTCCCACGCGGGCCGTCAACCCCATCCACGTCCCCTAGGGCATGGACACCGGCTTGACCAACACCGAGAATGGGCGCATGGACCTGCCGCTGATGCCGCCCGTACCGCCCATGCTGGCCAAGGGCGTTGCCAAGATCCCCGACAGCGGAATGAAGTACGAGCCGAAGTGGGACGGCTTCCGCTCGATCATCTTCCGCGACGGCGATGCCGTGGAGATCGGCAGCCGGAACGAGAAGCCGATGACCCGCTATTTCCCGGAACTGGTGGAGGCCTTCCGAGAGCAGCTGCCGGAACGCTGCGTGGTGGACGGGGAGATCATCCTGGTGGGCGAGGGCGGCGACCGGCTGGACTTCGAGATGCTGCAGCAGCGCATCCACCCGGCGGCCAGCCGGGTCAAGCTGCTCTCGGTGCAGACGCCGGCCCGGTTCGTGGCGTTCGATCTGTTGGCACTCGGCGACGAAGACCTGACCTCCCGTCCGTTCGAGGAAAGGCGTGCCGCGTTGGAGAAGGCGCTCTCCGCCGTCGTCAATCCCATCCATCTGACCCGGACCACTGACGATCCGGCGCTGGCGGAGAAGTGGTTCCACGAATTCGAGGGTGCCGGGCTGGACGGCGTGGTGGCCAAGCCGCTGGACGGCACATACCAGCCGGACAAGCGGACCATGTTCAAGATCAAGCACGAGCGCACCGCCGATTGCGTGCTCGCCGGCTACCGGGTGCACAAGAGCGGCCCGGGCCGGGTGGGGTCGCTCTTGCTGGGCATCTACAACGACGGCGGAACGCTGGTCCATGTGGGCGTGGCCGGGGCATTCAGCATGAAGCGGCGCGAGGAGCTCTTCGAGGAGCTGCAGCCGCTGATCGCCGATTCAAACGACCATCCCTGGAACCGGGAGCAGCACGAGGCCGGCCAGCGCACGCCGCTCACGTCCGAGGGCAGCCGGTGGAGCGGAGGCAAGGACCTGTCCTTCGTGCCGCTGCGGCCGGAGCGGGTGCTGGAGGTCAAGTACGACCACATGGAGGGCGAGCGCTTCCGGCACACCACGCAGTTTGTCCGCTGGCGGCCGGACCGCGATCCGGAATCGTGCACCTACGGGCAGCTGGATGAGCCGGTCACCTACGACCTGAACGACGTGCTGCTGTAGCTCGACCCTGCTCCAGCGTGCGCATCTGGGCAATGACTGTACGGATCTGGCCCACACACCCGCTGTAAGGGGCCAGATCCGTCCGCTTGATCAAGGTCAGCGCCAGCCGGCGGCCGGCGCCACGTGTTGGACGATGTTGCCCAGCAGCTTGGCGTTGTAGTCCACGCCCAGGTAGTTCGGCACGGTCAGCAACACCGTGTCCGCGGCCTGCACTGCCTGGTCCGCGGCCAGCGCTGCGGCGATCTTGTCCGGCTCGCCGATGTAGCTCTTACCGAACCGTGCGCGGGTGCCATCCAGCACGCCGACCTGGTCATGCTGGTCGGTCTGTCCGCGCAGCCCGAAGTAGCGGCGGTCCTCGTCGTCCACAATCGGCATCACGCTGCGGCTCACGGACACGCGCGGGGAACGGGCATGGCCGGTCTGCTGCCAGGCTTCGTGGAACAGGTGGATCTGTTCGCCTTGGAGCTGGTCGAACGGCACACCGGTGTCTTCGATCAGCAGCGTGGAGCTCATCAGGTTCATCCCCTGCTCGGCGGTCCAGACCGCGGTGGCCCGGGACCCGGCGCCCCACCAAATCCGCTCGGGCAGCCCCGGTGAGACCGGCTCCACCGGGAGCATGCCGGTATGACCGCCCTGCATATGGTTGGGGTCCGCCGGAACCATTCCCGCTCCGGTGATGGCGCGGCGGAACACCGTGGTGTGGCGGCGGGCCATGTCCGCGTCGGTCTCGCCCTCGGCCGGCCGGTACCCGAAGGCAGCAGGGCCGTTCAGCGCCGGCTCGGGCGACCCCCGGCTGATGCCCAACTGCAGGCGGCCGCCGCTGATCAGGTCCGTGGCAGCGGCTTCTTCGGCCATGTACAGCGGATTTTCATAACGCATGTCGATCACGCCGGTGCCGATCTCAATCCGGCTGGTCCGCGCGGCGATGGCGGCCAGCAGCGGAAAGGGCGAGGACTGCTGGCGGGCAAAATGGTGCACGCGAAAGTACGCGCCGTCCACGCCGGCCTCCTCCGCGGCCACGGCCAGGTCGATGCTCTGCAGCAGGCCCTCCGCAGCGGTGGGGACGGGCGAGCCGACAGCCGGGCTCCAATGGCCGAACGAGAGAAATCCTAGACGCTTCACATCCGGCTCAACACCGCGGCTGCCCCGCTGATTCCGTTCAGCTGGTTCCGTCGCGCGACGTTCGGTATCCGGGCGGCCCTGTCTGGGCCGAAGGCCGCGTCAGACACTTTGGGCTCAGAGAAGCCGGAGACGCTAATGAACAGTGTCCTCACCCCGTGCATGTATGGCATCTTGGTCGCTGTGTCCTCTACGAGATCGGCGGCAGCCCCTTCCAGAATTCTCTTCTTCGGCGTTACGGGCAGCGGTAAGTCCTCCGCTGCCCGTGAATACTCTGCGCGGTCAGGCTTACCGGAGTTTTCAGCTGACGATGACATCGGATGGCTACCCGGATGGAAGCAGCGCAGCGTCGAGGAACAACGGGAGATTGCCGGAAAAATCGCTTCTGGGGACCTTTGGATCCTCGACACCGCCTATGGAGCGTGGCGGGACATCGTCCTGTCCCGTGCGGAGTTGGTTGTTGCCCTGGACTACCCCCGCTGGCTGTCCTTGGCGCGAGTAGTGCGTCGGTCAGTCCTGAGGGCTCTAACAGGCCAGAGTGTCTGCAACGGAAATACCGAATCACTGAGCCAGCTCTTCACCAAGGATTCAATCGTTCGATGGCATTTTCAGTCGTTTCCGCGCAAGCGGCGGCACATAAAGATCATGCAGACAGATCCGGCCATGCCGCCCGTTGTAGTGTTCCACCGCCCCACGGACCTGGAGGTCTGGCTGTCACAGGTACAGCGGCGCTTATGAGCTCGCCGCCGTGGCGTCGGGGCCACGGTGGGCGACGATATCGAGTAGCCGGTCGACGAGACGTGCCGCCTCCGCCTCGGTCCTCGGTTCGGTGAATAGGGCATAGAAGTACAAGGGCGCCACGACCAGCTCCAGAAGTTCCGTTAGCGTTGGCACCGCTTCGCCGCGCTCCTCCGACTGGTCGAGCATCAATTGCAGCTGACGCTCGCGTTCGACGAAGGCCGGCGAAGCCTTGCGCCGTTCTCCCGGATGGATCTCCAAGACCACGGCCCGGAGGATCAGCGGAACGTTCCCATCCCTCAGCGACTTCGCGACCGCCGCGGCGTAAATGTGGAGGTCGTCGCGCAAAGAACCGGTGCGGGGAAGCGACGCGGTCGAGGCCGACCACTCGTTGACCACGTCATTCAGTAGGGCTGACATCGTCCCCCACCTTCGATAAATCGTGGCTTGGTGCACCCCTGACACCTCGGCCACCAGCGGGACGCTCAGCTCCTCCCACGAGCGCGCTTCCAACAGCTCTAGCACTGCCGTGTGGACGGCAGAGCGCACACGTGCCGACCGCCCTCCTGGTCGCTGCATGGTTCGTCCGTGATCCATGCCCGAATCATAACGCGAATTTCCTTGCATTAATTTCCACGCCCAGCGTATAGTCACTACCGCGAGGATCTTCGCGTTACCGAGAAATCGAGGGTTGCGTCATGACGTCGACGAATCGATCAGCAACCGAGGCCGCTGATGGTGCCCGTGTTGGGCGGCCGATACTGGCGTACTGGCCCTTAGCGTTGGGATTGGCCGCTGCCATGTTTCAGATCGTCACCGGGGTGGCCGTCGGGGCGGTGGCCATCACGGTGGCGGCGGCGGCTAGCTGCTACCTGGCCGCAGCCGCGCTGGGGCGACCATGGATCGGCTGGGCCGCGATCCCCGTCGCGTCGATCGTGGTCACCGTCAGCGAGATTGCCGGCATCTCCTGGTGGGTGGGGTTGGCGGGCTTCGCGGCCGTGCTGGTCGTGGTCGGCGTGCTGCGCCGGGCCCAAATCCGTCCCCTCACCGCCCAGGGGCTGGCGATGCTCGGCTTCAGCTGCGTGGCCGTCGTCGCCGTCCTGGTCGCCCCACGTCTTGGTCTCGTTCTAGCCGGTGTCGCATTGGCCAGCCACGCCGCTTGGGACTACGTGCACTGGCGGCGCAACACGGTGGTCCCGCGGTCGCTGGCCGAGTTCTGCTTTGTGCTTGACATCCCGTTCGGGGTCGCGGCCATCGTGCTGGCCATCGTCGGATGACCGCCCTGCCACTCCTCCTACGGGCAGACGCATCACGGCACGGCGACTCTTGCCTACGGGTTGCACGCACGCTCACACTGACGTCGTGCATATCCCACGTGCCGCCCATCCAAACTGCGAAGGACCGCCTGAACATCTGTTCGCCGAATGCCGACTCACAGGAAGCTGAAACCATGCGGAAACTGACCTTCGCCATGAACCTGAGCCTGGACGGCTACATCACGGCGCCCGGCGGCGACCTCGGCTGGAGCGTGCCGAGCGACGAGCTGTTCCAGTGGTGGTCCGACCGAGTGGCGGCCACAGGCCTTGCACTGTACGGGCGCAAGCTCTGGGAGACGATGAGCTCCGATTGGCCGACCGCCGACCAGCAGCCCGGCGCCACACCGGGGCAGATCGAGTTCGCCCGCCGCTGGCGCGACATGCCGAAGGTGGTGTTCTCCTCGACGACCAGCGCAGTCGACTGGAACACCCGCCTGGTCAGCGGCGATGCTGTCACCGAGATCACCCGGCTCAAGACCGAGAATGGCGGCCCCATGGACGTCGGCGGCGCCACCCTCGCTGCGGCGGCCATGCGGGCCGGGCTGATCGACGAGTACGCGCTGGCCACCCACCCCGTCCTGGTGGGCGGCGGCACGCCGTTCTTCACAGCCCTGGACGACTGGGTGAACCTGGATCTGGTGGAGACCCGGAAGTTTCCCGGCGGCGTGCTCCTGACGAGGTACGTGACCAGACGCTGAATACCCGGGGTGTAGGGGGAACCTCCACCCGAGCGGCTACACCGGGGCCAGCTCCGTTTCGCCAGCGTCGGCATAGAACCGCGAACCCGGTGTTCCTCGGCCGTTTATCCGTCGACGGCCTGCCAGGCGGTAACGGCCACGGCACCGCCGTTGACAATATCCAGCGCCACCGGCAGTTTCTCCCGGTCGGTGCCCGCATACGGCGCCACCAGCACGGCACCGGCCGGGGTGTCGCCTGCCGTGGCCATCGCATTCCAGCCCAGCACTGCCCGCGCGGAGGCTCCGGGCTGCAACATGACCGGCTCCAACCCGGGGTCGTCCGTCATGAAGGTACCGCCTCGGAAAACCAGCACACTCATCGCGGACCCGCCCTCGTCGTCGAATGCAATGTCCGGGTAGCGCGCCAGCAGGCAGGCCGCTTCGCCGGTGTTGCTGATCCGCAGTTCCTGCGCGCGGTGTCCCGTTGCGGCATCGCCCCCTCCCAGAACGACGGCGGTGTCCCCGCCCGTGCACCACGGCTCGCCTTCGGGGGTGGGTGATTCCGGTGCCCCGGATTCAACGGCTGCCGAGACCAGCGGCGAACCGTAGATCACAGGCTCGGGCAGCGGTTCGGCAGCCGGCGGCGCCGGCGCTGCAGCCTGATTCGCGTTCTGCGCCAGCGGAAAGGCGGCGATCAACAGCACCGCGAACAACACAGCCGGGACCGGCCGGAGCCAGCTCGGAAACCCCGGTTCGCTCCGGGTAGCGGAGTCGACCAGGTCTGAGGAGGCGGCTTGACGCAGCAGCGGGCGGGCCGCCAGGACGGCCGGCAGCCATCCCCAGGCCAAACCCCAATATGCTGCCGTCGATACCGCCGGCACCACCGGGCTGGCCAGTTGCAGCAATCGGGCAGGCGGCCAGTCCGCGGCGATCCCGCCGAGGGCAACCAGCCCGCCGGTCGCTGCCGCAGCGAGAATCACAATGAACCACAGCGCCAGCGTCAATGTGCCGCGGCGCAATCTTGTGGCCGCCGTGGTAGCGCCGTCGGCAGCGGCGGTGGCGAGCGGCGCCAGGGCGAAGGTCGCGCCGCCGACCGCGAGGGCGGCGACCAGCACCGCCGCCAACGGCCAAGGCGCCACCGATGATGCCAGCCAGGCCGGCAAGGTGGCCGGAAAGACCAGACCGACCACGCTCATCGTCAACGGTCGCCCGCTGGCCGCCAACAGGGCAAAGACCCCGCTGGTCAGCAACCACACCGCCGAAGAAGCCACGGCAAGGACCAGCGCCGCGCGCCGTCGGGAGCTAGCCGGACGGCGGGAAGTGGGCGCCGCGCGCCGGGACTCAGTCACGGGGCAAGCGTAGTCGAGGCCGCTTAACCGCCGCGGTAGGCCGCCCGCCGCAGCCACGACCCACCGCCGTCGTGCCAGGTCTTTGGCTAGCTGCCGTGCGGGACCACCACGGCCCGGCCGGAAATTTCGCCCGCCTGCAGCTTGCGGTAGGCCTCCAGCGCCTCCTCCATGCCGAAGCGCTGGACCTCCGGCACAATCTGGCCCGCCTTGTACATGTCCACCACTTCGTGCAGGTCCTCGATGGTTCCCCAGTAGGTGTTGGTCACAACCGACTCGTACGGGTTGGTGAAGAAGCTCCATTCAAGGGTGCCGCCGGCGATCCCCACAACGGTCAACCGGGACAGCCGGGCCATCGAGGCGGCGGCCGTCTTGACGGTCGGGCCGACGCCCACAAAGTCGAAGGCGGCATCCACGCCGCGGCCGCCGGTGATCTCACGGATCCTTTCCGCCTGCCCCTCGCCGCCGGGCACGGTCACCGCGCCGGCCTCTTCGGCCTTGCGCATCGCGTCTTCCTTCATGTCCGTGGCAATCACCGTGGCACCGGTCAGCGCCTTCAGGATCTGGACGGCGATCTGCCCCAGCCCGCCGAGTCCGATCACCAGCGCATATTTGCCGCCGCCGGCCAGCTGCGGCAGCGACTGCTTGATGGCGTGGTACGGGGTCAGCGCCGCATCGGCCAGCGGCGCTGCCGCCACCGGGTCGGCGTCGCCTAAGGGCACCAGATTCCTCGCCGGCACGCTCACATACTCGGCCATCCCGCCGTCGCGCCCCAGGCCCACGCCGAGGTACGGCAGCTTGGCAGCGTTCTCGCAGTAGGTGTCCTGGCCGCGCGAACAGGCCTTGCAGTGCCCGCAGCCGATCGGTCCATAGACCAGATAGGCGTCGCCAAGGTTGAACCCTTCAACACCTTCGCCGAGTTCCTCCACCCAGCCGGAGTTCTCGTGCCCCAGCGTGAAGGGCGGCGGCACGGCACCCGGTCCGCCGGCTTCGAAGTCGTTGTAAATCGCCACATCGGAATGGCAGGCGCCGGCGCCGGCCACCTTCAGCAGCACCTCACCGGCCCGCGGTTTCGGCCGCTCCACGTCCTTGATCGTGGGGAACGTCTTGAATTCCTCGAACACTACAGCGCGCATGCTCCACTCCTTCGATCGGTTCTGATGATGCCCCGTCAGCCACCCTACGCACCGCCGGAATTAGTCAGCAAGCTGTCTTTTGTGTAGCGTGGGCCGTGAGGCCGTCACGAACCCGCAATGGCGGGGCCGGCCCGATTCCAAAGGAGGCAATGAATGCAGACCGTGGAAGAAACCATTGATGTAGCCGTTCCGGTCCGTACCGCGTACGACCAGTGGACGCAGTTCGAATCCTTTCCCAACTTCATGTCCGGAGTGGAGTCGGTGACCCAGCTGACCGACACCACCAACCACTGGAAGACCAAGATCGGCGGCGTGGAGCGCGAGTTCGACACCGAGATCGTTGAGCAGCAGCCGGACCAGCGCATCGCCTGGCGCAGCATCGACGGCAAGTCGCACGCAGGCGTGGTCACGTTCAGCCAGCTCGGTGCCGAGAGTACCCAGGTGTCCGTCCGCTTCGAATGGGACCCGGAAACCTTCACCGAGAAGGCCGGCGCGGCCCTGAACCTGGACGACAAGCAAGTGAAGTCGGACATGAAGAAGTTCAAGGAGTTCCTTGAAACCCGCGGCACCCAAACGGGCGCCTGGCGTGGCGAAGTGAGCGACAGCGGCCCCACCGGCACGCAGCTCTAGACCCTCGCCACTCCCCATAACGACGGCGGTGGGCCGGCTCTTGGAGCCGGCCCACCGTTGTCGAATCCCGCCAAGGCACCTTCACACCCGGAGCAGCAGGAGAATCACGGCCCGGTCCGGCCCCATGACCACAGCACCGGCTCCGGTTGCTGACCGTCGTCGTCCGCGCCGGACCAAAGGCCCTCCCCCAGCACCAGCGGCCGGGCAGCGCCCAGGTTGTATTTCAAAACTTCGCCCACGAGGAGAACGTGGTCGCCGCCGTCGTACACGTTCCACGGTGCGCACTCGATCGTGGCGGCGTTGCCGCTCAGGGCGGGGACGCCGCCGTCGTTCCGCCACGCGAGGCCGGAAGCCGAACCGCGGGCAAGGCTGCGCGCGGTGTCCGCCTGGTCTTGCGAGAGCACGTTGACCGCGAACGTGGAATTGCCCAGCACGCGCCGCGCCGCGGGGCTGCGCCACAGAGTGACTTGGATCAGCGGCGGATCCTGCGACACCGGGCCGGCAGCACTGGCCCGGACGGCGCAGGGCACCCCGTCTCCGCCGTTCACGGTCACGACCGTAGCCGCGCTGCCCCAGCCGGCAAAGGCTTCCATCAGCCCCCGTGCGTCAACGCCGGGCAGGGCAGAGTGCGGCAACATGGGTCCTCCTGGCGACGGGACGGCCGGCTAGACCGCGGGGTCCAGGACGAAGTCGTACGTGGTCTGCACGCCGGTGCCGGATTCGGCCGGCTTGATGTCAAGCATCAGTTCCGGCTTGACCGCGGTAGCGATGTCGTCCTCGTTGTGCGGGTCGCCCGGGAAGTACAGCTGGGCGGTCAGCAGTTCGTAGCCGGGTGCGGAGACCTTCAGGTGCAGGTGGGCCGGACGCCAGGCATGCCAGCCGGCGGCGGCGATCAGCTGGCCGCACGCGCCATCGGTAGGGATCTGGTACGGTGCCGGCTGCATGGTGTCGATGTGGAAGTTGCCCTGCTCATCGGCAATGAAGGAACCGCGCAGGTTCCACTCCGGAATGCCTGGAGCGAACTGGGAGTAATAGCCCTCTTCGTCTGCGTGCCACAGTTCGATCTTGGCGTTCGGCAGCGGGGAGCCGTCCGTGGAGCGGACCTGGCCCTGGAAGAGCAGCGGGGTGCCCTTTTCATCCGGGCGCATGCTGATCTTCGCCGGCGACCTCTGTTCCGGAGCCTCGGGGATGTAGTACGGCCCCTCGATGGAGCCCTTGTTGCCGTGGCGGTGGCTAGTGGCCACGTCCTCCACCGAGTGCTCGACCCAGACGTCCAGGAACAGTGGCCATTCGCCGTCCTCGCCCACCTTGATCAGCCAAGCTTTGAAGGCGTTGTACTCGTCATACGTCACGCGCTCTTCGAGCACGATGTTGTTGACGGCATTGACCAGCTTGCTGGCCAGCAGGTTCACCCGCTCTTGGCTGGCGTGGACCGCGGAGGTTTTGCCCGACTGGCGGAAACGGTCGGTAGCGGCGTTTCCGGAGGCTGCTGCGCTGGCGGTGGATTCGATGGACATGGCGCTCCTTCGTGGAGTGGTGGTGGTTGAGGCGGGGTGTCGGCGGCGAAAGCCGGCGGTGATATGGGTCTCAATGTAGGCCCGGGGCATCGTCGAGGGAAATACCTATCGGGCCGTCATTGGGACCGGTTCAATATGAATCCCTCGGCGGTCACTTGATGGAGTTGGGGTGCTTGGCCAGCGGCGTGACCTTGATTTTCATGTAGGGGTACATCGGGAAACCGCTGAGAATTTCGTGCAGCTCGTCATTCGAGGCGACGTCGAACAGCGAGTAGTTGGCGTACTCCCCCACGACGCGCCAAATGCCGGCAAACCGGCCGTCCCGCTGCAGGGCCTGCGAGTACTCTTTCTCCAGTCCCTGAAGCCGGGTGACCTCCTCTGCGGACAGGTGTGCGGGGAACTGGACTTCCATTCGGGCGAGGAACAGCATCGGTGAATTCTCCTGGGTGTTTGGTGAATGGGTCAGGACAAGCGGTACTTGGCGAGTTTTCCCTCGTCGATGGCAGCGCCGACGCCGGGCACATCGCGGACGGAAATGTTTCCGTTTTCAATCCGGATGGGCTCGGCCAGCAGATCGTCGGCCATGTCCAGGAAATTGGACAGCTCCCCGGCACGCCGGCTAGTTGCCTCATGGGCGGCACCGAAAGTAACCGTGGCCAAGGAACCGATCTGGGTGTCGATCTGGTTTCCCATGGTGACGTCCACGCCCAGCCCGGTGCACAGGCCCAGGATCTGTTGCGCCTCGGTAAACCCGCTGCGGGCCGTCTTGATGCAGATCGCGTTACAGCCCCCGGAAAGCAGCTCACGGGAGACGTCCCCGGCGGTGGGGACGGATTCATCTCCCACCACCGGGATGGGAGATTTCTCCACCAACCGGCGTCGGCTCATGGCTTCCTTCGCATCGCAGGGCTCCTCCAAGAGGCTCAGGCCGAGGCCTTCGGTGCGGCGCAGGACTTCTAGGGCTTCATTCGCGGTCCAGCCGCGGTTGGCATCCAGATAAATATCGACGTCCTCGCCGAGCCCTTCCCGAAGCACATGGCACGCCTCAATGTCCAGGCCCAGCGGCCGGCGCCCCACCTTCAGCTTGAACGTGGTGATCCCGTACTCCTCGCCGAATCGCAGGGCCTCGTCCAGCAGTTCCTGGGCCGGACGGAAGCCCAGCATGTGACTGACGCGCATGTGGTCCGTGTAGCCGCCGAGCAACTTGTGAACGGGGGTCTGCATGGCCTTCCCCATCAAGTCCCAGAGGGCGATGTCCAGCGCGCCCTTGGCCACCTGGTTGTGGATGGTGCGGTTCAGCACTGCATGGATCTTGCCACGGTCCAGCACATCCAAGCCGGTCACCTGCGGGGCGAAGACCTGTTCCACGATGGCCACGATCGAGGCCTGGGTCTCGCCGTAGGTATACGGCCGCGGCGGCGCATCCGCCACCCCCACCAGCCCGGTGTCCGTGTGGACGCGCAGGAGCACGTGGTCCGCCGTCGTCACCTCGCCGCTGGCGAACTTCAGCGGGTGCGTGTAAGGGATGGCGTAGGGGATGGCCTCAATCCGCTCAATCTTCACGTGCGGTTCCTTCCGGGACAGTGGATGTTTCGAACAGGTCTACAAAGTTTTTGATCAGCGGGGAGTCGCTGCCGCGCCGCCATGCCAGCGCCAAATCCACCGCCGGGGCGTCGCGCAGTGGGCGCAGCACCGTGCCCTGCAGGGCAAAGACACGGCGCGTCATCGGCACCAGTGCCAGCCCCATGCCCGAGGCGACGAAGGCCAGCAGGGTGGATGTTTCGCTGGCTTCCTGCACAATCCGGGGCCGGAAGCCGACTCGGCGGCAGGCGTCCATGAAGATGCCGCACACCGCCGAGGTCCGCGGATAGGAAACGAACTTCTCACCGGTCAGGTCGGCCAGCTCCAGCGACCCGTGTGACGCCAAGGGATGGTCTTCCGGAAGCGCAACGACAAGTTCGTCCTGCTCCAAGAACTTCAGCTCAAGCTCTCCGGATCGCACCGGCGGACGCAGCACGGCGACATCAATGCGGTTTTCTTCCAGCGCCTCTTCCAAGGCAGGAGTGAGCATTTCACCCAACACATGGAGCTTCAATCCCGGCAGCCGCCTGCCGGCCGTCTCGACGATGCGCGGCATCAACCGATAGGTGGCCGATCCGACCACGCCGACCCGCAGCACGCCACTGGCGCCCTGGCCGACCAGCTTCACGTCCTGTCCCAGCTGGTCGAGCTCGGCCAGCAGCCCGCGTGCGCGGACCAGCAGCAGCTCCCCCGCCGGCGTCAACTCCACCTTGCGGGTGGTGCGGACCAGCAACTGGGTGCCCAGCTGTTCCTCGAGCTGTTTGATCTGGTGCGAAAGCGGCGGCTGGGCCATGTGCAGGCGAAGCGCGGCACGGCCGAAGTGGCGTTCCTCGGCCACGGCCACGAAGTATCGCAGCTGGCGTGTCTCCATGCCGGGCCTCCTGTCCGTTCCGGGCGCAGCCTCGTCGCTGGCTTCTGACCCACTTTAGGCCCGGGAATTAGGCAGGTAAAATACTTAGTTTTGCACCACTGATACATGCTGCGTATCAATCCCTGCCTGACGTAGTGCCGCCGGTCATGCCCCTTCGCGGCCGAGGCAACACAGGGCTGGGGTGGGAACTATGACTCCGGACGTATCAATGGGGCCCAAATAAGTACTTCTGTTCGCCAAGTCACCTGACTACGGTTATGTGGTCCCCGTCGCACAACCAAGGACGATTGATGTCACAGGAAACCCAGGACCGCCCCGAGGCGGCCGAAGCGCGCCCCGGCGTCGACGCTGAACAGACCACAGCCCCCGAGACCCGCACCGGCAGGAAGCTCGCAGCGCTGCTCGCCGGGCCGCTGGCCGGGCTGGCCCTTTTCTTCATCCTGCCGGATTCGCTGGCGTTCGAAGGCCGCGCCGTCGCGGGCTGTGCGCTCTGGATGGCGATCTGGTGGATGACCGAAGCCGCCCCCATACCGGTGACCTCGCTGCTGCCGCTGGTCCTCTTCCCGCTGTTCGGGATGGACAGCATGGCGAATGTTGCCGCGCCCTACGCCAACCCGGTGGTCTTCCTGGTGATGGGCGGAGTGATCCTGGGCCTGGCCACGGAGAAGAGCAATCTGCACCGGCGCATCGCGCTCCTGACCATCCGGGCCGTCGGAACCCGCCCCGCGCAGATCGTCCTCGGCCTGATGGTCGCCTCGGCCATGATCTCGGCCTGGGTCTCCAACACCGCCACGGCCGTGATCATGGTGCCGATCGGCGTCTCCATCCTGCAGTTAATCCGCAACATCGACCGTGACGCGGTGGACGCCAAGTTCGCCGCGGCCATGATGCTCGGCATCGCCTGCGGCGTCACCATCGGCTCCATGGCCACCCTCATTGGCCAGCCGCCCATGGCCCTGATGGCCGCCTACCTCGGTTCGGAACAGAACTACGAGATGCAGTTCGGCCAGTGGATGCTGGTCGGTGTGCCGTTCGCTGCGGTCATGCTTTTCATCGCCTGGTTCGTGCTGACCAAGCTCGTCTTCCGTACCCGGCTGGAGCAGATTCCCGGCGGGGCACAGCTCATCCGCGACGAAATCGCGAAGCTTGGGGCCATGACAACCCCGGAGCGGCGCGTCGGCGCGATCTTCCTGGCCGCCATTTTCTGCTGGGTGGCAGTGCCCTTCATCGCCCAAATCCCCGCAGTCGCCCAGGCCCTGCCCTTTCTCGCCACCATCTCGGACACGCAGGTGGCCATGGGCGCCGCCATCGCCTGCTTCCTGGTCCCGGCCAACAAGCGCTCGGCAGGCAAGGGATCGGCACCGCTGCTGCAGTGGTCCTCGGCCCGCGACATCCCGTGGGGTCTGCTCCTGCTGTTCGGTGGCGGCCTCTCGCTCTCTGCCATGTTCACCTCAACGGGCCTGTCAGAATGGATCGGCAACCAGGTCGGCGGGCTGAACGGTATGCCTCCGGTGGTCATCGTGCTGGTCGCCGCGGTGGTCGGCCTGGGTCTTACCGAGCTCACCAGCAACACGGCTACCGCGGCGGCATTCTTCCCGATCATGGGGGCCGTGGCCGTGGGCGTCGGCGTCGATCCGCTCCTGATGACCATCGTCATGACCCTCGCTGTCTGCTCGGCCTACATGCTGCCCGTGGCCACGCCGTCGAACGCGGTGGCCTTCGGTTCCGGCGAGGTGTCCATTAAGCAGATGGTGCGGGCCGGCCTCTGGCTGAATCTCGTCTCCCTGGTCCTGATCGTGGTGGCGCTCTACACCCTGCTCCCGTTGGTCTTCGGCGTCAGCCTTTAGACCTCGCGCCGCGGCAGAGCCCGCATAACGACGGCGGTGGGCCGGCTCTGGGTGCCGGCCCACCGTCATGTGCAGCGCCGTCTGCCTGGCAGTTCCCTGAACCGGTCCTCCCCGACGATCCTGGACACGGTGTACCTGCCGTACATGTTCTACTCCGCCTACTCCTTCAACGCCGGCCACAGCTCGGCACAAGGCAGCGTCGATTCTTCGCGCAGCAGCGGCAGCGCCACTGGCTATGGCAGCAGCGGCGGGTCTCCGACTCGGGCAGTTCGTCCAGATTCTAGGACTTCCGATCGGGCAGCTTGAGGTCTTGACGACGTCGCAGACGTGAGTATATTTAAGACATCCCTTACATAAGGAGTTGCTTACATGGCAGGGAGTCAGGATCAGCTAAGCGTGGTCTTTGCCGCGCTGGCGGATCCCACGCGCAGGGCCATCCTGTCCCGGTTGCGGCAAGGTTCGGCCACTGCCGGCGAACTCGCGGAACCGTTCCACATCAGCCGGCCCGCTGTCTCACAGCACCTACGCGTGCTGGAAAAGGCCGGCTTGATTGAACGGACCGCCACCGCGCAGTGGCGAAATTGCACCCTCCGCACCGAACCCTTGGACGACGTTTCGGCCTGGATCGACCACCACCGAGGTCTCTGGAACGAGCGCTTTGAATTGTTGGACGAGCGGCTCCGCGAACTCAAGGAGAAGGCCGAAAATGACTGAGCAAACCGCTACCCAGGACAAGCAGTTCACCATCACCCGGATTTTTGACGCACCGCGCGAGAACATCTGGCGCGCTTGGACCGACCCGGACGAAGCCGCCCACTGGTGGCACCCTCGCGAAGTCGCCAGCCCGCGCGAGTTCATTCGGATCGACGCGACCGTCGGCGGCACCTATGAATATAAGATGATCGCTCCCGACGGCAGCGAATATCCCACGGCCGGGCAGTACCTCGAAGTGGTGGAACCGGAACGGCTCGTCTTCACGTGGGCTTCGCCCGGCGACCGGGTTGAAGATTCGCCGGTCATTACTGTGCAGCTGGCCGAGCTCGAAGGCGGCCGCACCGAGATGACCTTCCACCTCCGCGGCATTGCTGGCTTCGCCGGAGATAACAATGTCTTCGACGGTTGGAGCGAGGCGCTGGACATCCTCGCGGAGCAGCTCGGCTGACTCCTCACTTTGACATCCCCCATGACGACGACGGTGTCCGGCCACGGCCGGACACCATCCAGCATGAAGCGGGTGTCCGGCTTCTGACCCACGAGCCTACGGAAAGGGGCGCGGAGGCCCCGCCGATGTAACGATCGGTCACACAGGTGGTCGGGCAAAATTTCTCGGGTTTTTTCGACCATTTCCGAGGAAACCGGTTTACTGTAGGCCGCAGGGGATTTCGCCAAGCAGCCAATGGGGGCAATCATGCGGAAAAATCAGGAACGGCACGACGACACTTCATCCGAAACGATGGAGCGGATGGGCCCAAAGCCCCTGCACGGGATGGGCAGGGACATCGGCATGCCGAACTTGGCCGCCGCACAGATACCAGGGCCGGGAACCGCGCATGTTGTGGCGGGCGAGGACCGACGACTGCCGGACGACGCAGCTGATCCGATGGAGCAAGCAGGCCACCTGCAACAGCCGCGCCGGAACCGCAGTTGGATTCCCTGGAGCCGCGGAACCGGCCGGCACCGCCTGGCCTAAGAGCGCTTTGTCACAGTGGGGTGGTCAGCCGCCGCGTCTTGGCTGAATGCCTCAAGGCGCGCCTGCATCTCCCAATAGGGGGTGGCGGACGGCAACTGGCCGCCGTCGCGCAGCACGGTCGCAACGTTGACGGCTGCATCCACGGCGGCGCGGTACGGCAGGGAGCCCGTACTCACCCGCCGGATACCCAGTTCCCCCAGCTTGGCAACGGTCAGCGAGGGATGTGCCAGCACATTGACCGGCAACCCGGTCCCGGCGGTGATGCGCCGGATGTCCTCAGGGTCTGCAAGTCCGGGAACAAAGATTCCGTCGGCCCCAGCGTCAGCGTAGGTTCGAGCCCGGAGCAGTACAGCGTCCACCGTTGCTTGCTCGGCAAACCAGAAGTTGTCCACTCGTGCGTTGACGAAGACGTCCGGGGTGCGGTGTTTGATGGCGGCGACCTTGGCGGCCAGGGCAGACCGCTCCACCAGATGCCCAGCCTTGCTGTCCTCGATGTTGATCCCGGCCACGCCGTGGGCCGCCAATTCCGCCACATAGCCGGCAACCTCGTCCGGGTCGTCCGCGTAGTCGTCCTCGATATCCGCCGAGATGTGGACCGGCAACCGAGCCAACTGCGCCACCAGGGTCTCCGTTGCCGTCTTGCTGGACCCGCCTCCGTCGGGCTGGCCCGTGCTGGCCGCAATGCCGAAGCTGGTGGTGCCGACGGCGGGGAACCCTGCCTCCGCAAAGGCCAGAGCCGAACCGACATCCCACGCGTTCGGCAGCAGCAGCGGCGTACCCGTGTGGTGAAGTTCCAGAAAAGTGGCCATGTCAGTCCGCCCCGGGCCGTCCGTCAAAGGTGAATTCCCGCCATCCTACAAGCGGGGCCAACAGGCGCAAGCGACCCTCACGCTTGGAGCCCGATGAATGACTAGGACAGCACGTCCTTGGTGCTGAAGCGGCCGTAGGCGAGGGCGCAGAAGACGGCGATGTAGCCGCCTTGGAGAAGGGCGTTGCCGCCGAAGGCATCCCAGGAGATGGGCTGGCGGAGCAGGTCGGCGAAGTCAAGCCAGTGGTAGGTGAACAGCCAGGGGTGCAGCCAGTCGAGCTGCGGCAGGGCGCCGACGATCTGGGTGACGACGGCAAGCACCGCCGTCGTTGCCATCGCCCCGACCGGGACTTCGGTGAGGGTGGAGATGAAGAGGCCGATGGCGGCCAGTCCGGCCAGCGACAGTGCGACGTAGGCGGCAACCAGCAGCAGCCGGATCAGGGATTCACCGACGCCGATGGTGTCACCGGACAGCAGCGTCACCGGCCCGGTGCCGAAGAGGATGCTGCCGATGACCGCGCCGGCCACCACGATGGCGAGCGCGGCCGCGATGCAGAAGACGACGGCCGCACCGTATTTGACTGCCAGCAGCCGCAGCCGGCCGGCCGGGGCGGTGAGCAGGTAGCGCAGCGTGCCGTGGCCGGCCTCGCCCGCGATCGTGTCGCCGGCCACCACGCTGATGGTCAGCGGCAGGAACAACGGGATGGAGACCACCAGGCCGGTCAGCGCGACGAACAGGCCGTTCTGCGTGATCTGGTTCAGGAACGGCGGGCCGCCGCCGGGCCCGCCCTCGTCGGCAGCGAGCCGGACGACCACGGCAATGAGCACCGGGACGGCGGCCAGGGCCAGCAGCATGGCCCAAGTCCTAAGCCGCCGGAACAGCACGCTGAGTTCGGAGCCGAAGAGCGCCCAGCCGGCGGATCGCTCGCCATTGGCAAGCGGAGTCGTTGATGGGCGGGGGCTTCCCCCTGATTCGCTGTACATCTCGGTGATGCGGGGACCAGCCTGCTCATTGGCGGCCGCCGCGGGAACAGACTGCGCGTCACTGGACAACGTCGAACCCCTCCCCCGTCAGTTCCACGTACCGGTCCTCCAGGCTGCCCGCCTCCACCACGAACCCGCGGATCCGCACCCCGTCCGCCACCAGCGCGGCGGCGATGTCCTCGGGCAGCAGCTCGGGACGGTTCATCGGAGTGCTGACGTGTCCGTCGAGTGCCGCTTCAGGACCTTCGGGTTCCAGGCCGAGCCGGCGAAGCACGCCGCGGGCAGCCTCGGTGTCGGGCGTCTGGATGCTCAGGTGGGTCAGGCCCACGCGGCGCAGTTCGTTCAGGGTCCCCTGCGCCACCAGCTGGCCGGCGCGCATCACGGCGGCGTGGCTGCAGATCTGTTCCACCTCGGAGAGCAGGTGGCTGGAGACGAACACCGTGGTTCCTTCGCCGGCCAGCGAGCGCACCAAGCTGCGGACCTCACGGGTACCCTGCGGATCCAGCCCGTTGGTGGGTTCGTCCAGTACCAGAAGTTGGCGAGGCATCAGCAGCGCGTTGGCGATGCCCAGCCGCTGCTTCATGCCCAGCGAATAGGCACGCACCTTCTTGTTGGCCGCATGCGTCAGCCCGACCCGCTCCAACGCCTCGCCGGTCCGGCGGCGGCGCGTTGCTGCCGGGGCGTACCGGTCGGCGGTATCCAGCCGGTGCAGGTTCGCGGCGCCGGAGAGGAAAGGGTAGAACGCCGGGCCTTCGATCAGTGCCCCTACCCGCGGAAGCACGCACCGCAGCGACCCGGGCATGTCCTGGCCGAGGATCCGGATGCTCCCGCCGGTGGCGCCGGCCAGCCCGAGCATCACCCGGATGGTGGTGGTCTTCCCGGAGCCGTTCGGGCCCAGGAAGCCGAAGACCGAGCCGTGCGGCACGGCCAGATCGAGGGAGTCGACGGCGGTCTGCCGGCCGAAGCGTTTGGTCAGTCCGGAGGTTTCGATGGCCAGCGCGGCAGAAGTGCCGCTGCCGTTCACCGGCCCTCCGCGGCTGCCTGCAACTGCCCCAGCGGAACGGAGCCGGCGAAGACGCGGCCGTCGTCGGTCAAGTAGACGTTGACCAGCGACGTGGAGATCAGCCGGCCGCCGTCCACTGCTTGCGTGGCCTGGGCCAGCAGCGGAGAATCCGCCCAGCCGTCCGGCAGAGCCGCCGCGGGAACTTCCGTCACGGTTTCCCAGCCGGTGCCGTGCTTGGTGACCTGATCCCGAGCGCCCGCACCACCGTCGTTGCCTTTGTGCTGAGGCATCTTGGCGTCCGGGCTGTGCTGCGGCACCGCGTGCTCGGTCACGGTGGCGCCGGCCGGCGGGGTGAAGTCGAACAGGTTGGCGTCCGGCGCCCCGAGGGTCAGCTTGGTGTAACCCAGCTGGAACGCCGGCTCCTGCTGTCCGCGTGCCTGCACTTGGACGTTCAGCGGCAGGCCGGTCTCGGCGTCGATGGCCACCACCATGGACCCGACCAGCGTTTCGGTACTGTTGGGCTCCACCACCAACTGGTACGCGCTGCGGCCGGCGACCGAGGTGTCGTTGCCGACGGACACCCTGGATTCCGGCGTGATGTTCTGCAGCAGGTGATCGGAGAGACGCTCCGGCGTGTACTCCTCGGCTCGCGGGGAGGCGCCGCCGTCGGATTTTTCCCCCGTGCCAGCCGGCAGGGTGAGACGGACAGCCTCGTTCTTCTTCGAGTCGTAGAACCAAGCCGTGCTTCCGTTGCGGATCACGTCACGCTCGGCAAAGCGGTCGAAAACCTGCAGCCGCGCCCGGTCCGGGCCGTCCAGATAGACGCGGGCGGAGTGGGAGCCGGTGAGCAGTGCGAGCGCATCCGCCACCTGGCCGCCCTCGCCCGCGGGCTTGTCCTGCGGCAGTTCGGGAAGCCCCAGCGCGGAATCCTGCACCACCGTCCCGGCCAATTCCCGGACGTCGCTGCCCGCCGCCATCTCCAGCAACTGCTGCGGAGTTTTATCCGGCAAATCGGCGGCGGCGTTGGCCTGCAGCGAACCGGTGAGCACGCCGCCGGCAATCACGGCAGGCACGACGGCGGCTGGCACCCACCGCTTCCAGGTCCGGGCCATGTCACATCACCTTCCGATGCTGAAGCGCTGGGTCCCAGACTACGCCCGCCGGACGCCGCGGTCACTGGGCAAGCGAACCCGGACCGTTGGACGGCACTCGGCGAACTTGGCGCGGCGGCCGGGATCGTGATGTGCATGTGCTTGTACCCGCCCGGGGCCCGTGTTGTAGTTGACGCACGCAATGAACATACGGATACTCCGCGGCTCGGCGGCGAACCTGCCGGCGCTGTGGACATCCTGAAGCCGGCCAATACCCAGGCCGGCAGCCGGAGGAGTGAGTGACGATGGTTGTGCAGCGCTTGTTGCCAACGGAGGAAGCGCAGGACCTGCTCGAACTGGTGCGCGACCTCGCCGCCCGCGAACTGATGCCGCAGGCCGCCGCAGCCGAAGAAGCCGAACGGTTCCCGCGCGAGGTCTTCCGGACGCTGGGGGAAGCCGGGCTGCTCAGCCTCCCGTACCCGGAAGAGTTCGGCGGGGGCAGCCAGCCGGCCGAGATCTACCTGCAGGTCCTTGAGGAACTCGGCGCGGCTTGGAGCAGCGTGGCCGTGGGCGTCAGCGTGCACGCCCTCTCCTGTTTCCCGCTGGTTCACTTCGGCAGCGATGCGCAGCGCAAGACCTGGCTGCCGGACATGCTCTCGGGCGAAACTTTGGGCGCCTATTGCCTCTCGGAGGCGCACGCCGGCTCCGATCCGTCGGCGATGCGGACCCGGGCCGTGCGGCACGGCGACGGCTATCTGATCCGTGGCGCGAAGGCCTGGACCACGCATGCCGGCCAGGCCGACTTCTACACGGTCATGGCCAGGACCTCCGACGATCCGCGGCGCGGGGTCTCGTGCTTTCTGGTGCCGGCCGACGCCGCCGGACTGACGGCCGCGCCGCCGGAACACAAGATGGGCCTGACCGGCTCCACCACGGCCACCATGCATTTCGACGACGTCCACGTTGCCGCCGACCGGATGATCGGCGAGGAAGGCCAGGGCCTGGCCATCGCTTTCGCCGCGCTCGATTCCGGCCGGCTGGGCATTGCCGCTGTGGCCACCGGGCTGGCGCAGGCCGCGCTGGACCTGGCGGCGTCCTACGCCAACGAACGGGAAGCGTTCGGCAAGCGGCTGATCGAGCACGAGGGGCTGGCCTTCCTGCTCGCCGACATGGCCGTGGAAACGGAGACCGCGCGCGCCGTGTACCTATCCGCCGCCCGGTTGAAGGACGCCGGACTGCCGTACGGCCGGGAGGCCTCGATCGCCAAACTGGTGGCGACGGACAATGCCATGAGCGTGACCACCAATGCGGTGCAGGTGCTGGGCGGGGCCGGCTACACCCGGGACTTCCCGGCGGAGCGGTACATGCGCGAGGCGAAGGTGATGCAGATCTTCGAAGGCACCAATCAGATCCAGCGCCTGCTGATCTCCCGCCAACTCACGCGGTAACCCCTCTGCCCTCGCCCCGTGTGGGGGCTACATCCGGTTCTTGGTCCGGGCGGTGGCCGGCGCCGTCCACGGGTCCTCCGGCCACGGATGCTTCGGGTACCGGCCGCGCATTTCGGCGCGCACCTGGGCATACGGTCCGGACCAGAACGACGCCAGGTCGTCGGTCACGGCCAGCGGCCGGCCCGCGGGCGAGAGCAGGTGGAACAGCACCGGGACCCGGCCGTCCACCAGTCGGGGCGTATCCGCCCAGCCGAAGCATTCCTGCAGTTTCACCGCCACCACCGGGCGGCCGGCGCCATCCGGTGCCGGGTAGTCGATCCGCACCCGCGAGCCGCTGGGCACCTGGAGGCGCTCGGGCGCCAAGTCATCGAAGCGGGCGGCGTCGGGCCAGGGCAGCAGCCGGCGCAGCGGTTCGACCAGGTTCACCGCCGCGGCCGGCTTGCCGCCGGCCAGCGCCTCCAGTTCCGGCGAGAGCCAGTCGGAGAGCCGGGCCAGCAGTGCCGGTTCCGCAACATCCGGCCACGGCTCCCCCAACTCGCGGTGCAGCAGGGCCAGCCGGCTGCGCAGCGCCTCGGCCTGTTCCGACCAGCCGATGATGCCCAGCCCGCCAAACTCCAGCGCGCGCGCCACCGCTTCCCGGCCTTCGGCCGCCGAGGCTTTGACCGGCGTCGAGGACAGCACAATCGCCCCCAGCCGGCGTTCGCGGCGGGCGGCCACCCTGCCCGCGTCGAACCGCGCCTCCACCCGGTCGCTCAGCAGCGTGCCCGCGGCGGCTTCAGCCGTGTCCTCCTCAAGCGGGGCCGCGGCACGGATCACCGCCCCGGTCCCGGCGGCGTCGCGGCCCTGAGCCCGGGACACTTCGGCCACGGCCAGCCATTCGTGGCCGGCCAGCGAACTGCCCGCGGGCAACCCGGCACGGGTCCCGGACGCCAGCAGGTAGGTCTGGCCGGCACCGCCGGTGACGCGGCGGGCGACCCGCTCGGGGAAGGCCAGCGCCACAATATGTCCCGCAGTTTCCGCCGTGCCCACCGGTACACCGCTGCGGGAAGGCACGACGGCGGTGCCCTCCTGCCGTGCGATCTCCGCCAGCCGCCGTGCCTCCTCGCGCCAGCGCCGGGCTGCCGGGTCGCCCCGGCCGGCGGAGCGGAGGGACGCCAGCAGCCTGGCCAGGTCGGCGCCGGGCGCGCGTTGGTCTCCGGCCACCAGCGCCACCACGTCGGCGGCGCCCTGCGGCCCGGCGACCGCCGCGCCGTCCAACAGCGCCCGGCCCAGCCGCGGGTCGGCCGGTACCCGGGAGAGCGTCCGGCCCAGCCCGGTGGCCCGGCCGTCGTCGTCGATGGCACCCAGATCGTGCAGGGTGCGCAGCGCATCCGCCATGGCCGCGGCCGGCGGCGGGTCCGGAAGCTGCAGCCCCTCGCCGCCGGGGGCGCCCCAGCAGGCCAGCACCAGGGCGGCGGCGGTGAGGTCGGCGACGGCGATCTCCGGCGTGGGGTGCGCCGGGGCGGCACCGAAAGTCTTTTGGTCGTAGCAGCGCAGCACCATGCCCGGCCCCTGGCGCGCGGCGCGGCCTGCGCGCTGCTCGGCCGAGGCGCGCGAGGCGGAGACGGTGACCAACCCGGACATCCCCCGGGCGGCATCCCGGCGCGGTTCCCGCGACAATCCGGAGTCAATGACCAGCCTCACTCCGGGCACCGTGAGCGAGGACTCGGCCAGCGAGGTGGAAACGATGACGCGCGCCGCGCCGCCGGGTTCCCGCCCGGAGACGGCACGGTCCTGCGTGGCGGCATCGGCCTGGCCGTGCAGTTCCAGCACCTCGGTGTTCCGGATGCTGGCCTCAGTGGCACCGGTGCGGCCGCCGGCGTTGCGAACCTTGTCCCGGATCAGCGCCGCCACCTGCTGTACTTCCCACGCCCCGGGAACGAAGACCAGGGCATCCACGGCGGGATCGCCGGCGAGAGCTTCGGCATGGGCGGCTGCCGCGGTGGAGGCAATGTGGTCCAGGAAACCACGCGCCACGCCCCGCTCGTCGAGGCGCGGTCCGGCCGCAGGCGCCCACCGGACCTCCAAGGGGTGCAGAGCGGAAGAGCAGTCGACCACCGGAGCCGGCCCATCGCCGTCGTGCGCGCCGATCAGGGCCGCGAAGCGCGGCGCATCCAGGGTGGCGGACATCGCCACCAGCGTGAGCTCCGCGCGCAGCTGGCGCACCTCGCCGAGCATGCCCAGCAGCAGGTCGGTTTCCAGCCCGCGCTCGTGCACTTCGTCCAGGATCACCGCGTCCGTGCCCTCCAGGCCGGGGTCGGAGAGCAGCCGGCGCAGCAGAATCCCCGGCGTGGCAAACTCGACCAGGGTCTGCGCCCCGGCCTGGCGCTCGCCGCGGACCGTGTAGCCGACTCGGCCGCCCAGCTTGCTGCCGTCCAGGAAGGCCAGCCGCCGTGCTGCCGACCGGGCCGCGACCCGACGCGGCTGGGTGACCACGATCCGCGGCTGGCGGCCGGCCGCGGTTCCAGCCGCCAGGTTCGCCACCAGCGGCGGCACCAGCGTGGTCTTGCCAGTGCCGGGCGGAGCCTGTACGACGGCGGTGCCGCCCTGAAGGGGCTCCGTTGCGGAAGTGCCGGGCGCGGAAGCCGCCGCGCCCGCCGTCAGCGCCGTGGCCAGATCGTCCACGGACCGGGCGAAAACCAATCCCGCGCCGATGGTTTCCAGATTGAACGGCCGGAACCGGCTGCGTGGAGGTTCGGTGGTGCGGGAGGCTGGCTGGGTCACCCTTCCATTGTGCCGTGGTGGGGTGCGGTCTCTCGGCCCTCCTTCCCCTCCACAAGCGCGCTTTGTCCCTTGGCAGAGCCGGGGAACTGTGCCACGTTGGAAGTGGAAACGGAAACAATCTCTGGTGAAGGGACGTGGTCCGGATGCCGAAGACGACCAAGAGCGGGAAGCCGAAGCAGAGCGAGCTGCCGAGCACGCTGCAGCGTTCGGGTAAGAAGGCGCAGGAGACGTTCGCGGAGGCCCATGATTCGGCCGCCGAAACGTACGGCGACGAGGAACGCGCGCACCGCGTGGCCTACAGCGCGCTCAAGCACTCGCACGAAAAAGTCGGCGACCATTGGGAGCCGAAGGATGAATACGGCCCCTCGGACCAGCAGGCCAAGGGCGGCAAGGGCACCTCGCGGGAGACCAAGGGCGGCGTGGATGCGAACGCCTCCAAGGAGCACCTCTACGACCTGGCGAAGAAGCTTGACGTTCCCGGCCGGTCCAAGATGGACAAGTCCGAGCTGGTCGAGGCGCTGCGCAAGGCCAACGACCGGGAGACTCGGAAGTCCCGGTAGGCGGCTGCGCCGTGCCTAGGAGTCGTCGGGGACAGGCCCGATTAGGCTAGGCGCATGGACCTGGAGAGCGCGGCGCGGGAGTTGTATGCGCTGTTGCCCGGCGACTTCACCGCCGCCCGGAATGCGAAGGCCAAGGAAGCCGCTCAGGACGGAGACAAGGCCTTGGCCGCCCGGCTGCGCAGCCTGCCGAAACCGACGGCGGCGGCATGGCTGCTCAACATGATGGCACGCCACCGCCACGACGAGATTGACGGGGTCATCGAGTTGGGCGCGGCGATGAGCCAGGCGCAGCAGGAACTGGATCCGGATCAGATGCGGACACTGGGCGATCAGCGCCGCGGGCTGCTGTCCGCCATGGCGTTGAGCGGCCGGCAGTTGGCCGACGAACTGGGTCATCCGGTCAGCTCGGCCGTCGTCACCGAAGTGGAGCAGACACTGCGTGCCGCAATGTCCGACCCTGCGGCGGGAGCTGCGCTGGCCAGCGGACTGCTCACCGAGTCGTTCTCCTCGACCGGTTTGGACCCGGTGGACCTGGACGGCATCGTGGCCGTGCCGGAAGCCGTCGGATCGCCGGCGCCGGCGTCCGCTGCCCCGACCCGCCGCAGCCCCAAGGCTCCGGGGCGGGACGAGCTCGCCGAACGCCGGACTGCCAGGGCCGACCGGGCCGCCAAACAGGAAGCCGAGGAGGCGGAGCGGCGGCGCCGGCTGGCCCGGGCCGAGGTGGAGAAAGCCGAGCAGCGCAAAGAGGACGCCGAAGCGAAGGAACAGAAGGTCCTGGACAAGCTGGACCAACTGCAGAACCGCCGCGATGCCCTCGCCGGCGAACTCACCGAACTGAAACAGCGCATCGAAGAGCTGAAGCGCGAGGTCGCCGCCACCGACCGAAAGATCGAAGCGGCCGAAGAAGATCTGGTGTCTGCGGCCAGAACCGCCGACCGGACGCGGAAAGCTGCCGCCGCCGCACAACGGGAGCTGGAAGAGCAGGCGTAGCCCACCCGTCACCGCCCGCCGGCGCTGCCGGCTGCCGGTTGCCCGTGCGGGGCCATGTACCCTAGGTCTCAAGTCCAGTCAGCTGCCGCGCGCCGGCCAGAACCTCATCAGGGGGCACCATGTGGAGTATTGATGCGGCCAGGTCCGCGCTGCTGGTGATCGATATGCAGAACGATTTTGTGTTGGAGGGCGCGCCGATGGAGGTGCCGATGGCACGCAGGCGGCTGCCCGAGATGGTGACCGCCGTCGCCGCCTGCCGGCAGGCCGGCATCCCGGTGATCTACACCCGGCACGTGCTGCTGGACTCGTTCGATGTGTCGCCGCTGGAGACCACCTACAACCAGCGGCTGCAGACGGTGGGCATGCGCCGCGGAACCACCGGCGTGGAAGTGGTCGAGGAACTGAAGCCCGAAGCCGAGGACTACGTACTGGACAAGCACCGCTACGACGCGTTCCACAACACCCCGCTCAAGAGCGTGCTGGCCACCATCCGCGGGCTCAACACCGTGGATACGGTGATCATCGCCGGCACACTGACCGAAGTCTGCTGCGAGTCCACCGCCCGAAGCGCCTACATGAATGACTACAAAGTAGCGTTCCTGTCGGACGCCACCGGCGGCCGGTCCGAGGCAGCCCAAGCCGCCACGCTGGACGCCGTCGGCACGTTCTTCGGCCGGGTGCTGAGCACGGCGGACATGGAACGGGAAATCGGCACCACGGCGTAGCCCGCCGTCACCGGTCAGGCGAAGCGGCGTTCCCGCTGCCGGCGGTATTCGTGCCAGGTCAGCACCACCACCAGTGCGTCGAAGACGGTCAGCGCAACCAGGCCCGGCGTGGGCGAGACCGCGAACTGGTACAACTGGTACGCGATGAACGCCACCAGGACCGCGATCATCCACGGATACGCCCAGAGCTTGTTCATCAACACGGCCGTCACCAGCACAACCTTCACCGCCCCGTGCACCAGCAGGTAGACGGCCGCATACGCCACGGCGCTGCCGGTCAAGCTGCCCGATGCGTGCAGCAGATGCGAGGCGATGAAGTCTTGCGGGTCTTCAGCGAGTTCGGGCTGGGTCAGCCGCAGGACAAGGCCGTGGATCTGCGCTGGATCGGCCACCAGCAGCAGCAAGCCGCCGATGATTTCGATTGCTCCGTCCAGTCCCTTGAGGATCACTCCGGCGATGAACAGCCAATCCCACCAGTCCTTGGACTCGCCCCTCCACAGGCCCACGTTCCGAATGTACAGCTTTCATGCGTAGTGCAGAATGTTTCCATGAGTGAGCTTTTGGAGCATCTGGCTGCCAACGTCCGCCGGTTGCGCGATGTCCATGGGATGTCGCTGTCCCAGCTGGGCGAAAAGTCAGGCGTGGCCAAGGGGACCCTGTTCAAAGTGGAACGGGCCCAAACGAACGCAAACATCGAGACGCTGCAGGCAATCGCGCAGACGTTCGACATCCACGTCACCGAACTGCTGTCGCCGCCGCAGGCCCCCGCCGTCGAGATCATGCTGGACGGCGAAGGCGAGGAAATCACCGATGAAGCCGCCGTCGGCCATGTGCTGCGACGGCAACTGGTCGGTGCCGGAACTGTGGAAATCCATGCCAAGACGTTCCACCACGGGAAGGTACAGCTCTCCGTCTCCCACGGTCCGGGCACGCGCGAACATGTATTCATCCGGACCGGTTCCATCCGGTTGGGACCGCTCGGGCAGGAGGTCCTGGTCCACGCCGGCACCTACGTCACCTACCTCGCCGACCAGTCGCACCGCTGGCAGGCCGAGGGCGGCGACTGCACCCTGTGGATCGTGCACACCTTCCCGCGAACCACGGCGCTGAAAGAAGTTCCGGCACCCGAAAACGGCTGAGCCGGCTAGCGGAGCGCCTCGAACAGCGGCCGGCTAGCCCGGTTGTTCAGCGGGCGCCACATTCACCGAAGAAGGTCCAGCATCCCTCTCCGCGGAACGGGGATACCAGCCCCGCCGGACACCGAACGGTCGACGGCGCCTCCGCATCGTGACGCGAATGTGATCCAGACCATTTGACCTGCGGTGATGTGCACCATATCTTGGTGTGGTCAGTGTTCATTCAGTAATGTTGGTTGTTCATTCGGCGGTTACGCCGGGTTCGTGTTCCGGCGCCCACCCCGTTCACATTCTTGTGCGTCAAAGGAGACACGTATGTCCAAAACGATCGTCGGCGGCATGGACCGCCGCCAGCTGCTCAAGGTCCTCGGCCTGAGCGCTGCCGCGATCGGCGGCGCTTCCACGCTCACCGCCTGCGGTGGCCTGAAGGGTTCAGCCGGCAGCACCAGCGATGTACTCAAGATCGGCTTTGTGAGCCCGCAGACCGGGCCGCTGGCCAGCTTCGCCAGCGCGGACAACTACGTGGTCAAGCAGGTCCAGCAGGCGCTGGCGAAGGGATTCTCCGCCGGCGGCTCCACCCGGCAGATCGAAATCATCGTCAAGGACACCCAGTCCAACTCCACCCGCGCCACCGCCGTGACCAAGGAACTGATCACCCAGGACCAGGTGGACATCGTGGTCGGTTCCGGCACCCCGGACACCACCAACCCGGTGGCCGACCAGTGTGAAGCGTCAGGCGTCCCGAACATCACCACCATTGCGCCATGGGAGGCTTGGTTCCACGGCCGTAGCGGCGTCGCCGGCGAGGGCTTCAAGTACACCACCCTGTTCTTCTTCGGCATGCAGGAATTCGCTGACTGCTTCACCCCGATGTGGAAGCGCATGGACGTGGCGAACCAGAATGTTGCGGCGCTGTGGCCGGACGACACGGACGCCAATGCCTTCCGCAAGGGCCTCACCCCGCTGGCCGAAGCGCAGGGCTTCAAGATGATCGACGGCGGTGCCTTCCAGAACGGCGCCAGCGATTACAGCTCTCAGATTGCCAAGTTCAAGGGCGAAAACGCCGAGCTGTTCACCTGCACCCCGATCCCGCCGGACTTCCAGACCTTCTGGAAGCAGGCCGCGCAGCAGGACTACCGGCCGAAGCTGGCCACGGTGGCCAAGGTGATGCTGTTTCCGTCCGAGGCCGAGGCGCTGGGCAAGCTGTCCAACAACATCGCCACTGACATCTGGTGGAGCCCGTACCACCCCTACCAGTCCTCGCTGGACGGCACCACCGCGCAGCAGCTGGCCGACGGCTTCGCCGAAGAGACCGGCAACCAGTGGACCCAGGCCCTGGGCTCGGTCTACTCGCTGTTCGAACTGGCGGTTGAAGGTTTCAAACAGGCCAGCGACCCCAAGGACCGCGACGACGTGGCCGACAAGCTGCGCAACATGAACACCGTGGGCATGTCCGGTCCGCTGGACTTCACCAAGGGACCGGAGCCGGGCATTGCAGTCCAGCACCCGGTGGGCGGCCAGTGGCGCAAGGGCACCAAGTTCGACTGGGACATCACCATTGTGGACAACACGCCCAACCCGGACGTCCCGGTCGGCGGCGATCTCGAGGCGACCAACGCGTGAGTCCTTTGCTCCAACTGTCCGGACTGGACAAGCGCTTCGGCCAGGTAGTGGTGGCCGAAGCGCTTGACCTCACCGTCGCCGAAGGCGAGGCCGTCGGCATCGTCGGGCCCAACGGCGCCGGGAAGTCATCGCTGTTCGCGATGGTTTCCGGCGACCTGAAGCCCGACGCCGGCCGGGTCGCCTTCGACGGCGAGGATGTCACCTCCCGCCCGGCGCACCAGCGCTGCCGGGCGGGCATCGGCCGCACCTACCAGGTGCCGCGGCCCTTCGAGGGGATGTCCGTCTTCGAGAACGTGCTCGTCTCCGCCGCCCAGGGCGCCGGGCTGCACGGGCGCACCGCGCAGCAGCAGGCCGCCGAAGTGCTGGCCGAATGCGGCCTGGCCGGCGCGGCGAACCAGCGCGCCGGCTCCTTGTCGCTGCTGCAGCGCAAGCGGCTGGAGGTGGCCCGCGGCCTCGCCACCGGCCCCAAGCTGCTGCTGCTGGACGAAGTCGCCGGCGGGCTGACCGAGCCCGAAGTGCTCGAACTGGTCGAACTGATCGGCCGGGTCAAGGCCCGCGGCGTCGCCGTGGTCTGGATCGAACACGTGGTCCACGCCCTGGTGAAATCCGTGGACCGGCTGCTTTGCCTGGCCGGCGGCCGTTTCATTGCCGACGGCGATCCCGCCACTGTGCTGGCCGATCCGCAGGTGCTGGAACTGTACTTCGGTTCCGGCCCCGAGGCCGTCACCATCCCGGACGAGGATGCGGCCGGCAGCCCAGCGGAAGGCGGAGCGCCGGCGTCGCAATCCCTGCCTGCCGCACCCGGAGAGGAGGCGGCGCGATGACGCTGCTGGAAGTTGAGAACCTGGACGTCCATCACGGCCAGCTGCATGCCGTGCGCGGTTTCAGCCTGTCGGTGGAACCCGGTGCCACGGTCGCGGTGATCGGCGCCAACGGTGCCGGCAAGTCCACCCTGATGCGCGCCATCGCCGGCTCGCACCTGCCCACCGCCGGCACCATCCGGCTGGACGGCAAGGACATTACCGGGCTTCCCGCGCACCGCCGCGTGGCTCAGGGCATTTCACTGGTGCCCGAGGGCCGCCGGCTGTTCAAGTCGCTGAGCGTGCAGGAAAACCTGGAAACCGGCGCCTACCGCGCGGCCACCGGGCCGTGGAACGTGGACGCGGTGATGGAACTGTTCGCGTGGATGCGCGAACGCGCCCGGCAGAACGCCGCCTCGCTCTCCGGCGGCCAGCAACAGGCCGTCGCGATCGGCCGGGCCCTGGTCGCCAACCCTAAGGTCCTGCTGATCGACGAGCTCTCCCTCGGCCTGGCCCCGGCCGTGGTCAAGCAGATGTACGCGCTGCTGCCGCGCATCGTCGAACGCGGCACCGCCGTGCTGCTGGTCGAACAAGACGTCTCCCAGGCCCTGGCCGCCGCCGACCTGGTGCATTGCCTGCTCGAAGGCCGCACCGTGCTCACCGGCAACCCGCACGATCTCACCCCCGCCCAGGTGGAACAGGCCTACTTCGGTTTGGCCCACGCCGGCGGCCCGGAAGGACACTGACTACCCCATGGATCTGCTCAATACCCTGGTGCAGGGGCTGATGCTCGGCGGCCTCTACGCCCTGTTCGCCGCCGGCCTGTCCATCATGTTCGGCGTGATGCGCATGGTGAACCTGGCCCACGGCGACCTGGCCGTGATCGCCGGCTATCTGGTCCTGGTGCTGCTCGGCGGCACCATGTTCCCGCTCTGGCTGGTCGTGCTGGTCACCCTGCCACTCTTCGCCGTGATCGGCTACGGCATCCACCGCAGCCTGTTCAGCCGCAGCCTCAAGGCCGGCCCGCTCTCCGCCCTGCTGGTGACGTTCGGCCTGTCGATCGTGATCCAGAACGGGTTGCTGGAAGGCTTCTCCGCCGACACCCGCACCATCGACATGGGCGCCCTGAACACCGGAGCCTTCCACCTCAACAACCAGCTCTCCATCTCCTATCTGGGCCTGCTCACGCTGGTCCTGGCCGTCGTGGTGATCGTGGGCGTGCAACTTTTCCTCTCCCGCACCAGGACGGGAAAGATGATGCGCGCGGTCTCCGACGACGCCGACACCGCCTCGCTGGTGGGCGCCAACTCCAAACACCTGTATGCGATCGCCACCGCCATCGCGTTCGGCACGGTGGCGCTGGCCGGCATCATGTCCGGTGCGCGGTCCTCCTTCGATCCGTCGATCGGACCCACCCAGCTGATCTTCGCGTTCGAGGCAGTGGTCATCGGCGGCCTCGGCTCGCTCTGGGGAACCCTGGCCGGCGGCGTCGTCCTCGGCCTGACCCAGGCCTTCGCCGCGCACCTGGACCCGTCCTTCACCATCCTGGCCGGACATCTGGTCTTCCTGGCCGTGCTCGCCTTCCGCCCGCAGGGCCTGATCCCGCAAAGGACGGTGTGACCATGGCACACACCCCGCAACCCACCAAACAAAGCACGACGCCGGCCCCGGCCGCCGCCACTGGATCCCCTTCTTTCGCAGGCGCCCTGGTCACCCGCGCCGGACGCGCCTCCAAGGCCAGCGCCGGCCTGCTGGCCCTGGCCGTCATCGTGCTCGCGGCGCTGCCCTACATCGCGTTCGCCGGCACCACCAGCTCCATGGTCACCTTCTTCGTGCTGCTGATCATGGCCAGCATGTGGAACCTGCTCGCCGGCTTCGGCGGCATGGTCTCCGTGGGCCAGCAGGCCTTCGTCGGCGTCGGTGCCTACACCGTGCTGGCCTTCGCCAACTTGGGCATGAATCCGTTCGTCGCGCTGCCGCTGGCGGCCCTGACGTGCGCGGTGTTCGCCATTCCCACCTCCTGGCTGGCCTTCCGCCTGCGCGGCGACTACTTCGCCGTCGGCACCTGGGTCATCGCCGAGGTCTACCGGCTGATCATCATCCGCTTCGACAGCCTGGGCGGGCCAAGCGGCATGTCCCTGCCCGGCCTGACCGGGATGGACCCGGTGCTGCGCGGCGCGCTGACGTACTGGGCCGCGCTGGCCCTGGCCGCCCTGACCATCCTGGGCTGCTACCTGCTGATGCGCGGCCGCACCGGCCTGGCACTGACCGCCGTGCGCGACGACGAAACCGCCGCCCGCGCCAACGGCGTGGACGTCACCTGGTCCAAACGCCTGGTATATCTGGTCTCCGCCGCCGGCTGCGGCGCCGCCGGCGGCATCCTGATCATCGACTCGCTCAGCGTCCAGCCCAACGCCATCTTCTCCGTCCAATGGTCTGCCTACATGATCTTCATCGTCATCATCGGCGGCATCGGCTACCTCGAAGGCCCCTTGCTCGGAGCCATCGTCTTCTACGCCCTGCAGCAGCTGCTCGCCGGCTACGGCTCCTGGTACATGATCATCCTCGGCGCCATCGGCATCGCCGGAGCCATCTGGCTCCCCCGCGGCCTCTGGGGCACCATCACCAACAAAACCGGCATCCAGCTCTTCCCCGTCGGCTACCGCCTCAACCAACCATGGACCACGCAGCCAACCCTGCGGTAAACAGGGAACGCGTCCAGCGGACACTGCCGGCACTTGGGACGCCACCCGCGGTGACGCCACGCCGGAGGGCTTGCGCCGCCGTCGTCCGTTGGACTACTGATTGACATATCAACAAACTTCCGCAGGGCTAGGAGCAGGACATGAAGATCAATGCGCTGGTAGTCGAGGAGAAGAACGCCTCGTTCGTGCCCGAGCAGCTGGAGCTGGACGCGCCCGGGCCGGGCGAGGTGCTGGTGAAGGTTGCCGCCGTCGGGCTGTGCCACACGGACCTGATCACCCAGGCCGGCGATATGCCGCTGCCGCTGCCCGGCGTGCTGGGCCATGAAGGCTCCGGCGTGGTGGAGGCCATCGGCGCCGGCGTGACCAACGTTGCCGTAGGCGACCACGTGATCATGGGCTGGCCGTACTGTGGCGAGTGCAAGAACTGCCTGCGCGGCGAACACCGATACTGCCTGCGGCTGGGCGAGGCGCTGGTCAGCGGCACCCGGTTCAAGGGTCCGGATGCGGGGGCGTCCGCCTACACCCGGGCCGACGGCAGCAAGATGTCCGGCCACTTCTTCGGGCAGTCCTCCTTCGCGGACTATTCGCTGGCGCTGGCCACGTCGCTGGTAAAGGTGGATCAGGACATTCCGCTGGAGCTGGTGGGACCGCTGGCCTGCGGCATCACCACCGGGGCGGGCGCGGTCTTCAACACGGCCAAGCCGGAGCCAGGCCAGTCGCTGGTGGTCTACGGTGCCGGCGCGGTGGGCCTGGCCGCCATCATGGCCGCGAAGAACACGCCGGCGGCCACCATCATCGCCATCGACCTGCACGATTCGCGGCTGGAACTGGCCCGCGAACTCGGCGCCACGCACACCATCAACTCCCGCCAGACCAATGCACTGGAAGAGATCCAGCGCATTTGCGGCGGCCCCGCCGACTACGTGCTGGAGTGCACCGGCAACATCAAGGTGCTGGAGGAAGCCGCAGAGGCGGTGGGCATGCTCGGAACGCTGATCCTGATCGGCGGTGCGCCCGCCGAGGCGCGGTTCTCGGTGGACCACCTACGCACGCTCTGGGGCAAGCGCATCATCGGCACACTGGGCGGCTCCAGCACTTCCGCGCAGCTGATCCCCGGTCTGATCGCACTGTACAAGGCCGGCCGGTTCCCGTTCGACAAGCTGGTGAAGTACTACGACTTCGACCAGATCGACACGGCCGTGGCCGACTCCACCTCCGGCAGCACCATCAAGGCCGTGCTGAAGAACGCCGGCTAATACCCAGACCCCGGGCCGCTTCGTTGCGGCCGGAACATAACTACCCATGATTGAAAGGACGGGACATGTCCCTGCTTGATGCCTCCCTGTGGGAGGGCAAGATCTACCTCAACGGCTGGCGCGACGGCGGTGCCGGCACCGCTGCATCCGTGGAACCTGCCACCGGCGACACCCTGGGCACCTACGGCGTGGCCTCGGTCGAGGACGTGCACGAGGCAGCGGCCGTTGCCGCCGCCGCGCAGAAGGAATGGGCCGCCCGCAAACCCGAAGAACGCGCCGCGGTGCTGCGCCGCGCCGGCATGCTCTGGGAAGAACACGCGGAGGAAATCCAGTCCTGGATCGTCCGCGAATCCGGCGGCATCGGCCCCAAGGCCGGACTGGAAACCCACATCGCTGCCAACGAATGCTACGAAGCCGCCGCGCTGCCCTCGCTGCCGGCCGGCGACGTGCTGACCTCCAACGAGGACCGCTGGTCGTTCGCCCGCCGCCGCCCGGTCGGCGTCGTGTCCGTGATTGCGCCGTTCAACTTCCCGCTGATCCTCTCCATCCGCGCCGTCGCCCCGGCGCTGGCACTGGGCAACGCGGTGCTGCTCAAGCCCGACCCCCGCACCGCCGTCTGCGGCGGCGTTACCCTGATGCGCATCTTCGAAGAAGCCGGCCTGCCCGCCGGACTGCTCTCCCTGCTGCCCGGCGGCGCGGACATCGGCGCCGCCGTGGTCGAGGCCCCCGAGGTCCGGGTCATCTCCTTCACCGGCTCCACCGCCGCCGGCCGGAAGATCGGCGAATCCGCCGCCCGCCACCTCAAGCGCGCGCACCTGGAACTGGGCGGAAACAACGCCATGATCGTGCTGCCCGGCGCCGACCTGGCCAAGGCCGCCTCCGCCGCCGCGTTCGGCTCGTTCATGCACCAGGGCCAGATCTGCATGACCACCGGCCGGCACATCGTCCACGAAGACATCTACGAGGACTACGTCGCCGCCCTCGCCGAGAAGGCCAAGAACCTGCCCGTCGGCGACCCGAAGACCGGCACCGTGGCGCTCGGACCGATCATCGACGAGAACCAGCTCAAGCGCATCGACTCGATCGTGCAGGACGCGGTCGCCACCGGTGCCCGGCTGGCTGCCGGCGGCACGAACGAGGGCCCGTTCTACTCCCCCACCGTGCTCGCCGACCTCGACCCGGAGAACACCGCGTGGAAGGACGAGATCTTCGGCCCGGTCGCCCCGGTGATCAAGTTCTCCACCATCGACGAAGCAGTCGACCTGGCCAACGCCAACGAGTACGGACTCTCCCTGTCCATCCTCGGCGACGTGGGACTGGCCATGCAGGTGGCCGACAAGGTGGACTCCGGCAAGGTCCACATCAACGAACAAACCGTCTCCGACGAAGCCAACTCCCCGTTCGGCGGCACCAAGAACTCCGGCAACGGCTCCCGGATCGGCGGCCACCAGGCCAACATGGAATCCTTCACCGAAACCCAGTGGCTCACCGTCCGCCCGGACATCGCGCAGTACCCGTTCTAAGCAACACTGCTTATAACGACGACGGTGCGGCCGGCTGACGGCGGCGTCGCGCGACTCACTCAGCCGACGGCACCCGCGTTCCCACTGCCGGAACCCGGGTGCCGTCGTCGTACTTCCGGTCCGACGAATGCCGTAGAGTTCCGGCCAGTAGTCGTTTCCGGAAAAGCAGCTGACCCGAGTAGGAGCCGGTATGCGCGTGGCCGCGGCAGCGATCTGGCAGGTCGTCCACTCCGAGAGGCGTCGGCTCGCCACAGATCTCTCCGGGCTGCGGGAGGAACAGTGGCGCCTCCCGTCTCTTTGCCCGGGATGGGATATCCACGATGTCCTTGCCCATCTTGTTGACACTGCCCGGACCAGCAGGTCCTCTTTCATCCTTGACCTCGTCAAGGCGCGCCTGGACTTCGATCGCGCGAACGAGAACGGCATCGCCCGGGAGAAGCGGCCGGATCCTCGAGACACGATCGCGGCTCTGACGGACGCTGCGAGCCTCACGCGAACACCGCCTGCGCACCTCGCAACGCGTCTGGTCGAGGCGATCGTGCACGGAGAGGACATCCGCAGGCCGCTGGGCATTGCCGGAAGCTACCCCGAAAGTGCGGTTTCGCAGGGCTTGGCTTACCAACTGCGCACCCCAGTATCCTTCGGAGGAGGACGCGAGCGTGCGGCAGGCCTTCGACTGGTCGACCGGAAGACCGGAGCGGTTTGGGGGCAGGGGGACGAGGTCGAAGCTGATTCCATCGATTTGCTGCTCGCAGTCTCCGGGCGACCGGTGGACCGGGAGCGGCTTAAGGGAAGCGGTGCTGACCGTCTCGCCGATGCTGCGGCGGGCACATCGACGAAACCCTGAGTCGCGCGGCCGATGAGCCGCCAATGCCCCACCGAGGCACCGGCGTCGTTGTATGCAGGCAAGCCCGGGTCTACGTTAAGGGAAACCGCGCCTCCGGGAGCCGCGTGCCCGCGCTTCCCGTGCCGGCGGAGGAGAAGGGCGCACTATGGCGATCACGGATGACGTTTTTACGTCCCTGGAGCAAGGGCTGGACTGGCAACGGGACCTGTACAAGGAACTGCACCGGGCCCCCGAGCTCAGCATGGAAGAACACCGCACGGCCGACCGGATCGAACAGGAGCTGACCGGCTTCGGCTATCAGGTCCAGCGGATCGGCGGCACCGGAGTCGTCGGCGTCTTGGACAACGGATCGGGCCGCACAGTGCTGGCCAGGGCGGATACGGATGCGCTGCCGATTGCTGAGGCCACCGGGCTGGACTACGCCTCCGAAACCGGCGGGGTCATGCACGCCTGCGGCCATGACCTGCACATCGTCTCCTTGCTCGGAGCTGCCAAGCTGATGGCCACGCACCGGGACGGGTGGGCGGGCACGTACGTGGCGCTCTTCCAGCCCGGCGAAGAGATTGCCGCCGGGGCGCAGGCGATGGTCGATGACGGTCTGGCCGCCAAACTGCCCAAGCCCGACGTCGTCCTCGCCCAGCACGTGATGCCTTTCGAAGCAGGCACGATCGGAACCACGGCGGGGCCGATCCTCTCGGCCGGCGACTCGCTGAAGGTCACGGTCCACGGTCGCGGTGCGCACGGCTCGATGCCGCACAACGCCGTGGACCCGGTGGTGCTGGCCGCGTCGATTGTGCTGCGGCTGCAGACCATCGTCTCCCGCGAGACCAAGCCGGGCGAGTTCGCGGTGGTGACAGTCGGTGCCTCCAACGCGGGCACCAAGTCCAACATCATTCCGGATCGCGCGGAGCTGCTGCTGAACCTGCGCACCTACGATGTGGCGCTGCGGGAACGGATCATGGCATCGATCGAACGGATTGTCCGGGGCGAGTGCGCGGCCGCCGGATCGCCCCGCGACCCTGAATTCAAGTACTACGACCAGTTCCCGCTGACCAGCAACGACGCCGAAACCACCCAGAAGGTCACCGCAGCGTTCATCGAGCATTTCGGTGGCGACCGGGTCTTCCACGCCGAACCAGTCACGGCCTCCGAAGACTTTAGCCGCATTCCGGACGCCCTCGGCGCTCCGTACACCTACTGGACGGTCGGCTCCGTCCCGGCCGACAAGTACCGGAAAGCCGTGGAGAACGGCACTGTCTCGGCAGACATTCCGGCAAATCATTCACCATTCTTCGCTCCCGCCATCGACCCGACCCTCTCCGTCGCCACTCAGGCGCAGGTAGTGGCTTCGCTGGCGTACCTGGCACCGTAAGGGGTTGTTCCCCATGACCTCGTCAACATCGGTCCCCACTCGGACCGAATGGAAACCAACCGACAAGTGGCTGCTGGGCATCGTCCTGGCCGTCATTAACTTCTGGCTCTTCGCCCAGACGCTGCTCAACGTCATCCCCGGCATCAAGGACCAGCTCGGCGTCGAACAGACACTGGCCAACCTGGCCGTCTCGATCACGTCGCTGTTTTCCGGCATCTTCATCGTCGTCGCCGGAGGACTCGCCGACCGGATCGGCCGGGCAAAGATCATGTACATCGGCATCTACCTGAGCATCCTGGGCTCGCTGCTGATCGCCCTGACGCCGGAAAACCTCGGCGGGCTGACCACGGCCATGCTGCTGGGCGGCCGTGCCATCCAAGGCTTGTCCGCGGCGTGCATCATGCCCTCCACCATGGCGCTGATTAAGAGCTACTACGAGGGTAAGGACCGGCAACGCGCACTGTCGTTTTGGTCCATTGGTTCCTGGGGCGGATCCGGATTCTGCGCGCTGTTCGGCGGCTTGATGGCCTCCTCCTTCCTCGGCTGGCGGTCCATCTTCTGGATTTCGATCGTGTTGTCCGTGCTGGCGCTGTTCCTGCTCCGCGGCACCCCGGAATCGCGAGCCCCGGCCGATCCCAACGCCGGCGAGCGCCACTTCGACTGGTCCGGCCTGGCTTGCTTCATCATCATGCTGGTGGCCATCAACATCTACATTTCGCAGGGCCCGGCCATCGGCTGGTTCAGCTGGACCGGCTTGGGCCTGGTGGCCGCGTTCGTAGTGTTCGGCTTGCTCTTCCTACAGATCGAGAGCCACCGCAGCTTCGCCTTCGTGGACCTGAAGCTCTTCAGCAACGGCACCTTCACTGGCGCAACGTTGTCCAACTTCCTGCTCAACGGCGCTGCGGGCACCCTGATCGTCTCGCTGGGTCTGGTCCAGGTGGCCGCCGGGATGAATTCGCTGCAGTCGGGCCTCCTGACGCTCGGCTATCTGATCGCCATCCTGGCCACCATCCGCGTCGGCGAGAAACTGCTGCAGCGGTTCGGTCCGAAGAAACCGATGCTGTGGGGCAGCATGATCACCGGCGTCGGCATCCTGCTGTGCTCCACTACCTTCCTGCTCATTGGCCAGTACATCGTGCTCACGTTCATCGGCTTCACGCTCTTCGGCGTGGGCCTGGGCTTCTACGCCACCCCGTCCACCGATGCGGCGCTGTCCAACGTCCCGGATTCCCAGGTCGGCGCGGCCTCCGGTATTTACAAGATGGCGTCCTCGCTGGGCAACGCCATCGGCGTCGCGATTTCCGCGGCCCTGTACGTGGCCGCCCAGGCGGTGAACCCGGAGATCATCCAGTCCTGGGGACTGTTCCTCGGCCGGCAGGACAACGTGGCGCTGCGCTTCGGCGGGGCCGTCGGGCTGCTGTTCAACGTGTTCATGGTCGTCGTCGCCATCGCCTCGATCATCGTCACGGTCCCATCCCAGCGGAGCAAGGAAGAGGAGGAAGCCCGGCCCGACGAAGTCGCTCCACCGGCCTTCGGCAACTGACTCGTTGACCGTACCGGCGCCGCGGAGTATTAATGGCCGTTCAGGGCGCCCCGCGCCAATCCCTTCAGTGGAGGCACTGCCATGTCCGTCCATGCATCCGACGGTTCGAGCATTCCGGGCTATGAGTACGGCGCGGTATCCCAATCACCGGTCACGCTGGCCGAGCTCGAAGGCCTCAAAGCGACTGTCATGCTGCGAGAAGAGGACGCTGCCATGCTGCGCCGTGCCGGCGAGATCCTCGACGATCAGGTCGAGGACGTCCTCGACGTCTGGTACCGCTTCATCGCCGGGCAGCCCCACCTGGTGGCCCACTTTTCCCGGCCGGATGGCCCACCGATCGAGGACTACCTGGGGGCGGTTCGCCTGCGGTTCGGCCAGTGGATCCGGGACACCTGCACCAAACCCTACGATCAGGAGTGGCTGGACTACCAGAACGAGATCGCCCTGCGCCACGCCCCCGAGCATAAGAACAACACCGACCATGTCGGCTCCACCCAGGTTGTCCCGTTGCGGTATCTCATCGCGCTGATCGGGCCGGTGGTGGCCACCATGCGGCCCTTCCTATCCCGTGGCAGTGATTCCGCGCAGGAGGTGGACGCGATGATGCAGGCCTGGCTGAAGGCGGTGGTCCTGCAGATTGCGTTGTGGTCCCGGCCCTACGCGCTCCACGGCGAGTGGTAACCGGCGGTTATTTAGACGGGGCCGGCTACGACTAGTGATGCGGCCCGGCCGACGTTGGCAGTTTGGCAGGAGGTTCAGCGCCGGCGCCGCTCCGTTTCGACAACCGGCGTCGGCACCCAGCGGCGCGCCGCGGCGACGAGCATGAGCACCAGCAGCACGATCAGGACGCCGTCTGCCGCAATGTAGAGGTAGTGGAGGGCGGAACCGCCGTCGTCGGTGCCTGCCAGCACCATGTCCGTCCGATGGTTAAGGAGAGGCCGGATCACCATCACCTTGGCCAAGAGCACGACGACGGCGCCACCCACCAGCGCCCAGAACCGGCGATCCACGCGCTGCCCGATGAGGGACAGCAGCAGCAGCCCGGCGAGGACCAGCTCCACAATGTTCATTGCGGTGAAAACCAGCCGGCCGATGCCCAGCCCCAGCGGAATGGTGATGCCGGGAGCCTGGAATTTCAGCGGTGCCTCGATCAGCGAAATTCCGATGATCAGGCCGAGCCAGAGGGCCGGCAGCACCAGCCGTGCGGCAAGGCGCAAGCGAATCATGAGGGGCCTCCTTTATCCGGCCCCATCCTACGTTCCGGTCGGCCTAGCCCGAGATCCCGTCAATGTCTACCGCGAGGTGGGACGGTCCGCGCAGGAACGGGCTCGGCCGGTATGGAGGCGGGTCGTCCACCAGCCGCGGGTTCTCGATTCTGCTGGCGAATTCGGTGAGGGCGATCTGGGCTTCCAGCCGGGCCAGGGGTGCTCCGAAGCAGAGGTGGATGCCGCCTCCGAAACCCAGGTGGCCGTTATTGGGCCGGTCCGGGATGAAGAGGTCGGGGTCGGTGGCGTGGGCTGGGTCGCGGTTGGCGGCGGCCAGGAGCAGCGTCAAGGACGCCCCGGCCGGGATGATCGTGCCGCCGATGTCGATATTGTCGAGCGCGGTGCGGAAGGGGACGAAATGCACGGGCGGCTCGTAGCGGAGCAGTTCCTCCACCATCGGGATGGCCAAGTCTGGGTCGTTCCGCAGCCTCTGAAGCTCGTGCGGGTGACGGAGCAAGGTCAGTGCGCCGTTGGCGATGAGGTTCACTGTGGTTTCGTGTCCGGCGATGAGCAGTAGCAGTCCGGTGCCCACCAGTTGCTCCGCCGGCAGGCTGCCTTCCGGGCTGTCGTCGGTGGCCATCGCCGAGAGCATGTCCTCGCCCGGTGACTTCCGGTGGGACTCGACCAACTCCTCCATAAAGGCGCGAAGCTCCGCACCGGCTTCCGCCCGCTTTTTCTGCTGGGTTTCCGGATCGAGGCCGGGATCGGTGGACTGCAGGGCGACGTCCACCCAGACCCGGAAGCGCTGCCTGTCGCTCGGAGGCACACCGAGCAGCTCGCAGATCACCGTGACCGGCAGTGGATAGGCCAGCTCATCGACGACGTCGATCCTGCTGCGGCCCGCCATCTTGTCGATCAGGTCGGTGACGATCTCCTTCATCCGGGGCTCCAGCCCGGCGATCCGTCCGGGAGTCGCGGGCGGCCCGAAGTGGCGCATGGTCATCCGGCGAAACTTGTCATGATCCGGCGGATCCATGCTCAGGAACGTCGGCGTCATGTCGGCGCCGTCGCCCTCGTTCGCGGAGACGCCCGCGGCGGCGGTGGCCGGATTGCGACTGATCTCGGAACTCACCCGCGGATCGTGCAGCAGCGAGGCAATCTCGGCGTAGGTGCTGACCAGGTAGGTTCCGTCCGGTAGCCGCGTCACCGGTGACCTGCGGAGTTCAGCGTAAAACGGGTAGGGGTTGGCCCGATTGGAGTAGTCGAGGACCTGCTCCCAGGAGCTTGCTTGGTTCATGGTGAATGCTCCTTTGATCGCGGGGCGGTTTCCGCCGGTCTCCGGGACGGCGTGTCACCGGCGGCGGGATTGGTCAGTCTGGCGCGGCGTTCGTTGGGGTCGTGGCCGGTCACCACCACGGTGGCGTCCTGCGTGGGGCTGACCGCCGGCTTGAAACCGGCCGGTACTGCGTGTCCATCGGCCGACTCGTCCACGTGGTGGAACGAGGGCGGGAAGGGCGCGGCCTGCTCGATCAGCGGTTCGTAGAATTCAAGCCACTTGTTCTGGTTGAAGGCGACCGCTGCCACGATGCGGCCCTTGTAGCCGTAGACGGCGAGGAAGCGTCGCTCTGCCACCGATCCCTGGACGATGGCGACTTCATCCGCGGCCGAGGGAACACCGACGCTCTTGATTTCGGTGCCGAACTGCACCGACCAGAATTGCGGCACCGCCAGGTGCGGCCAGCGGTCGGTCTCGCGGCTGACCATATTGTGCGCCGCAACCTCCGTCTGTGAGATGGCGTTGCCCCAATGCTCAACGGCCAGGAACTGGTAGCCGTACATCGGCTGCGGGGCTCGCGCTATGTCCCCGGCGACGAAGACGTCATCGGTGACCAGCCCGTTGGCGTCGAAGGCGCGGCAGCCGGCGTCGCAGGCAACGCCCCACACGCCGCAGGCCAGCCCGGAATCTGCGAGCCACTCGACATTGCGCACGGAGCCCAGCGCGGCGACCGCCACGTCGACCTCGACCGTGGTCCCGTCGGAGAGCACGGCCCGGCGCAGCTGTCCTCCGGCATCGCCTTCGAGGGAAGTGACCCGGACGCCGCAGCGCAGGTCCACACCCTTCTCGAGATGCAGCTCACCGGCGATGGCGCCGATGGTACCGCCGAGGGCAGCGACGAGCGGGGCCGGCCCGGCCTCTGCGACGGTGACCGGCAGGCCGAGTTCGCGGCACACGGACGCGACCTCGCAACCGATGAATCCCGCGCCGATCACCAGCACCCGGCGCGGGCGCTCGGCCAGGATCTGCCGGAGTTTCGAGGCGTCTTCCCGGGTGCGCAAGGTCAACACACCGTCCAGTGCTGCCTCCGCCGGGTTCGGCCAGGGGCGCGAACGCAAGCCTGTGGCGATCAACAACTTGTCGAATTCGATCCGGCTGCCGTCGGCGAGCCGGACTTGCTTCGCCGGCAGGTCCAGACCGGTCGCCGCGACGCCCAGCCGCCAGTTGGCGCGGATGTCCCGGCGGCGGGGCAGCGAGGTATCCGCCGAGCGCAGCGTCCCGGCCAGCAACTGTTTGGACAGCGGCGGCCGGTCGTAGGGCTCGTGGGGTTCCTCGCCGACCAGGGTCAGCGAGCCGGTGAAGCCTTCCTCGCGCAGCCGTTCCGCCGCATGCAGCCCCGTCAGGGAGGCACCAACGATGACGATCCGTCCTGTTTTCTTGAACGTGTTGTCGCCGTCCCCGGCGGGGTCAGCCGTCCCCGGGCGCGTATCCAGATGCTGTGATCCGTTCGGCCCGTCCATCTGTTCGAGGGTGATGGCCTGGACCGGACACGCGGCGGCGGCCCGCCGGATCCGGGTGCGCTGCGCCCCGTCCGGATCCGGGTCGTAGGTGAGCGCCTCGTCCCCCTGGATGCGGAAGACGTCCGGGGCAAGAAAGGCGCACTGGGCATACCCCTGGCATTTAGTGAGATCGACGGCGATCCGCATGCCGCACTTCTTCCTCTTGCCGGCTTCCGGCCGCGATCCGCTGATCGGCCGGCGCCTCAGGAGTGAACCGTGATGGCCCCCGTCCCGGCAGGCCTTAAGGCCCCGAGGCGGGCCCGGGTGGGGGCCCCAGCGTGATTCATGATCAAGTGAATCGAGTCTAGGCCGCGTAGACGGGGCGGCGGAAGGGCCTTACCGGCGCGCGTCTTGTCGATCCGTGCCGCCCACCGGGTGGAGCACAGCCTTGCGCCTGCGGCCGGCTCCCGGCGGGTCCTCAATGCGGCGCGGACCGTTGATCATGACCGCCCCTACCAGCATCACCACGATGCAGGCGCCCAGCATGGCAAAGGAAGCGGTCCACGAACCGGTGGATTCGTGCACCACCCCGAACAGGAGCGGGGCCACGCTGGCGCCGGCGTAACCGATGCCCTGGCTGAAGCCGGACAGCACCGCCGAACCGTGCGTGGTGCGCGAGCGCAGGTTGACCATCAGCAGTGCGGTGGCGAAGGTGCCCTGGCCCAGCCCGGACAGTGTCACCCACCACCAGGTGCCCGCGTCCGGCGACAGCAGCAGGCCCGTATGCCCGCCGATCCAGCAAGCGGTGAAGACCAGGATGGCGGTGATCGGCTGCTTCAGCCGCGGCACAATCAGCGGCACCAGCAGGCTGACCGGCAGCCCCAGGATGGCGAAGTAGGCCAAGGCCGAACCGGCCGTCGCGGCGTCGACTCCGTGCTCGGTCAGGTACGGCGGCAACCAGGTGAAGTACACGTAGGTCTGCGCGGAGTTGCCGGCCAGGAAAATCGCCAGCCCCCAGGCCACCGGCGAGCGCCAGGGATTCAGCTTTCCGGGCGCAGGCGAGGAAGCCGCCGAAGCCGCGGCACCGCCGTCGTACGTCCTGCCCTTCCGCCGGTCGCGCGCCGCCTGTACCGCCCACGGGATGAGCACCACGGCGCTGACCGAGGCCCAGAGCGCTAGCGATACCCGCCAGCCGGCGGCGTCCGCCAACGGGACCGAAAACTGTGGGCTCATCGCGGTGCCCACTGCCAACAGCGTCACGTAGCCGGCGGTGACCACGCCGATGCGATCCGGGAAGTACTTCCGCACCAGCGGAGGCAGCACCACATTGCCGATGCCATAACCGGCCATCACCACCCCGCTGAGGGCCAGGAAGGGCCAGACCCCGTCGACGGCGGCGCGGCCCAGTTGTCCGGCAACCGCCAGCAGCACGGCCGCCACCAGCACCTTTTCCAGCCCGAGCCAGCGGATCAGGGCCGGAGTGCACAGGCCAGCCACTGCGAAGACCAGCGGCGGCAGCATGGCCAGCGCACCGATGGTGGTCGCGTCGAAGCCCAATTCCGGCCCCAGTTCACCCAACAGCGGACCCACCGCGGAGACCGCTGCGCGCAGGCTCAGCGCCATGGTCAGGATGCCCAGCAGCGCACCGATCCGCCCAGTCCAGGGCTTGCGGAGGAAGGAGTTCACCTGCCTACCCTAGCCGGGTGTTGCCCCCATCACCCGGCGGGAGCCGGAGCGCGGCGCGGCAGCCGGGCCAGATGAACGGCACGGCGGCGGTTGCCGTGCAGTCGCTGTTCCCGCCGCCGTGGCCGGTGCCCTCGGAGGCACCGCCGTCGTTGTTCCCTCCCGTCGTAACCAACTTACAAAGGGTGACACGCGCCACCGTAAGATGGTGCTGGCGCCCTCCCCCTGCGGCGCCGGGACCGCAGCAACGCCCTCTCGGGCAAGGTAGGCGGCCGCCCGAGAAACAAGGAAGTGGTGCCACAAGCATGCTTGACCAGTCAACGATCGAGTCCATCGCCGACGAACTGGTGGAGGCGGGACGGACCCGGACGCCGGTGCAACGGCTGACCGCCCGCTACCCGGAGATGACCATTGAGGACTCCTACAAGGTGCAGAACCTGTGGCGGGAGCGCAGCGAAGCCGCCGGGCGGACCCTGGCCGGCCGCAAGATCGGGCTGACCTCCAAGGCCATGCAGTACGCCACCGGCATCAGCGAACCGGACTACGGGATCATCTTCGACGACATGATCCTGGAAAACGGCTGCACGGTGAAGTGGGACCAGTACACCCACCCGCGCATCGAAGTTGAACTGGCCTTTGTGCTCAACCGCGACGTCAAGGGCCCCAACGCCACCATCTTCGACGTCCTCAACGCCACCGAATACGTGGTTCCCGCGCTGGAGATCCTGGACTCGCGGATCGAGATGGAAGGCCGCACCATCGTGGACACCATCTCGGACAACGCCGCGATGGGCGCCATGGTGATCGGCGGCAACCCGGTCCGGCCGCAGGACGTTGACCTGCGCTGGATCTCCGCCATCCTGTACAAGAACCAGACGGTGGAGGAGACCGGCGTGGCCGCCGGCGTGCTCAACCACCCGGCCGCCGGCGTCTACTGGCTGGCCAACAAGATCGCCCCGCACGGCGACCACCTCAAGGCCGGCGAGACTATCTTGGCCGGCTCCTTCACCCGGCCCATGTGGGTGCACGAAGGGGACACCGTGTTCGCCGACTACGGACAGCTGGGAACCATCACATGCCGTTTCGAGTAGAACCTGATCCGTCCTTCAAGGACGCGCTGGCCGCCGCCGACCGCCCGCTGGCGGGCATCTGGGTCTGCTCCGGCTCGCCCCTGATCGCGGAGCTGTGCGCCGGCGCCGGCTTCGACTGGATCTTCATTGACGCCGAGCACTCCCCCAATGGGCTGGAGTCCGTGCTGGCCCAGCTGCAGGCGGTGCGCGGCTACCCCGGCATCCCGGTGGTCCGGCCGGCGGTCAACGACACCGTGCTGATCAAGCAGTACCTGGACTTGGGCGCGCAGACGCTGATCATCCCGATGGTGCACACCGCCGAGCAGGCGCGGGCGGCCGTGGCAGCGACCCGCTACCCGCCGGCCGGCGTGCGCGGCGTCGGTTCCGCGCTGGCCCGGTCGGCCCGCTGGAACCGGATCCCGGACTACCTCACCCGGGCGGAGGAAACGCTGACGCTGATCGTGCAGATCGAGTCCGCGGAGGCCGTGGAGAACGCGGCCGAGATCGCCGCGGTGGACGGCGTGGACGGCGTGTTCATCGGCCCGTCCGATCTGGCCGCGTCGATGGGCGTGATCGGACAGCAGGAGCACCCCGAGGTGGTTGCCGGCGTGGAGAAGGCGCTGAAGGCGGCCAAGGCGGCCGGCAAGTTTGTGGGGGTCAACGCCTTCGCCGAGGCCTCGGCCCGCCGCTACATGGAGTGGGGCGCGGACTTTGTGGGCGTCGGCGCCGACGTGGCGCTGCTGGCCCGAGGTTCCGAGGCCCTGGCCGCCAAGTACCTCCCGGCGGACGGAGACGGCGCCGCCGGGACACCTGCCAGCTACTGATCGTGCAGATCACGACGGCGGTGCTTCGGTTGGGTTTCCCGGCCCACCGAAGCGCCGCCGTCGTCGTACCGGGCTGTCGTCGTCGTCCCGCGCCGCCGGGGTTCAGGCCGCCCCGGCGGAGTTAAGATCGGAGCAACGAATCTGCGCGTGGTCGAGGAGAGTGAAAAGTGGCAGCTGCAGGCGGCCGTACGCTCGGTAAAGCGGCCATGAACCCCGCCCTGGCACGCACCTCGGCTGAGCCCGGCGGTGTCGGGTTGATGGACCACCCGCTCCGCGCACCAGGGGCAGACGAGGTGGAAGTGCGGGTCAGTCTCTGCGGGCTGTGCGGATCGGACGTCATCATCTACCGTGCCGACCCGGCCGCGGCGACGGTTCCGCTCGGCATGGTGCTCGGCCACGAGTCGGTCGGCTCGGTGGTCCGCACCGGGCTGCTGGTTCCGGAATGGCTCGCGCCGGGGACCCGGGTGGTGCCGATTTCCACAGTAGGCTGCGGCCACTGTGAGGCATGCCGGGCGGACCAACCGCACCTGTGCCCCAGGCGGACCGGCCTGGGCCTGACCCAGCACGGCCAGGCAGCCTCGCGGGCGCTGGTCCCGTGGCGCAATGTGGTACCCGTGCCCGAGTCAATTCCGGATACTACCGCCGTGCTCGCCGAGCCTGCTTCCATTGCCTGGCGCGCGGTCTCCACAGTGGCCCGGATCCAGCCCGGCGAGCGGGTGGCGGTTTCGACCACCCGCAGTATTGGCCTGCTCGCCGGCTTGATGGCACAGCGCGCCGGTGCCGCGGTGACGATGATCGGCCGCGAAGGTCCCGGCCACGCGGCTCGAGTCGAATTGGCCGCGAGCCTTGGCTTGGAGAGCACCACCGGACAGCAGCCCGACACCTATGATGTGTGGATCGAAGCGACCGGTGCGGGTGTTCATCTGGCACGGGCTGTCGAGGAACTGCGGCCCCACGGCCGCCTGGTCATGGTGGCGATGTATGCCACCGGTACCGCCCCCGCGCCGGTGGTCCGGACCAGCAAGAATCTTGACGTCCTGCACAGCTTCATCTCCACCCGGCAGGATTTCGAGCAGGCCCTTGCTTTCCTTGCCACCCTGCCGGCGTTGGGCGAGCGCCTGATCACGACCTATTCGATGGACCGGGCCGTGGAAGCGCTGCGGCTCACCGCGGACGGCAGCACCGACGCCGCCGGACGGCCGCTGATCAAGGCCGTGTTGCAGCCCAACCCCTGACCCGAAAAGTCCTCGACATGTGACTGTTTGGTCACCTATCATGGATCCCATGGATGCCGTGTTCAAAGCGTTGGCGGATCCCACCCGGCGTGAACTGCTGGATGAACTGTTCCGCGAGGACGGGCAGACCCTCACCGCGCTCGAAGCGCACTTCGACATCACGCGTTTCGGCGTCATGAAGCACCTGAAGCAGTTGGAAGCGGCCAACTTGGTTCTGACCCGCCGCCGCGGCCGGGAGAAACTCCACTTCCTCAATCCGGTGCCCATCCGGCTCATCCACGACCGGTGGGTGAGCAAGTATGCACAGCCGTGGGCCGCTGGACTCAGCGACCTCAAATCCCGATTGGAAAATCCGATGGAAAAGATCTTTGAGATCTACATCCGCACCACCCCGGAAAAGCTCTGGGAGGCCATCACGGACAGCGAGATCAGGAGCAAGTACTCCTTCGGCAACCGGGTCCAGACCGACTGGACACCGGGCTCCGGCTACACCATGACCAATCCCAGGGCGGATGCCCCGTTGGGCGAAGGCGAGAACCTGGAAGTGGACCCACCGCGCAAGTTGGTGCAGACCATGCGTGCGCTCTGGGGCGAGGACGTGATCGCCGAGGGCACCTCACGGGTGACCTGGGAGATCGAGCAGGTGGAAGACTCCTGCCGGCTTACCGTCACGCACGACCAGCTGCGCGAAGGCGCCAATGACCAGCTGTACGGCGGCTGGCCCATGATCCTCTCCGGACTGAAGACCTGGCTGGAAACCGGCGAGCTGCTGACCACCCCCGGTTCATTGATGTACACCTGAGCCGGGTTGATGCGCCGCCGCACCGGCCGAAGAGGAGCCAGAAATTTTTGGCCGCGGTGACGGCGGCATGTTAACTCCAATCGAAGAATCAGCAGGCGCCCTTTTCACGGCTGAAAAGGGCGCCTGCTGAATAGTCATCCCGGGGTGAGGGTTCCGAGATGAGTTTTCCGGCTGGATGTTCCGGCCGGGCTCGCGTTTCGGGGTCGGGTCAGGAGAGCTTGGACGCCACCAGCGAGGTCAGGTCCACCAGACGGTTGGAGTAGCCCCACTCGTTGTCGTACCAGCCAATGACCTTGACCTGGTTGCCCATCACCTTGGTCAGGCCGGAGTCGAAGATGGCCGACGCCGGGTCGGTGACGATGTCTGAGGAAACGATCGGGTCCTCGGTGTAGGTGAGGATGCCGGCCAGCCGCGGGTCGGCGGCGGCGGCCTTGAACGCGTCGTTGACCTCCTCCACGGTGACCTCGCGGCCCACGGTCACGGTCAGGTCGGTGGCGGAGCCGGTGGGCACCGGCACGCGGATGGCAAACCCGTCCAGCTTGCCCTTCAGCTCCGGCAGCACTTGCCCGATCGCCTTCGCTGCGCCGGTGGAGGTGGGAACCATGTTGATGGCGGCGGCGCGGGCGCGGCGCAGGTCGCGGTGCGGGCCGTCCTGCAGGTTCTGGTCCGCCGTGTAGGCGTGGATGGTGGTCATCAGCCCCTGCTCGATGCCGAAGTTCTCGTGCAGCACCTTGGCCAGCGGGGCCAGGCAGTTGGTGGTGCAGGAAGCGTTGGACACGATGTGGTGCGTCCCGTCGTCGTACTCCCCGTCGTTGACGCCCATCACCACGCTGAGCACGTCCCCCTTGGCGGGGGCGGAGATCAGCACCTTGCGGGCGCCGGCCACCAGATGCTTTTCCGCATCCGCTGCGGTGGTGAAGCGGCCGGTTGACTCGATCACCACGTCGACTCCGAGTTCCCGCCAGGGCAGATTTCCGGGATCACGTTCGGCGAGGACCTTGACGACCTTGCCGTCCACCACCAGATCGCCATCGGCAACCGCAACCTCGGCGGCCAGCCGGCCGACCACCGAATCGTACTTGAGCAGATGCGCCAGAGTCTCCGGCGAGCCGAGGTCGTTAATGGCCACGATCTCCAGATCGGAACCCAGTTTGCCCTGCGCCAGGGCGGCCCGGAAGTAGTTGCGGCCGATCCGCCCGAAACCGTTGATGCCAACCCGAACTGCCATGGGAACTCCTTTTATTTAGCGCCTAAATTTATGTTCCATTACTATTATCCTGATGCTGCCCGACAAGGTCAAGGGGAACGATGTGAGCACCACAGCCACCACTCCGCAGGTGCTGCGGCTGGCCAATCTGAAGGCGGTGTTGTCGGTGATGCGGGCGAACGGCGCGGTCACCGGCACGGACCTGATCGAGGCCACCGGACTCACCCGGGCGACCGCCATCGCGGTCTGCGACGACCTGGCGGCCCGCGGCTGGGTCCGGGAGCTGCCGGGTGAACGCCTGGTGGGCACCACGAAGGGCAGACCGGCACGGCGGTTCGAATTCAACCCGGCGGCCGGCTGCGTACTGGGGATGGACGTGGGCATGGCCACCGCCACCGTGCTGGTGGCCGATCTGAAGGGCCGGACGCTGGCCAGGGTGTCCGAGCGGTTCGAGAAGCCGCCCGCCAGCGCCGCCTCGCGCCGGGCCACGATCAAACAGGTTGTCGCCAGCGCGCTGGCTGAGGCGGAACTCCCGCCGTCCGCCGTGCTGGCCGCCGCCATCGGCGTCTCCACGGTGGTGGACCGGCACGGCAACGTGGCCGCCGGGCACGAGCTGTCCGAGCACTTCGACATCGGCCTGCAGAGCGAAGTCTTCGCCGACCACGGCTGGCCGGTGCTGCTGGAGAACGATGCGAACCTGGCGGCGCTGGCCGAGCGCTGGAGCGGCGTCGGAACCGGCGTCGACGATCTGGCCGTTATGCTGGCCGGCGAGCGTCTGGGCACCGGACTGATTGAATCGGGCCGGCTGCTGCACGGCTGCAATGGCGGCGCCGGCGAAGTGGGCACGCTCGAACTGGTGGACGGGGTGGGCAGCCAGGACGGCATCGCCCGGCTTGCCCGCTACTGGGGCAACGAAGCCCTCGCCGCTGACACACCAACGCTGATCCGCGAACTGGTCGGCCCGGGAACCAGCCGGGTGTCGGCGCGCTTTGTGTTCGAGGCGGCGGCCCGTGGCGACGAGGTGGCCCAGGGGATCTTGGAACGGATTGGCCTGCGCATGGCCCGGGTGATCGCAGTGCTCGGGACCTTCTTCAACCCGGAACTGGTGGTCATCGGCGGCGCGGTGGCGGCCTCGGCATCAGCCCTGCTGCCCACCATCACCCGCGAACTCCCCCGCCTCACCGCGACGCCTCCGCGAGTGGCGGTGTCCGAGTTCGGCGATGCGATTGTGGCGGCCGGCGCCGTACGCCTGGCACTGGACTACGTGGAGGAACACGCCATGGAATTGGCACCGGCCGAGGCACCGGCCTGATCCACAGCATGACGGCGGTGTCGCCGGTGCCCGGGGCGGATGCCGCCGGAGAGGTCAGGTCAGGACGTTGATCGGTGCGCCGTCGAGGTAGGCCAGGATGCCCTCCAGCATCTGGGTGTAGCCCAGCCGGTGGGCCTCCACCGTGACGAAACCGATGTGCGGGCTGATAATCAGGTTGGGCACGTCGAGCAGCGGACTGTCCCGCGGGAGCGGCTCCACGTCGAAGACATCCAGTGCTGCCGCGGCGATCCTCCCGTCGGCCAGCGCGGCGACCAGGGCCGCCTCGTCCACCAACGGGCCACGCGACGTGTTGACCAGCCGGCCTGCCGGACCGAGCAGGTCCAGTTCCGCGGCGCCGACCATTCCCACGGTCGACTCCGCGAGCTTCAGGTGGATGCTGACGATGTCCGAGCGGCGGAACAAATCCTCCTTGGACACCAACTGCGCCCCGTGTTCGGCGGCGCGCCCCGTGGTCAGGTGCGGACTCCAGGCCAGCACCTCCATCCCAAAGGCCGCGGCGTAGCCAGCCATCAGCTGGCCTAACCGGCCGAGTCCAAGCAGCCCGATTGTTGACCCGGCCAGATCGATTCCCATCCGGGCCTGCCAGATTCCGGCGCGCACATCCCGGTCATTCTGCGGGATCTCCCGCGCCACCGCCATCACCAGCGCCCAGGCCAGTTCGGCCGGCGCCGCCGTGCCCTTCTGCGTTCCACACACGGTCACGCCGCGCTGGCGCGCCGCGTCCAGGTCGATCGAGGCGTTGCGCATTCCGGTGGTGGTGACCAGCTTGAGGCCCGGCAACCGGTCCATCAGTTCGGCGGTGATCGGCGTCCGCTCGCGCATGGTGACCACCACCTGCGCGCCGGCCAGGCGCTCGGCGAGGGCATCGACGTCGTCAAGATGGTCGGTAAAACGTTCGACGGCGATGCCCGCCGGCAGCTGCTCCCACGGGGCGCTGCTGAGCGCTACGTCCTGATAATCGTCGAGGATGGCGATCTTCACGAGGCCAGCCTAGCGGCAGGCGGGGCCGGCCACCCGGAGGAGGACCACTCCGGATGATGAGAGGGTGCCGGAGCCATCACGGCACGTTAAACGCCGCAGGCAGGGCCCGGATGCTTCCGGACCCTGCCTGCGTGGCGCGGGAATTAGTTGGACGGCAGAACGAAGGCCGAGTCCACGGTGATGGTGACCTTGTCGCCCACCAGTACGCCGCCGGCTTCCAGGGCAGCGTTCCAGGTGATGCCGAATTCCTTGCGGGAAATCTGCGTGGTGGCGGAGAAGCCGGCGCGGGTGGCACCGAACGGGTCCACTGCCATGCCGCCGAATTCAACGTCGAAGACCACGGGCTTGGTGGTGTCCTTGATGGTCAGCTCGCCGGCCAGCTTGAACTCTTCCGGGTTGCCCTCGACATTGGTGGCCTTGAAGGTCATGTTCGGGTACTGCTCCACGTTGAAGAAGTCCTCGCCCTTGACGTGGGCGTCGCGGTTGTCATCGTTGGAGTCGAAGGAGGCGGTCTTTACGACGGCCTCGACGGAGGACGTGCCCAGGCTGTCGCCGACCACCAGGGTGGCGTCGGCGTCGGTGAACTGGCCGCGCACCTTGCTGATGCCGGCGTGGCGGACGGAGAAGCCGACCTCGGTGTGGGACTTGTCGAGGTTCCAAGTTCCTGGGGTGAGCTGTACGGCCATGTGGTGCCTCCTGGTTGAAGTCTGGGTTTGAAGCTCAGGTGAACTTCATGCTTATGCATCTACAATATCACCTGATAGTTGAAGTGTCAACCAATTTTCCCTGAACAGACGGGAAATTGTTCGCCCGGCGCCACATTGCCTGCCCTGCCGGAGCAAAACTCCGCATCTCCGGAACAACTGCCACTTCGAAGCCGTAGTTGCGGAAGCTGTCCAGGCTGTGACGCGCCAATGTGACGCCGGATGAACATCTGTGGCGCTCGGTGAGCCGAACCCGAATCCGGCTGGTCGGAGAATCAGCCGGGAGCGGTTGTGTTGCCGACATGCCGGGTAGATGATCGAACCAGGGTCCAAGCTGTCTCTCGTCCGGAGATGCAGGGTCCGGGACCGATGGAAGGGCAAGGGCCGGCATGGCAGCACCGCCAGTGTCGAAAGCTGCAGTGTTGACGGCGTGGATGCCAGCAATGTTGGCGGGCATCGTCTCGGCCGCGGTGCTCTTTGCCGTGGCAGAGCTGGCCGCGGCGTTCTTCGGTCCGGCCGCCTCACCGTTCGGCTCGGTGGGCGCCGCCGTGGTCGAACTGTCACCGCCGTGGCTGACCGAGTTTGCCATCACCACGTTCGCGACGGCGGACAAACTGGTCTTGTTCGTCTCCATGGGGATCGGCGCAACTCTTCTGGCCGCGGGCATCGGCGTGCTGGCCCTCCGGAACTGGACCGCCGGCGCGCTAGTGGTGGCAGCGCTGGGCGTGGGCATGGTGGTGTGCGTCCTCACCCGGGCCGGCGCCGTCCCTGCTGATGCCATCCCGACAGCGCTGGGCACCGCCGTTGGCCTGTTCTGCCTACGCTGGCTGATCCGGCTCCTGCCCGGTCCGGCGGTTCCAGCCGACCGAACTGCCGTCCCGGCCGGCGGAGTGGGCGTCCCAGCCGGAGCGGCAGCCGATCCGGCCACAGCCACCCGGGAGGCGGATCCGGGGCGTCGCACCTTCCTCGCGACAGCGGGGGTGATGGCGGGCGCCGCTGTTGTCATGGGGATTGCCGCCGGCGCAATCTCCGCAGCCCGGAACGGCGCACGGCAGGTGCGCGAGGCTCTGGGCCTGCCGGCGGCGGCGCGGCCCGCCAAGCCGTTGCCGGCAGGCGTGCAGGCTCCGGTGGACGGGGCCATTCCGTTCGTGACGCCGAACGCGCAGTTCTACCGCATCGACACGGCCCTGTTTGTCCCGTCGGTGGACCCGGCGCAGTGGACACTGCGCGTCCACGGTCTGGTGGAGGAAGAGGTCAGCGTCGGCTTCCAGGACTTGCTCGAGGCCGATCTGCTGGAGAGCTACACCACCCTGACCTGCGTTTCGAATGAGGTGGGCGGGGGGCTCGCGGGGAATGCCCGCTGGCTGGGCTATCCACTGCGCGAACTGCTCGCGCGGGCTCGGCCGCTGCCCGAGGCGGACATGGTGCTATCCACCAGCATCGACGGGTTCACGGCTTCCACTCCGCTGGCAGTGCTCACCGATGCGCGGAACGCGTTGCTCGCGATCGGAATGAACGGCGAACCGCTGCCGCTGGAACATGGTTTCCCGGTGCGGATGGTGGTGCCGGGACTGTACGGCTACGTGTCCGCCACCAAGTGGGTGGTGGACCTGGAAGTCACCCGGTTTGAGGACAAAACTGCGTACTGGACCAGCCGCGGTTGGTCGGACCATGGACCCATCAAGACCGCCTCACGGATCGACGTGCCGCGCGCCGGGTCCCGCGTAGCCGCCGGCCGGACGCCCTTCGCGGGAACGGCGTGGGCACAACACCGGGGTATCTCGAAAGTTCAGGTGCAGTTGGACGACGGCGATTGGGCCGACGCCAAACTGGCCGCGGAGGCCTCAGTGGACACATGGCGCCAGTGGTATCTGGTACGGGACGATGTGCCCGCCGGCCAGCACATGCTGCGGGTCCGGGCCTGGGACGGCGACGGCAAGCTGCAGACGGAAACTCCGGCGCCGCCGGCCCCGAATGGCGCCAGCGGTTGGCACAGTATTGAATTCACCGCGGATTAGCGTCCGGGTCATCTTGGTCACAGGACGGCCATGCCGGGCGCGAGAATCCGCACCGCGGGGTCGGGAGGCTCCCAGCTTCGGTTGCTATGCTCAATAGCCGCCTCCCCGCAGCGGCAGGCGGACTTCCGCCACAGGCGGGCACCGCCGTCGTTCTCGGCAGACCGATTCGCCTACCGTTCACTTCCCCTTCCTTTCAGGAGACCCACACCCCGATGAGCAGCCCGGCAGTATCCGATCAGCACAAGGACCTCATGGACCGCAGGTACGATTCCGGCGTCGCCGACATCAACCACCTGATTGACGAACTGCGCGAGCAGAAGCCGGGCACCGAGGTCCCGTACGTGGACCCGATCCACAACGCCGACGAATGCCGGATTGTGTCGCTGTACTCCAACATCGGGCAGGCATCGGACACTGGCTTCATCTGGCCCGGCGATCAGGAAGCGACCACCCGAATGCTTGGGCTGCAGTGGCAACTGGGCCTGCGCCCGGAATACGTCATGCCTTGGAATGTGCACCCGTGGTTCGTCCCGGGCGAGGCCAACGGCAAGCTGACGCCGAACCAGATCAGCGCCGGACTCAAGCCCCTGCTGCGGATGCTGGCGCTGGTGCCGCGGGCATCCGTGCTGGTGGCTCACGGAACCGAAGCCCAGCGGCTCGCTGCGCTGCTGCTGAAGACGGAGAACCCGCTGCTCTGGCGGCGCGGCTTTAAGACTTTCAAGGTCCGGGCGCTCAGCGGCCGGGCGTTCGCCGGTTCTCCGACCCGCCAGCAGGAATGGCTGGACGTCATGCATGAGGCCTACGCGGATGGGATGGCGCGCACCGGATTGGGCCGCCCGGGCAAGTAGCACGCCGGCGCCCCGACACTAGCGCCCGCAACGCCCAGCCTCCCCGCCACCCCGGCTTCCCGGCTTCCCGGGGACACCTTCCTCCTTGCGACCCCGCGGCTTCGAGCCGTAGCGATTTCGCCGCCCCGCCGTTAGCCTGAGCTGGACGGGAGGAGCGCCAATGCCCTTGTGGATGACCGCGTTTGCTTTCGGGTTGCTCGGCGGGGCCGCGCTGGTGATTGGCTGTGCCGTCGCCTGGAAGTGGACCCTTCCCGCCAAGGTCGTCTCCACCATCATGGCTTTCGGCGCCGGCGTCCTGATCTCGGCTCTCGCCTTCGAGCTGGTCGATGAAGCGGTGAACACCGGCGGAATCGGCGCTACCATCATCGGTTTCCTCGTCGGCGCCGGCCTTTTTGTGGGCGCCAACGCGCTGCTGGCCAGGAACGGCGCGAAACATCGCAAGCGGTCGGGCGATCAGCAGCCTACCGAGGGCCAGAATCCGGGCAGCGGCACGGCGATCGCCGTGGGCGCCCTACTGGACGGAATCCCGGAATCCTTGGTGCTCGGCCTGGGCTTGGTCGGCGGAGGAACCGTCAGCCCGGCGATGCTGGGGGCGGTCTTTATTTCCAATGTCCCCGAAGGGCTCTCCAGCACGGCGGGGATGAAGAAAGCCGGGCGCAGCGGCCGCTATGTCTTTGGCGTGTGGAGCGGAATTGCCGTTCTGTCCGGCATCAGCGCGCTGGTCGGCTACCTTGCGCTCCAGGACGCCCGGCCGGAGACCGTGGCCTTCATTAACGCGCTGGCTGCCGGTGCGATTCTTGCCATGATCGCCGACACCATGATTCCCGAAGCCTTCGAAACGCATCACCTCCTCACCGGCTTCACCGCGGCGCTGGGCTTTGCCACCGCATTGGTCCTCGAGGGCCTATGACCGCGCCAGCCAACCCGATCCGGCCATGAAGACCACCATGCCGGCCCGCAAGGCGGAGGAGAGGTCGGGCGTCCTGACCGTCATCATTGCCTTCTGCGCCAACGCGCTGGTGGCGGTGGCAAAGTCCGTCGCGGCGGCCCTGACCGGGTCTGCGTCGATGACGGCGGAGGCAGCGCACTCGTGGGCGGATACCGGGAACCAAGTCTTCTTATTGATTGCCGAGCGCCGGTCGAACAAGCCGCGGGATGCACGCCACCCGCTCGGCTACGGGCGCGAAGCCTACGTCTGGTCGATGTTCGCCGCCTTCGGTTTGTTCACTGCCGGGGCGGTGGTCTCGGTGTGGCACGGCATCCAGGTCCTGGCCAATCCCGAGCCGGCCAGCGACTTCATCGTGGCCTACGTGGTGTTGGCGCTGGCGTTCGTGCTGGAAGGAATTTCCTTTGCCCAAGCACTGCGCCAAGCCCGGAAAGGAGCCAGACGCTACCGGCGCCACACGTTGGAGTATGTTGTCGTCAGTTCCAATCCCACGTTGCGGGCGGTGTTCGCCGAAGACTTTGCGGCCCTGATCGGCATTGCCATAGCCGCGTCGGGCGTCGCCCTGCATCAAATCACCGGGTCCCCCGTTCCCGATGCCATCGGCTCCATCCTGGTGGGTCTGCTGCTGGGCACCATAGCGGTGGTGCTGATCGACCGTAACCGCAAGTTCCTGGTCGGTGAACCCGCAACCGGCGAGGCGCGCTCCGCCGTCGTCAATTTGCTGTTGCAGAACCCGGACGTGGACCGGGTGACCTACCTGCACATGGAATTCGTCGGGCCCTCCCGGCTGTACGTGGTGGCAGCGGTAGACATGGCCGGCGACCTGCCCGAGCACGATGTGGCGGTGGCGCTGCGTCGGGTGGAACGCACCCTCGAGGAACACGACCTGATCGAAGAAGCCGTCCTGACCCTGGCGACACCGGGCGAACAGCCGCTGCTGGGTGATTGAAGCGACCCAATAACCGCTCGTGCCCCGCCCACGACGGATCTATACTGTGGGAACGCCCCGCGACAGGGCCTCAAACCGGGGTCCGCCGGCCGGGGCAACTGGAGAATCCGGTGCGTTGGTCGCTTGAACATACGGTCCCGGCCGTTGTGCCGAGGCCGACTCCCCCGCCGCCGCTCCGCCACCCGCTGAGCCGCTGGCTGGTGAAGGAAAAGGTTCCGCCGGTGGGCCGGGAAAGCGTTCCGGGAACCGCGTCCTACCCCTGGTGGAAGGTCGTATGCCTAACCGGCGTCGACTATTTTTCGACCCTCTCCTACCTTCCCGGCATCGCCCTGATCGCCGTCGGGCCGCTGTCGCCGCTGGCCACGCTGCTGATCGTGGCGCTCACCCTGCTGGGCATGCTCCCGCTCTACCGGCGGGTGGCCGCCGAGAGCCCTTACGGCCAGGGGTCGGTGGCCATGCTTGACCGGCTGTTGCCGTTCTGGAAGGGCAAGGTGATCATCCTCGTCCTGCTCGGCTTCATCGCCACCTCGTGGATCGTCACCATCACGCTTTCCGCCGCCGATGCAACCGTCCACGTGCTCGAAAATCCATACGTCCCCGATTTCCTACAGGGCGGCGCCGTTCCCGTGACCATCATCCTGCTGCTTGTCCTCGGTGGCATCTTCCTGACAGGCTTCAGCGAGGCGGTGGCCCTAGCCGTACCGCTGGTTTCCGTATTCCTGGTCATGAACGCCATCGTGATCGCGGCGGGACTGGCGACGATCGCGCAGGAACCTGGTCTGGTCTCCGATTGGACCCACGCGGTGACGTCCGCGGGCGCAGGCCCTGGCAGCCTGGCCCTGACCCTGCTGCTGGCGTTTCCCCTGCTGGTCCTGGGGCTGTCCGGATTCGAGACGGGCGTGAGCATGATGCCGCTGGTCGCCTGCACCGGCGACACCCGGGCCCAGCGCCTGGCCTCGCGCATCCACAACAGCAGGAAGCTGCTCACCTGCGCGGCAGGAGTGATGAGCGGTTTCCTGCTGGGCAGCAGCTTCGTCACCGCGGTCCTGGTCCCGCCGGATGCCTATGCCCCCGGCGGCCCCGCCGACGGCAGGGCACTGTCTTATCTGGCGCACGGAATGTTCGGCGAGGGCATCGGGACGTTCTACGACGCGGCAACCATCCTGATCCTGTGGTTCGCCGGAGCCTCGGCCATGGCGGGGCTGATCAACATCGTCCCGCGATACCTGCCCCGATTCGGCATGGCGCCCGAATGGACCCGGGCCATCCGGCCGGTAGTCCTGGTCTACACCGGCGTCAGCATCCTGATCACCCTGGGCTTCCGTGCCGACGTCAATGCCCAGGCCGGGGCCTACGCCACCGGGATCTTGGCCATGATGGTCTCAGCGGCCATCGCGGTGACCTTCACCGTGGCCCGCCGGCAAAAGCGCCGCGCCGCCGCCGGCTATGCCGCGCTGAGCTTGGTGCTGCTGTATGCGCTGCTGGCCAACATCGTGGAAAAGCCGGACGGCATCGCCATCTGCGGACTCTTCGTCCTCGGCATGGTCACGGTCTCGCTGGTCTCCCGGGTTACCCGGACGACGGAACTGCGCACCGAACGAATCGAGTTCGACCAGGCCGCCCGGCGCTTCATCAGCGATTCACTGGACTACGACGGCGCGCTGGACATCATTGCCAAACGCCGCCGCGGCAGCCAGGCCGACTACAGCGCCAAAGAGGCTTCCCAGCGGTACATGAATGCCGTCCCGGGAACGGCGGATGTCTTGTTCCTCGAGATTGACATTGTGGACCCGTCTGCCTTCACCAAGGTGCTGCGCGTCCGCGGCGTCGACATCGATGGGTACCGGGTGCTGCGGGCGGACAGTCCCGCCGTGCCGAACGCGATCGCGTCCATACTCCTAGCGGTCCGGGACGCGACCGGCGTCCGGCCTCATGCCTATTTCGAATGGTCCGAGGGCAACCCGCTCGGCCACCTCTTCCGCTATCTGCTCTTGGGACAGGGGGACACCGCGCCGGTGGTCCGCGAAATCATCCGCCAGAACGAGCCCGATCCCGCCCGTCGCCCCGGTATCCATGTGGGCTGATAGCACCCCGAGGCGCTGGCGGCGCCATTGCGGTCCGAAAGGTCGGCGGTTAGATTACTGGCATGTCTCATGAACCAGGAATGGGGGCGCCTGGAGCTCAGGGAACCGGGGATTTGTCCGGCGAACCGGAACGTCCCGCGCCGCCGCGCCCGCCCCTGTCCGACCACACCCCGGCACCCATCAAAGAGATCCTCACGCTGCCGCCTGCAGTCAAGAGGGTCCGCTTCCTGTGGATCCTGAGTTTCGCGTCCGGGCTGATCGCGGGGATCTTCGCGTTCTTCGCCCGGGATGCCATCGTGGAACACGTGCGCGGCCTCATCGACGGCTTGGAACGGGGCGACGACCAGGAGACCGTGGAGGCCCTCGCGATAGTGGTTTTTTGGGGTACGTTGGGCATGCTGGCGCTGGTCATCCTGATCGAGGCAGTGCTGCTGCTTGTCCTGCTGCGCCGGCATGGGAAAGTGCGCTTTGTGCTGCTGGCCATGTTGTTTGTCCAAGGAGTGGTGACGCTGGTGGCCGATGCGTTCCTGGCGGCCCCCGGCGATCAAGAGTTCGGCATCAGAGTCCTGCTGGTGCTACAGCTGGCCCTAGCCGGCGCGGCGGTGGTCGCCAGCGTCCTGCACGGGGCCAGCCAATGGTTCCGAGCCGAGAACCAGACGCGCGGCCGCCCGGCCACTTGAGGCTGGCTGCATGCCGGCCAGCAGTTCCTCGCAGCTTCGGACCACCGTCTGGCAGGCTTCGGCGACGGCCCGGCCGCGCAGCGGATCAGCGGCTACCGCGTGCCAACGCCGCAGGCACGCCAAGGCGTGTTCGCGCAGCCCCTCGTCGGATGTGTCCCGAGGCAGCCCCAGTCGTTCATGGGCAGCAACCCCGTCGCCGCCGATCACGCGTTCGGCTTCGGCGGCCAACTGCGGTTCCAGCGGCAGCCCCGTGGTACGCGCCAGGGCCAGCAGCCGCAGTTCGCGGAAGGCGTGGGCGCCGGCAAGCAGCCGTTCCAGGGTCGCCGCGACGACGTCTGTGCCCGGACGCGGATGGTCCTTCAGCAGCTTCTCGATGCCGATCAGGGCGGTGCGGGCTTTCAGCTGTCCGGCGCGGGCCTGGAACTGCCCGGTGATCACGGCCAGCAGTTCGTCCAGCCCACTTCGGCGGGCCAGCTCGTGGGCCAGCACGGTCGGATCCGAGATGCCGCCGCGGAGCAGCGCGGCTGCCATCCTGACCCCGAAGACCCCGAACCGGTCCAGCAAGTCCGCACGCGCCTCCGGCGTCGCTGTCAGCGGGCCTCCGGGGCGGACGAACCGGTCGGCGGACAGCAGAAGGCGCTCCCGCTCCCGCCTGTCCAGGGCTGCCAGTTCGGTGAGGATGGAGAACTCCGCCTGCCTCAGGCTGCGGGCCGTTTGCGCCAGCAGGCCGGCGATCGGGACCACCCCCAGCGCCAACGAGCGCAAGGCGCCATCGCGGCGGTAGCGCGCGGCTATGTCCTGGGCGGAGAGCAGGGCATCGATCCGGCCGGCACCCACCTCGTCCGCGCGGGACAGCACCGCCAGCGCGTTCACGGTGCCGCTTTGTCCTGCCGCGGTGTCCCGGAACGACTCCAAAAAGCCCAGGTCCGATGCGTGGAGGTGCCGCAGCAGGTAGATGATGGCGTCAGCTTCCGAGGGCGCGTCGGTGGGCACCAGGAACTCGGTGGAGCGGGCCGACACATCCTGCGAGAGCGAGGCGATGCCTGGCGTGTCGATCAGCGTGACGCCCCGTAGGGTCCTCGACGGCCAGTCCACTACCAGCCGCGCGACGTCGGCGGCCTCGGTCCCGCCGAGCTCGAAGACCAGCCGGCCGTTCGTTCGCCTGATCGGCACGTTCCGTGGCGGTCCAACCCGCGGGTGCAGGGTGATCCGCGGAGTGTCGCTGTGGCGATACCAGGTGACCACCCTGGTGCACTCCCCCGTGTCCGTCGGCGCGATCTCCTCCCCAATGATGGCGTTGAGCAGCGTCGATTTGCCGGCCTTCACCATGCCGGCGATGGCCACCCGCAAGGGCTCGTCGAGCCGGCGCGCGTAGTCCTCCAGCACCTGGCGCACGGCCGGATCGTCGCGGTAGGCGTCAATCGCCTCCCGGACCAGTCCGCGGGCCGCTTCCAGATCCGCCCCCGCGGCCGCTCCGTTCATGCCTGTGCCGCCAACTGGGGCGCCGGATCCAGCGCCAAGGCCTGTTTGCGCAGCGATTCCACCAGGGCGAGCGACGCCTTGATCTCGCGGATCCGCAGGTCGCGTTCCTGGTTGAAATGGCTCGCTGCCTTCTGTGCGGCCAGTACCGAATCGGCGAGTGAGCGGTGGTGCTCTTCGGCCAGCGCGGTGAAATGATCGCGAGTGGCCCGCTGGACCATCCGCAGCCGGTCCTTAAGCTGCTTGCCCACCTGGAACACCACCTCGTCAACCTGCTTGCGGACCAATGCCTTGGCTTCCTGCTGGCGCCGCTTCAGCCGGGCTTCCTTGTCTTCCCGGTACGCCTTGCCGCCGAGCAGCAGGCCGGCGCCGACCGAGATCGGATTGATCAAGGCGAGGCCCATAATTCCGGTCAACAGGCCGAACATCAGCACTCCGCCGTAGGAGCCGCGCATGCCAATCAGGATTTTCTGGACCGGCCCCATCCGGCCGGGATCCAGGTCCGGGATCCCCTCCACCGGGTCCAGCACGTTCTCCGTGGAGTCCACTTGCAGCAACGGCAGGGTCACCTCGTCCCGGTTGAAGTGCTCGGCGACGTTTTCCGCCAGCCACAGCGACCGTTCGTTCGTCCACACAAAGGTGTCCGATACGGCCGAAGCGACCCGCTGCTCCAGCCAGTGCACGAACTGGTCCCACTGCGGCCCGGGATCGCCTGCATCGATGGCCTGCTCCGCGTCCCGCATAATGCTGCGCAGCCGGTCACGCAGGTCATGTTCCATGTCCGAGATGAGATCGCTCATACCGTCGTTGAGCGTGACCTGCCAACGGGAAGAACGACGGCGGAGCTCATCTGCGCGTTCCTTGGCCGCTTCCAGTTCGGCGAGCATTTCCGGTGTGCCGTCCGGATTTTCCAGCGCGCTCAGTTCGGATTTCAGCGAGAGCCGCAAATGGTCAGTCGCCGAGACCAAGACCTGCGCCACCGACCGCCGCTGGAGCCGCTCGCTCTGGGCCAGGATGTTGTTCCGCAGGTAGGCCACCAGTTCCGGAAAGCCGGATTCGGCGTTCAGTTCGTTATCGTGCAGGGCGGCGGCCTGCAGGCGCAGTTCCGAGGAGAGCGGGATCAGCGGCATGTCCGCCCCGATCCGCTGCAGATGGCCCCGATCAAGATCCGCCACCTTCCGCCACTGCGGATACAGGTCGGTCTTGGACAGGACACCGGCCACATTTGGGCAGATCCGCTGGGCCTGCCGGAGAAACCGAAGTTCTGGTTCGGTGAACTCCTGCGATGCATCGGAGACCAGCAGCATGGCGTCCGCCGTCGGCAGCGCGGTCAGCGTGGTCAGGGAGTGCGCCGAGTCCAGTCCGCCGACGCCCGGGGAGTCCACCAGTGCCAGCCCGCCGCCTAGTACCTTGCGCGGCAGCAAGACCTCTGCGGCTGCCAATCGGCGCTCATTGCCCGGGTTTCCCCGTTCCGAAACGTACTGGGCGAGCTCTTCGAGAGCGATCGGGCGACGTTCCAGTTCGCCTTCCCCGTCCGCGGTTTCGCTGCCGTCCTTCGGCACCAGGATCACGGCCGAGGCTGGATCCCCTTGCTTCACCACGGTAGGCACGGAGGTGGCGACGTCGTCGTCGATAGGACAGACCGGCGCATGGACCAGTGCGTTGATCAGCTGGCTCTTGCCCTGCTTGAATTCGCCGACGACGATCACCCTGGTGGTCGGGTCCTTCAGCCGCTTGCGGGTTTGTTCAAGGCGCCGCTGCAAGTCTGCGCGTTCGCCCTTCTTGGCCAGTTCCAGGCCCTGATCCACCAGCTTGACGAGCTCGGCCACCGTATCCCCTCCTGTTTTCCGGCCCTAGCCGGACCGTGACGCTGTCCAGCAGGAGGTCCCCCGGCCCCCTGCTGGACAGCTGATCTGTCGTGATTCAGTTGTCAGATCGGTTACTCGACCACAACATCTGCGTCGACGACGTCGTTATCGGTCAGCAGATCGTTGTTGTCGTTGTCCGCGATGATCACCGAGTCGTTGACCGACTCGTCGATCCCGGTGAACTCCAACTCGTTGTCGATCGCGTTGCCGACGTTACCGATGGCGTTGTCGTCGTTGTCGATCGCATTACCGTCATTGCCGACCACGTTGCCAATGGCGTCGTTGTCGATCGCATTGCCGTCGTTGCCGATCACGTTGCCGTTGCCGACGTTGTCCAAGGAGTTGTCGTTGCCGACGTTGTCCAAGGCGTTGCCGTTGCCGTCGTTATCGATCGCATTGCCGTCATTGCCGACAACGTTGCCGTTGCCGTCGATCCCGTCATTGTCCTGCGATGCGTCGACGTCGATGTCCCCGGTCGTGACGTCGATCCCATCGTTGTCCTGCGAGGCATCGATGTCACCGACTGTAAGGTCGTTGTCCTCGTTGCCAACGTTGTTCAGGTCGATGTCCTTGGAGTTGTCGTTGAAGGAGTCCTCGACCTCGACGTCCAGGTCCACATCGGTGTTGTAGGAGTCCGTGATGGAGTTATCGACGGAGTTATCCTCATTGCCGATCGCGATGCCGCCGCCGACGTCACCCGTCGTCAGGTTGATCGAGTGGTTGTTCTCGTCGCCGGTGGAATTATCCACATCGCCGCCGGCCGCGTTCGAGTCGTCGCCCGACGCCACCACGGCGTCGTTGTCGAACCACTGATTGACGTCGCCGTTGGCCCAGATGTTCTGGTTCACGGACTGGTCGGTGATGGTGTCCCGATCGTCAACGACGGAGGTGTAGGAGTAGTTGTTGACGATGTGCGTCAACTGCTGCACCGCATGGTCATGGTCGTCATCGCCATGGTCGCCGCGGCCCCCACCGCCGTGGCCATGGTCATCGTCGTCGTCCCGGCCACGTCCACCACGGTCGTCATCGTCGTCGTCCCGGCCACGACCACCACGGTCGTCATCGTCGTCGTCCCGGCCCCGTCCGTGCCCATGGTCGTCATCGTCGTCGTCGCGTCCGTTGCCCCAGCCACTGTTGTCGCTGGACCAATCGCCGGAGTTGCCACCGTGGTTGTCACCGGTGTTGTACTCGCGGTCGAAGGACGACCCGGAGCCGACCGGGGCGTAGTCCAGGATGACCGGCATGATCGCGTCAACATCATCCGAGCACACGTTGGACAGGCCGGCGCTGGCCAGGGCTGCGTCCGGGTCTGCGTTGAATTCGTCGGCAGCGCGCGGATCCCGGAGCAGGTTCATGATGAATTCGAGAAGTGAGCTTGCAAGCGTAGGCATTATGTTGATTCCCCAATCTAGGTCCTACTGGATGTGGCCAAAACTATGGATGGTGGCCCGCCGAGCTAGGTTGCTTGGCTTGATTCAAAGCTACGGTCGGGGTGCTGCTGCCGGCATCGGGGCTTCCTCCCCCGCTCCCCGGCCCCCGGAGGGGGATTGCGGCTTCCAGGGGCTAGGTAGGCTGCGGCCAAGCCCCGGTACGGAGCGGAACTACGGGCCTTGGGAGCCGTCTTCACCCAGGGCAAGCCGCAGTTGGGTCAACAGCTCGGAGCGGTTTGATGCCCCCAACCGCCGGCGGATCCGGGCGATGTGATGTTCGGCGGTCCGCGGCGAAATGAAAATCGCGGCGCCGATCTCCCGGTAGGTCTTGCCCTCCAGAACCAACCGGGCCACTTCACGCTCCCGCTCGCTCAAGGCTGTGCTCTCCGGGGCTGATGCTCTTGGTGTGGTCACGGTCAGCTGCGGCTCGGACTCAGCGGCGGTGGACTGGGCTAAATGGGTAGCCTCGGTTGTGCCTCGCGTCCCCGGGTGCAGGTCCCGGGCGCAGGCCAAGAGGCGGCTCATGTCTTTGCGCTCTTCGGCGTGTGCTGCCGCATGTCCGGCCAGCCGGGCCCCGTCCCAAGTCAGGCCGACGGCTGCGAGCGCGCGGGCGGATTCCTCGACGGCCCGCGGTTCGATCCTGCCCGCGAGAACGGATACCCAGGACCGGCCGGCTGCCGCAAGCACAGCGGCAAGGTGATACTTTCCGGACGCGCGCACCAATGCGGAGGCATGGGGCGCCAGCTCGGTAGGCTTCTCCGCCAGAATAGCGGCCTGGACGGCGTACCAGCGCAGCGGAGTGGACCACAAAGCAGGTTCGTCCAGCTTTTCCAACAGCGCCCACGCGTCGGCCAAATGCGGCCGAAGCCGTTCGGAATCGCGCAAGCGTGCGGCGGCCACCGCCAGTTCACCCAGCGGCAACAGGTTATAGAGATCGACGGCGACGTGCAGCAGCCGTCCGCGCGCCCGTTCCCAGGCACGCACCAAGCCAGCCATGTCGTCGGTCCGTCGGGCCAGGCCCACGTGCAAGGCGTCCAGCAATAATTCGTCCCGCGGTGTGGGACAGGTTCCGCCGGCGGCCGCCTCCGCTATTGCAGCCCCGGCGTTGTCCGGATGGTCCTGCAGCATGGCAACCCACGCGCGCAGGAGCAGCAACCGGAGCCGCCCTGCCGGCCCGCCCTGGCCTCCGCGCAGCGCATCGTCGAGCACCGATTCGGCCACCGAAAGCTCCCCGCTGTGCAGTGCCACCAGTGCGGCAAGTGCCGCGGGGCTGTCGGGCAGCGGGATCGAGGCGCCGGAGGCAGTCAGCATGTCGGAAGCACGGACCAGGGCTGGAAGTGCGCGCTCGGTGTATTCGCCAACGGACTCAGCCACGCCTTGTCCCATGAGTGAAAGGGCCACGTTGGTCAGCGTTGGTGATTCTTCCAGCCGGTCGGCGGCGAGCAGGCTCCGGGCAGCGTCGCGATCACCGGTGCCGATCATCACGACGGCGGCGAGAGCCTTGGAGGCATCCCCGGCCGGCGCGCCAACCCAGCGGTAAACCTGGGCACTCCGCGCCAGCATGCCCCGCTGGGCCCACAACGACGCTGCCACGTCCGCACCCCGGTGCTTGTCCGGTGCCTCGGGCTGCGACAGGAGAGGGTCCACCAGCCGACCGGCGCTGTCAAGGTCTCCGGTGGCCAAGGCCGCCTGGGCACGGCGCGCCGCCGTCGACGCCCCCGGTGCACCGGCAGCGGTCGCTTCCTCGTAGAGCGTTGCGGCCAAGTGCGGCTCCGTTGCCAGAGCACTATCGCCGGCCGATTGGAGGGTCCTGGCCACCCGCGCATCCTGGAGTCCGCTTTGGGCAAGACCACGGGCTACGTCAGTGGGATCCGGGGTCTCGCCGGTAGACAGGAGGTCGGCCAAGGCATGCTGGGCCGTCCGCACGTGATGCAGCGGGGTGGTCTGAAGCAGGACGCTGCGCATCAGCGGGGGAAGGGTTCCCTCCGGCAGGATCAAACCCGCTGCCGCCGCCTGAGTCATTAGAGGGTCGATGCCTCCCTCCGTCTGCTCAACCTCGGCCGGCAGCGGCCCGGCTGGGTCGAAACCGACAGCCAGCGCCAGCAGCAGTTCGCGAAGGTCCGGTGCCAACCGTTCCAGTTCATGGCCCACCTGATCGACTAGTCCGCCGAACTCCAGCGGATCTTGCGGCAGCGTGCGGCCCCTATCGCCCATCGCTTCCAGAGCATGCTGGACCAACCACGGCATACCACCCGTGAGCTCGAAGATCCGGTCAATGACGGAACCGGGAAGCGGTTCGCCCTGGGTGGCGGAAGTGTGGGCGGCGACCTCGTCCCGGGTCCACGGTCCCAGCAGGATCGGCCGGCGGTGGGTCTCAAGGGTTGTCGTCAGCCGTTTCAACGCTGGAAGCTGGGGCCACATGCGATACGCGACGACGACGTTGACCGGCTGCCCGTCGACCAGCTGCTGGATGCGTTCCAGTTCAGGGTCGTTCCATTGGTGTGCATCGTCGATCAGCACGGTGCTGCCCTCGTCCACTGCGCCTTGCTGCAGGACTTGCCTTCCCGTACTCACGGGGATGCCTGCCTCGCTGTAGACAACCGCCAGGTTCTCCAGCAGGGTGCTCTTGCCTGAGCCGCCCGGTCCTGACACGCTGGCCAGCAATTGCGAACGAGGATCTGTCGAGGCCTCGGTCAACAATTTCGCGGCCTTCCGGTTGACCAGCCGCCTAGCGGCCACGTGGACGGTCCTCGCAGCCGTCATGCCGGCACCGAGGGAGTCGACTCGTCGGCTGGAGCAGACGGTTGTTCGGTCTCGGTCGAAGCCGGTGATGTCGGGGCGTCGGCTGGCGGAGCATCGACGGCGGCCGTCTCTGACGGCGTCGGCTCCGGCGCGGAAGTTGTCTCCGCCGGCACAGGTTCTGGTTCGGTTGTCGGCTCAGGAGTAACAACCGGGGCCGGCGTGGGATTGGTCGGGGGCGGCGCCGGACTCGGCTGTGGTGGTTGGGTCGGCGCCGGAGTTCCAGGCTGTGCGGGAGCAGAAGTGCCGGTGCCGCTGTTGGTGCCCGAATCGGATGCCGTGCCGGGGCTGCCAGGCGCTGTGCTGCCGGTACCCGTGGTGGGCGTGCCGCCCGGAGCCGTCCCCGGTGTTCCGTTCGGCGACGTCGTTGATGTTCGCGCCGCCTTATCCTCCGGGGCGTTCCCGGAGGCGCCGGACTTGGGCGTGTCCTCGGCGCTCCGGCCGGTCTTGTCGGCATCCGGGTTGTCCCACGAAACAACAGGACTCATACCGGGCGGGGGTGCCTCGTCGGCCAGCACGGAGTTTGCCGGCCCGGCGCCTTCGCTCTGCTGCGGCAAACCTCCGGGTATGTAGCTGTTTCGTTCCGCGGCACTGCCCTGGGCCATGCCCGGCAAGGAGCCGAACAGACCAAAATCTTGGGGACTTTGAGCGGCCGTTGCGGTCAACGCCGTCAGGGTGGCCACCGCCAGTGTCACAGCGGCTGCGCGCATCGCGAAGGCTGGCTTCCGGGAGTTCTCCACGCCGTCGGTCGCCGATGCGGCGTCGGCAGGAAGACCGAAGGACGGGCCCTTCCGTTCGTCCGCCAAATTCGTGCTGGCTGCTGCCGCCTCCGCACTGTGTTCCTGGACCTTAGCGTGCTCGTTAGCCAGAGCCAGACGGTTTCGTGCCACGAAGTAGGCGGCGCCCAGGCTGATAGATGCCTTCGGATCCGCGTCTACGGCGATGGGACGCCCTAACTCGGTGGACAGCATTTGAGCGACCAGCGGGATCCGTGACGAGCCACCAGTCAGCAGAACCGCGGTCAGTTCGGCGGCGGTAACGTCCGCCGCCTCCAGGGCCCGGGCCAGGGAACCGATGGTGTCATGCACCAGAGGCTCGACCAGGCCTTCGAATTCTGTCCGCACCAGGCGGATTCCAGTCTGCACGTGCGGCAGCAAAACGGGGATCGTCGCCTCTGAGTCCGCCGAGAGCGCTTCCTTGGCTTCGACGCACTCGCGCCTGATTCGCTCCAGTGCCAACCGTGTCTGCGGGGCGCTCAGATCTACACCGCTGAGTCCGCCGTCCAGGCTGGCGGCCACGTGGGAAAAGACAAGATCATCCACATCCGCTCCGCCCACCCGCTCCAGCCCTTCGGGCCTGCCCAGCAGTGCGAACGAGGAGGCATCGTCCTTGCGCAAAACGGCAGCATCAAAGGTGCCGCCGCCGAAGTCGTAGACCGCGATCAGGCTTCCGGCCGGCACCCTTGTCTGCGAGGCGTAGTGCAAGGCGGCAGCTTCAGGCTCGCTCAGCAGCACCACGTCAGCCAGTCCGACGGCGGCCAAGGCGTCCCGGATCAGCCCCGTCTTGTAGTCGCCCCAGCTGGCCGGATGGGAGACCGCCACGCCCTCCGGGGGTTCGCCCTCGCGTTCCTGTGTCCGGTCGACGACCCACCGGACGATGGTGGCAAAAATGCTCTCGGGGGTAACGAAAAGCTCGCCCACCATGATCGGCACAGAATCGCCGATCCGGCGCTTGAATTCTCGAACCACCCGCTCAGGGGAGCTGGTTCCCCGCCTTTCGGCGGCCTCACCAACCAGGACGGTACCGTCATCGCCTAGATAAATGGCTGACGGCACGGCTGCCGCCCGTGACCCCAAGCCAACGGCCTGTGGCTGCTGAGCGTCAAGATCCCCTTCCCCATATCGGACAGTCGCTGCTGCCGTGAAACTTGTGCCGACATCGACACTCAGTACATAGGCCATGAATCCCCCATTGGACGTCCAGCGAGGAACGTCCCCCACCGCTCTTCATACCTGTTTCCAGCGCCCCGCTCTGCTTCCCCCGAGGCCGGTCCGAATCGATAGGCAGTCACTCCGAATGACACCCTCAACTGTCAGCCGCGCGCCCCAAAAAGTGACTTCGGCATCTGCGCGGTGCCGCTCCAACACAGATCAGCGTAGGAGGGCTTCAGAGCTAAAACAAGGGAAAATTTCAGGCCGCAGCCCCGGATCCGCTCCTTCCATATTTGGTTAATGGTTCACTCCGATTATGGTGAATGGTTACCACAGGTCCCACTGGCTTTGCTGCCATTGCAATGCCTCTTTGCTACATATGCCGCTCTTTGCATCTAGTGGGTTCCAACTGCGCACCGGCCCGCGGGTCAACCGATTACACCTGCTGCATACAACGTAAAACCGACCCGTCCTCGACGCTCGGGAGAGAATAAAAATATGTCTGTCACAACCCGGCCCTCGGACACCTTTGCGGTCTTCCTGCGGGGCATCAACGTCGGCGGAATTCGGATTGCCATGAAGGATTTGAGCCAGGCCCTCGCCGGATCCGGCTTCTCCCAAGTGCAGACAGTCCTGGCATCGGGGAACGTAGTACTCCGTGCCGAGACGGATGATCCGGCAGCCGTCAAGGAAAGCGTCCAGGCCACCCTGCGTGCAGCCTTCGGCTACGACGCCTGGGTGATTGTCAAGAGCAGGGAACAGGTAGCTGGCATCATCGATGGCTACCCTTTCACACCGGCCAACGACGGAGTCCCCCGGCATGCCTACGCGGTGCTGACCACCGGCCAAGACGTAGTGAGACAGCTGCTCGAGGACTCCCCCGGCCTTTCACCCGAGGAGCGTGCGGCTGCTGGCGGTGACGTCTTGTACTGGGAAGTCCCCAAAGGCAGCACGTTGGAGTCCAAACTTTCCAAGCACCTAGCGAAGGCGAAGTACAAGCCGCTGACCACCACCAGGAACCTCAACACCATGCACAAGGTGCTGGCCAAGTTTCCGCCCCTGCGCTAAAGGTCGCCGACGGCACCTCCCACCACGGGCGGAGAGGGCCCGATCGGAAATTCATCCTCACGGAGGATGGCCCGCAGCATGGAGGCGATTCTAGACTCGTAACTGGCAGTCCATGAACCGGCGCAGCCGGCTCTATGGCTATTCAGGGAGGGGGGTCCTTTGCTGTTCGACTCAGTCACGTGGATATCGGCACTCGTCTGTGCCGGTCCGTTTGCCCTTCTCCTGGCCGTCGGAGCGCTTGTCAGCATTTGGCGGAGCAACCGGCAGCGCACCGCCAAGTCGGGCTGGTCCCTGGTGGTGCTGGCACTGCCACTTCTCGGCCCGTTGGTCTGGTTCCTGACCGCATCGCGCTGGGCGGCCGCCGCTGTCCCCCGGCCGGACATCACTCCCGCAAATCAGGCCACCGGGCCAGTGGCCCCCTGAGAGTCGTCCAAGATCAGCTCCAGCAAGCGAATCACCGCCGGGTTCGCGGTGGCCTCGCTCCAGGCCACGTGCAGGTCAGCCCGATTGAGGTCGGCGAGCCCGGAATGCCCCCGCAATTCTTCGAAGCTAACGCCGGGTGGCGCGAAGTCCATAGATGAGCCCGGTACCAGGGTCACCCCCAGCCCGGCGGCCACGAAGGCCAACAATGCCGGTGCCTGGCTGGCGAACTGGGTGATGTTCGCTTGTACCCCAGCGCTTTCATAGAGCCGCATCACCAGATCGTGGAAATATCGGGCTTCGGCAGTTGAATACATCATCAGTGGCAGCCCGTCCAACTGCTTGAGGAATACCCCGTTTCCGGTCGCCAGCGCGTGCCCCTCAGGCAGGGCAACTACCAGCCGGTCCTCCATGAACGGCCGCGTGGCCACTCCCGGACGGGCGACGATGGGCCGCAGCAAACCGATATCGATTGACCCCCGGGAGAGCGCTTCCAACTGGTCGACCGAGACCGCTTCGCGTAGGACCAGGGACACTCCTGCGATCTGTTCACCGGCTTTGCGGAGGATCCCCGGCAAGGCCGCCTGTCCGGCTATCGCCGTGTAGCCGATGACAATGGAACCGGCATCGCCGGTGGCCACCCGACGCACATCCAGCGACGTCTTCGTGCACAGGTCCAAGATCCGGCGCGCACTGGGCAGCAGCACCTTGCCGGCTGCCGTCAGCTCGACCTTCCGGCTGCTCCGTTCAAACAATTGGGCATCGAGTTCGCGTTCCAGCAGCTGGATCTGGCGGCTCAGCGGTGGCTGCGTCATGTTGAGCCGCGCCGCGGCCGCACCAAAGTGCAGTTCCTCCGCCACGGCCACAAATGACTCCAGCTGGATTAGCGAAAACATCAATACACTCCTTGCATGGTTTCGTGCATATCTTAGCTTGGACAGGCATGGATCGAGGCCCTTAGCGTGAAGGGAGTCACTCTCCCAGCCGCCAGAAAGGACTGCGATGTCCACCGTCTTCGAATCCCAGGGCCTCCACCACGACAGCACCTCACCGATCGGTCAGACCTCCGTCACAGGGGTCACCATCACGCCGGTAGCCTTTGCCGATCCGCCGCTGCTGAATACTGTGGGCGTCCACGAACCATATGCGCTCCGGGCGATCGTGCAACTCCACACGGACGCGGGCATCACCGGGCTGGGCGAGACCTACGGGGATGCAGCCCATCTGGCGCGCCTCCGGATGGCCGCCAACGCCATCACCGGCGCCGACCCGTTTAACATCAACGACCTTCGCGCCCGCGTTGCCCGGGCATTGGCCGCCGACAGCACTCGGGGCGGCCATGGGATGAGCGGTATGGTCACCGGCTCCTCGACGGCGGACCGAGTGTTCTCGCCGTTCGATGTGGCGGCCCTTGATATTCAGGGCAAGCTGCTCGGCTTGCCGGTCAGCGCGCTGCTGGGCGGCGCGGTCCGCGACGCTGTACCGTTCAGCGGCTACCTGTTCTACAAGTGGGGGGGCCACCCCGGGCTGGCCGACGACGAGTGGGGCGCGGCGCTGGATCCCGACGGAATCGTGGCCCAGGCGCGGCGCATGGTTGAGACCTACGGCTTCACGGCCCTTAAGCTCAAGGGCGGCGTTTTTGAGCCCGACGCCGAGGCTGCCGCCATCGAAGCCCTGCGCGCGGAGTTCCCCGACCTCCCGCTGCGGATCGATCCCAATGCCGCGTGGACTGTTGAAACCTCCATCCGCGTTGGCCGCCGGCTCGAGGGAATCGTTGAGTATCTGGAGGACCCCACACCCGGGATCGAGGGCATGGCCGAAGTCCGCCGCCAGGTGCCGCTGCCCCTGGCCACCAACATGTGCGTGGTCAGCTTCAACGACCTCCCGCCGGCGGTGGCTGCCGGCGCCGTGGACGTGGTGCTCTCCGACCACCACTTCTGGGGCGGGTTGCGCCGGTCGCAGACCCTGGCCGGCATCGCCGAAACGTTCGGTCTGGGCCTGTCCATGCACTCCAACTCGCATCTGGGCATCAGCCTGGCCGCCATGGTCCATCTGGCCTCGGCCACCCCCAACCTGGACTACGCGTGCGATACCCACTGGCCATGGAAGCGCGCGGACGAGGACATTGTGCTTCCCGGTGCCTTGGCATTCAGCAACGGCGCGGTGACCGTCCCCACGGCGCCCGGTCTTGGTGTGGAACTGGATCCTGAAGCGCTGGAACGATTGCACCGGCAGTATTTGGCCAGCGGCATCACCGAACGCGACGACACCGGCTATATGCGGCGGATCCTGCCCGGCTATGAGCCCAAGAGTCCGCGGTGGTAACCGCCGAAGCCGCCACGCCAAGCGTCCCGGCGCCCGCGGATCCGGCCGTGCTGGACGTGGTGGTCACCGATCCGATCATTTCCCGCTTCTCCGAACGCCTCCTGGCCCGCGCGCCCCGGCACCGATGGCGCTTCCTGGCCGACGCGCCGCCTGAGGTGAGGTCGCGTGCCCTCGCAGGCGCCGACGTCGTGGTGTGCGCACGGATGGACGCGAAGGAGGCAACCGCCTGCAACGCCCGTCTGGTACAGGTGACCGGCGCCGGCCTGGACCGGGTGGCGTTGGCCGCGCTGCGGCCCGCCGTGGTGGTTGCCAACACCTTTCATCATGAGCGGCCCATTGCCGAGCATGTGCTGATGTCCATTCTGGCCCTAACCCGTCGGCTTCCCGCCGTCAGCGGCGAACTGCGCGCTGGCGTGTGGCGGACCATTGCGACCGACGACGCCGTCCCGCTGCACCGCACGCTGGACAGCATGACGTTGGGGGTGGTGGGCTTTGGCGGCATCGGCCGCGAAACCGCTCGGCTGGCAGCCGCACTGGGCATGGATGTGATGGCCGTGCGGAACCGGCCGGATGCCCCGCTGTCAAAGGGTGCCCTACCGCGCTGGGTGGGCGGCGTCGGCGACCTTCCCCGGTTGCTGGCAGAGTCCGACGTCGTGGTGGTCACCGTTCCGCTCAACGACGCCACCGTGGGCCTGATCGGTCCCGCCGAGTTCGCCGCCATGCGGCAGGATGCCGTGCTGGTCAATGTGGCGCGCGGGCCGGTGGTGGATCAGGCAGCCCTTTATCGGGCACTGGTGGACCAGCAGATCGGCGGCGCAGCCATCGACGTCTGGTGGGGTGCGCCGGAAGCGGGACGCACGCCGCCGGCCGACTTCCCGTTCAGCGAACTGCCAAATGTGGTGCTGACGCCGCACTACTCCGGTCATGCACGTTCCACGTTCGAACTGCGGGCCGACGATATTGCGGGGAATGTCAACCGCGTCGCCGCGGGAGAGCCGGTGCGGAACCAGGTGCGCTGACCGGAAGCGCTGGCTGGGGCCCGGCTGTCTCCGGCGACCGGCCAACGCCTAGCTGTACTTAGACAGCAGGTTGTTTACACCGGCTGATGGGTGGGCGGCCTCCGATGGCACTGTGTGCCCGGTGGTGGTTGTAGAAGTTTAGCCATGTCGGCAGGGCGTCGGTGCGTTCCTGGTTGGAGGCGTAGGGGCGGCGGTAGGCCCAGCCTTCCTGGAGTGTGCGGTTGAAGCGTTCGG
>NZ_JBFBGZ010000012.1:0-81231 GCF_040684925.1 Arthrobacter sp. NPDC089319 | reverse complement strand
CAGCGCATCCAGGCCGCCTTCGAGGGCGCCGAACTGCTCGACGTCTCCCAAGACGCCATGCGCCAGCGGATGATCAAGTCGGCCGAGGAAATCGAAGTCATCAAGCACGGCGCACGGATCGGCGACCTGGGCGGCGAGGCCATCAAGGCAGCCATCCGCGAAGGCATCAGCGAGTACGAAGTGGCACTGATCGGCACCGAAGCCATGGTGCACGAGATCGCCCGCACCTTCCCGCACCGCGAAGTCCGCGATACCTGGGTCTGGTTCCAGTCCGGCATCAACACCGACGGCGCACACAACTGGGCCACCACGCGCAAGCTGCAGCGCGGCGACATCCTGTCCCTGAACTGCTTCCCGATGACTTCCGGCTACTACACCGCACTGGAGAGGACACTGTTCCTGGGCGAGCCAGACGAGCGCTCCCTCGAACTCTGGAACGTCAACGTGGAAGTCCACCGCCGCGGCCTGGAACTGATCAAGCCCGGCGCGGTCTGCAAGGACATCGCGGCGGAGTTGAACGAGATCTACATCGGCCACGGGCTGCTTCCGAACCGCACCTTCGGGTACGGCCACTCCTTCGGCGTCCTCTCGCACTACTACGGACGCGAGGCCGGTCTGGAACTGCGCGAGGACATCGATACCGTCCTGGAACCGGGCATGGTGGTTTCCATGGAACCGATGATCACCGTAGCCGACGGCGAACCCGGTGCCGGCGGCTACCGCGAACACGACATCCTCGTGATTGGCGAGAACAGCGTCGAAAACATCACCAAATTCGGCTTCGGCCCGGAAAACAACATCATCCAGGCCTGACCTAACCCTGCTGTGGCGAGACCTCGCGGTCCCGCCACAGCAGGACCCTATCCCCTGCATTAACAAGGCCTTGCCCTCGCGGCCGGACCAGCAACCACGATCTTGGAGACAGCATGCGCACCAGCGTGTACATGGAAGAACTCGACGCCTTTACCTACCGCGAACGCATCAGCCAGGACAACGCCGTGGTGCTGATACCCGTTGGCTCCATCGAACAGCACGGCCCGCACATGCCGCTCAATGTCGATGTGCTCCTCTCCAAGGCCCTGGCCGGAGCAACAGCCGAGGCAATCGACGCATTGGTCGCCGCACCGGTGGTCTACGGCTACAAGTCCCAGCAGCGTTCGGGGGGCGGCAACCACCTCCCTGGCACCACCAGCCTGGACGCCACCACCATGATTGCCATCGCGAAGACACTGACGCTGGAATTTGCCCGGCACGGTGCCCGGAACATCGCCTTCATCAACGGCCACTTTGAGAACTACCAGTTCCTGTACGAAGGAGTCGACCTGGCGCTCCGCGAGCTGCACCAGAGCGGCATCGACGACGCAAAAGTGGTGCTGCTCTCCTACTGGGACTTTGTTGACGACGCCACCATCGCCGAGTTGTACCCGAACGGCTTCACCGGCTGGGATCTGGAACACGGCGGCGTGCTGGAGACATCGCTGATGCTGCACTTGTACCCGGAGCGGGTCCGGATGGACAAAGTGGTCGATGCCCCGCCCGCCGTCCTGCCCAACTACGACGTCCTGCCGGTCAGGCCCGAACTGACCCCGGCGTCCGGCTGCCTCTCCTCCGCCGCCGAGGCGACGTCCGGCAAGGGCATCATCCTGCTGGAACGTGCCTCCGCTGGCATGGCCGCAGCCCTCTCCCACGAGTTTCCCGTCGCGGCGCCGCAGCCGGCCCGCCAGAACAATCCCGAATCCGTCGGCGCGCTCTGACGACATGCTGGAACGACGCGGCGATTATGCCTTTGACTACAACCTCCACGGCGGCACGGCACCGGTGACGATGCAGTGGCTGTTCCACGAACAGTCCCGCCTGCCGGTCGCCGTGCAGACATGGGAGCTGCCGCCGGGCGGAACCGAAGGCATGCACTCGCATCCGGACAGCAGCCGCGCGCTCGAGGAACTCTATCTGGTGCTGGAGGGAGCGGCGCGGATGACGGTGGACGGCCAGGTTCACCAGCTGGCCGCGGGCGACGCGGTGCTGGCGCCGGTGGGCTCGGAGCATGATCTGGCCAATACCGGTTCCGGACCGCTGCGCGTGCTGGTCGTCTGGGGAGAGCCCGGCACGGCCGACTACACGGCGTTCGGTTCGCACCGCTCGGCGAAGGCCGCCCGCGCCGGCGACGCCACGAGCGGCTAGGCGACGCTCCCTGCCATGTCCCAACAGCGTCGATCCGGACGGAATTTGAGATTATGGTCCCATGGCTGAACCTGAAGAGCTCGACGACGAGGCATCACCGGACAACCTGAACCGTGGGGTGCAGTCTGTGGACCGCGCCATCACCGTGCTGGAAATCCTGGCCCGGCGCGGGGAATCCGGAGTCAGCGACATCGCCGAGGAAATGGGCGTGCACAAATCCACGGCCTCACGGCTGCTGGCGTCGCTGGACCACCGGGGCATGGTCCAACAGAACACCGAGCGCGGAAAGTACCAGCTGGGGTTCGGCATCCTGCGACTGGCCAACTCCATCCCCGGAAACCTGAGCCTGGTCCGCGAGGCCCGGCCGGTGCTGGAGCAACTGGCCGACCAGTACAAGGAAACCGTGAACCTGGCGGTGCTGCGCTCCAACTTTGCCGTCAACGTGGATCAGGCCCGGGGCACCGCCACTCTGGCAATGTCCGACTGGATCGGCAGCCTAACGCCCCTGCACGCCACCTCAAGCGGCAAGGTGCTGCTGGCCGGGCTCAGCTCGGAGGACCGCTTGAAGATCGTCAAGCAGACGCGGTTGCCGGCGCTGACGGCGAAGACGATCACGTCCCGGCAAAAGCTGGAGAAGGAGCTGCTGCTGGTCTCCGCCAACGGTTACGCCGTGGTCCGGGAGGAATTCGAGATCGGCCTGAACTCCATTGCCGTCCCGGTCTGGGACCACTTGGGATCCGTGATCGGTTCGGTCAGCATTTCCGGTCCCGCGTTCCGGTTCAAGCCGCAGGAGATGCCCGGCCTGATCGAGGACATCAAGCAGGCCGGGCAGGACATCAGCGCCCGGATGGGCTACTCCCGCGAGAGCTGAACCGTGCCGGTGTGGCACCGGCTGCCCATGACGACGACGGCGGCCGGTCGCCGTCGGGGCGGCGGCTGCTCTCAAGTGACTGCGGCGGACGTCAATTGACGACGACGGCGGCTGGCTCCGCCAGGCGGGCCGTGACCCACTTATGGAACGCGCTGATGTGGTGCTCGCTGGGAACCAGCACCCCGCCCTTGGCGTAGATCTTGGAGCTCATCGCCGGCTGGCAGCGTTCGCAGGCGTCGAAGTCCTGCTGATTGACCCGGTGGAACAGTTCCACCGATGCGGTGAGGTCCCTGCCCGCTTCCACCACGCTGGGCATGTACAGCCAGTCGCATTCCACCACGGTCCGGTCGGCGGCCAGCGGAAACATCCGGTGGATGATCACATGGTCGGGCACCAGGTTGACGAAGACCGTCGGTTTGATGGTGATGGCGTAGTAGCGCCGGTCTTGGTCCTCGCCGATGCCCGGAATGCGTTCAAGCCCTTCGGAACCATCCACGGTGAAGCCCTGGATGTCCTCGCCGAATTCGGCGCCGTGTCCCACGAAGTACTGCGCGGCGAGTCCGTCGGCGAATTCGGGCAGCACTTCGGTCAGCTCCGGGTGGATGGTGGCGCAGTGGTAGCACTCCATGAAGTTCTCGATGATGAGCTTCCAGTTGGCCTTCACGTCGTAGCTGATCCGGCGGCCCAGGCTGAGGTTCGCGATGTCGTAACCGGCGATCGCACCGGCGTCGCCCAGCCGCTCTTCGATCGCTCCGACCACATCGCCGTCGAAGGACGGCGGTTCATCCGCCAGGCACAGCCACACGTAGCCCATGTATTCGCGGACCGGCACGTCCACCAGCCCGTACTTCTGCCGGTCGATGTCCGGCATCTTGGTCAGGTTGGGCGCTGCGATGAGCTTGCCATCAAAATCGTACGTCCAGGCATGGTAGGGACATTGGAACGAACGACCTGCCTCCCCGCTCTCTTCGATGCAGAGTTTGACGCCCCGGTGCCGGCAGATGTTGTAGTACGCACGTACCACGCCCTTGCGGTTCCGGGTCACAATGACCGATTCGCGCCCAATCTGCACGGTCCGATAGGCGCCGGCCTTGTCCAGATCGGCGGACCTGACCGCACAGAACCACATCTGCTCGAAGATACGTTCCTGCTCGGCCCGGAAGACGTCGTCGTCAACATAGGTGTGGCCGGGCAAGGTGGCGATCAGGCTCTCCGAGACGATCTCAGCGGTCATGCGGTACTCCTTGGATACAGAATGGTCTTCAGTGTTCGTTGGGGAAGGCTGGTTAGGAGGCTGCGGCCAACGCGCCCGCCGCTGCGTCCGCGTACCGTTCGGCTTCGCGGTTCAAGAACTTGCGCCACTTGGTGAACTGGCGGACCTGGTTGACCCCCAACACGGCGACCGGTTCGTCCCCCGCGTAGTAGACGGCTAAGAAGCTCTGGTCTTCGAGGCAGCCGTGCTCCACCTGGACACGGTCGTGTCCGTGTACATGCCCGGCGAATTGGATCCGCGAGCCGTACTGGTCGGACCAGAAATACGGTGGTTCGACCGTCCGCGGCCCCGGCCCGCCCTGCAACAAGGCGGCAACGGCCAAGGCCGGACGCTCCAGGGCACCGGTCCAGTGCTCAACCCGGTGGTGTGCCTGCAACCGAGGGTTCCACCAGGCCGCGCAGTCGCCGACGGCCACTATCGACGGGATGTTGGTGCGGCCCGCAGCGTCGCAGAGCACGCCGTTGCCCAGCTGGATGCCGGAACCGATCAGCCAGTCGGTGTTCGGCTGCCCGCCGACGCCCACCAGCACAAGGTCCGCGGGAAGCTCCCGGCCGTCGTCGAGCACTACGTGGCTGACGCTGCTTCCATCTTTCCGGAACGATGCGATGGAGGTGCCGCACAGCATGTCCACTCCCCCGGCGGCATGCAGACCGGCCACGGCAGCGCCCATTTTGGCACCCAGGGCCCCGGAGAGCGGGGCGGCGGAACGTTCGATGACCGTCACATCGAGGCCCGCGTCACGCGCCGTCGAGGCGGTTTCGGCGCCGATGAAGCCGGCGCCGACCACCACCATTTTCCGGCCGGGCTGCAATTGCCCGCGCAGCGCACGGGCGTCGTCGAGGGTGCGGAGCGTGAAGACATTGCTGCAGCCATCGACTTCGGGCAGGACCCGCGCCGATGCGCCGGTGGCGAGTACCATTCCGTCCGCGGCGAGGCTCCGTCCGTTGCTGAGCTCTACGGTCATCGACTCAGGGTCCATGCTTTCGGCCTTCACGCCAAGGATCCACTCCGCAGCCAGATCGTCGTCGACCTCCGACAGCGCCAGGTCCGCCTCAGAAATCCGACCGGCCAGGAAGTCCTTGGACAGCGGCGGACGGTCATAGGGTGGATGGAGTTCCTCCCCCACGATGACCAGCCGGCCTGCAAAACCCTGCGCGCGTGCCGCGCGGGCAGCGGAGAGACCGGACAGTGATGCCCCGATGACGACGAGGGTCTGCATAGGGAGGCCTTTCAGAACAGCAGCGGGTGGGTCCATCAAGTAGCGCTGTACGCAACAAGATGCGCTATGTGAAACAGAATGAAGAGTCCCGCCCACACTGTCAAGGGCTTTGCGCTGCCTATTTTTTGGGCGGGGAAAAATGCGGGCAGACCCTTGACAACGGAATGTGGCGGGGCACACTGTTGCCTATTGTGAACATCGTTGTTCAGCACGGAACTTTCCGCGTTTCGCGGTGGCTAGAAAGAAGGCGCCCCATGCACGAAGCCTGCCCGTTGAGCCAGCTGGCACCCGGCGACGCCATCAGGCTGGACACATCGCCCCCCATCGCTGTCTTCCACACCGAAGAAGGCGAACTCTTCGCCATCGACGACACCTGCACCCATCAGGACGCCTCGCTGGCCGACGGATGGGTGGAGGGCTGCGAAGTCGAATGCCCGCTGCACGCATCAAAATTCAATCTGCGCACCGGCGGGGTTGACGCGCCACCGGCTAAACTGCCGGTCCGGGTCCACGAGGTGGTCGTCCAGGACGGCACCATCATGGTCCAGGAGTCGGAAGCGGCACCCAACCTTCCGCCCGGCCTGAAGGTCGACGGGCACGTGTAGTCGGCGGACGGGGAGCGATGGCGACCGCCAGCCAGCAACCAACCTGCCCGCCGCGGCCCGGAGATTCCACCCGTGCACTATGTCCCCCAAAACCCGCCTATTCCGTCCACGCACCTTGGCCCGTCCAGTTTTCTAAAGGAGCATTGCCGCATGAGCACCACCCCGCGCGTAGTCATCATTGGAGCCGGGATCGTTGGCGCCAACCTGGCGGATGAATTGGCCGCCCGCGGCTGGATAAACGTCACCGTTTTGGAGCAGGGCCCGCTGCATCTGGCCGGCGGCTCAAGCTCTCATGCCCCGGGGCTGGTGTTCCAAACGAACCCGTCCAAGACCATGACCGAATTCGCCGGCTACACGGTGGACAAAATGCTCTCGCTGACGGCTGACGGCCTCTCCTGCTTTAACCAAGTGGGCGGGCTGGAGGTGGCCACCACGCCCGCCCGCTTCGAAGATCTCAAGCGCAGGGCCGGCTTCGCCGCGTCTTGGGGCGTGGAGGCCCGGCTGATAGATCCGGATGAGTGCGAGAAATATCATCCGCTGCTGCCCGCCGGCAACGTGCTCGGCGGCCTGCACATCCCCTCCGACGGCCTGGCGCTGGCCGCCCGCGCCGTCCGCTTGCTGATTGCCCGTGCCTCCGCCGCCGGAATCGAATTCCGCGGTTCCACCACCGTGACAGGCATCGAGCACGACGGCGGACGGGTCACCGCGGTGGCGACCGATACCGGGAGGGTGCCGGCCGACGTCGTTGTTTGTTGCGCAGGATTTTGGGGGGCGAAGGTGGGCGCAATGGCCGGCATGACCGTGCCGCTGCTCCCGCTAGCGCACCAATATGTGAAGACTTCCGCCCTGCCGGAACTGGCCGGCCGGAACGAGCTGCCCAACGGTGCGCGGCTGCCCATCCTGCGGCACCAGGACGCGGACCTGTACTTCCGCGAGCATGGTGACCGGCTCGGGATCGGCTCCTACGCGCACCGCCCCATGCCGGTGGATCTGGCTGGGCTGCCCGCCGTCCCGGCCGCCGAGATGTCCGACGACCGGATGCCGTCCCGGCTGGACTTCACGCCGGCGGACTTCGATCCGTCCTGGCGGGAGAGCCAGCGGCTGTTGCCCGCGCTCCACGGCGCCAGCATCACCGACGGCTTCAACGGCATTTTCTCCTTCACCCCCGACGGCGGACCGCTGATCGGCGAGTCGCCGGAAGTCGCCGGGTTCTACCTGGCGGAAGCCGTGTGGGTGACCCATTCCGCCGGCGTGGCCAAGGCGGTGGCGGAACTGCTGGTGGACGGCAGGTCGCAGACGGACCTGCACGACGGCGATGTCCGCCGGTTCGAAGATGTGCAGCTGGCCCCGGACTACATCAGCCAGACGTCGCAGCAGAACTTTGTGGAGATCTACGACGTGCTGCACCCGCTACAACCGCGCGAGTCGCCGCGGAACCTGCGCACCAGCCCGTTCTTCGGCCGCCAGCAGGAACTTGGCGCGGTGTTCCTGGAGTCCGGCGGCTGGGAGCGCCCGCATTGGTACGAAGCGAACGCGCCGCTGCTGGCCGACCTGCCGCAGGAGTGGCGGGAACCCGACCGCGAAGTCTGGGCAGCCCGCTATCACTCCCCCATTGCCGCCGTCGAAGCGTGGAAGACGCGCACCGCCGTCGCCATGTATGACATGACCCCGCTCAAACGGGTTGAGGTCTCCGGTCCGGGCGCGCTGCCGCTGCTGCAGCGGCTGAGCACCGGCCAGCTGGACAAGCGGCCCGGCGCGGTGACCTACTGCCTGCTGCTGGATGCCGCGGGCGGCGTCCGGAGCGACATCACCGTGGCGCGGCTGGCGACGGAACGGTTCCAGGCCGGCATCAACAACAACGCCGATTACGAGTACCTGCGTGGCGAGGCGGCCGCGCAGTCTGCAGCGGATCCGGCCCGGTGGGCCCAGGTCACGGACATCACGCCGGGAACGTGCTGCATTGGACTGTGGGGGCCGCTGGCGCGCGAGGTCATGGCCAAGGTCAGCGCCGACGATTTCAGCAACGCTTCACTGAAGTACTTCAGGACGGCACAGGTGCGCATCGCCGGGTTGACGGTCACGGCCATGCGGCTTTCCTATGTGGGCGAACTGGGCTGGGAGCTGTACACCTCTGCGGACCAGGGCTTGCGGCTGTGGGACGCACTGTTCGAGGCCGGGCAGGAGCAGGGCCTCATCGCCGCCGGCCGTGCGGCCTTCAACAGCCTGCGGCTAGAGAAAGGGTACCGGCTCTGGGGCACCGACATGACCACCGAGCACACGCCGGAGGAAGCCGGCGTCGGCTTTGCGGTCAAGGCGGACAAGGGCGACTTTGTTGGTGCCTCTGCGCTGGCGGCTGCCGGGCCGCCGACCCGCAGGCTGCGCTGCCTGACCATCGACGACGGCCGGTCGGTGGTGATGGGCAAGGAACCGGTCTATGTGGACAACGACCTGTCCGGTTATGTCACCAGCGCCGCGTTCGGCTACACGGTGGGGCGGCCGGTGGCCTACGCTTGGCTCCCCGCGGACACGTCCGAAGGCGACACGGTGGAGATCGAGTACTTCGGTCGCCGCGTTCCCGCCACGGTCGCCGCCGAACCGCTGGTCGATCCCGGCATGGAACGGCTGCGCAGCTGACGGCGGCATGGTCCTTGGGCGTGCGCGGTCAGCGGCCATGTGCGTCGTGACGCCGTGCGCGGTCAGCGGCGCAGCGTGTTCAGGGCCGCAGCAGCACCTTGATGGCGCGGCGTTCGTCCATCGCACTGTAGGCTTTCGCGGCGTCCTCCAGCGGCATCACGGCGTCGAAGACCCTGCCGGGATTGATTCTGCCGGCCAGCACGTCCTCGAGAAGTTCGGGCAAATACTGTCGGGTGGGAGCGGAGCCGCCGGCCACGGAAATGTTCTTACGAAACAGGGTCCAGACCGGCAACTCGGCACCGCCCACCGGTACGCCCACGAAACCGACCGCACCGCCCGGCCGGGTGCAGCGGAGCGCCTGGTCCATCGACTCCGCCGTGCCCACGCATTCGAGCACTGAATCGGCGAGGACGCCGCCGAGCAGTGCCTTGACTTGGTCCGCCGCTGCCTTGCCGCGTTCCGCGACAATGTCGGTGGCGCCAAACTCACGTGCCAGCGCCGCGCGGTCTTCATGCCGCGACATAGCGATGATCCGCTCCGCGCCCAGCCGTTTGGCAGCCAGTACCCCGCAGAGCCCCACGGCGCCGTCGCCGACCACCACGACAGTGCGTCCCGGGCCGGCCTTGGCGCTGAGGGCCGCGTGGTGGCCCGTGCCCATCACGTCGGAGAGCGTGAGCAGGCTCTTGGCCAGGGCGTCATCCGGCTGGCTGACTCCGGGAACGGTCACCAGCGTGCCGTCGGCAAGTGGCACCCGGACCGCCTCGCTCTGGCCGCCGTCGACCGGCAGGCCATGCTCATCGGTGCCTCCCCAGCTGGCCCGGTGCTCGCAGGACGTCTGCACGCCGTCCCGGCAGGCCCGGCACTGGCCGCAGCTGATCGCCCACGGCGCGATCACCAGGTAGCCGACGGACAAGGTAGTGACCTGGTCGCCGATGGCCTCCACGATGCCGATGAACTCATGCCCGATGGGATGCGGATCCCCTGGCTCACGTGCGCCGCGGTACGGCCAGAGGTCGGAGCCGCAGACGCAGGAGGCCGTCACCCGCACCACGGCGTCGGTCGGGGCGAGGATTTCCGGAGCGGGGCGCTCTTCAACCCGAATGTCGCCCGGTCCGTGGATAATGGCAGCGCGCATGTGTCCTCCTGAGCAGTGGTGTTGTGTCCAGCCTAAACGGGTCTCGGCGGCCGCCAGAAAACAGTGAAGCCCGCCACCTTGTGTTGGTGGCGGGCTTCGTCAACTGGTGGCGGTGTGCCTAGAGGTTGGAGGCTTCCTCGTGCTCCGGGTACACCTCGCGCAGCAGGTGCGCGGTCTCGGACGGGGTCTTGCCGACCTTGACGCCCGCGGCCTCGAGGGCTTCCTTCTTGGCCTGCGCGGTGCCGCTGGAGCCGGAGACGATGGCGCCGGCGTGGCCCATCGTCTTGCCCTCCGGTGCGGTGAAGCCGGCCACGTAGCCGACAACCGGCTTGGTGACGTGGTTCTTGATGTACTCGGCGGCACGTTCCTCGGCGTCGCCGCCGATTTCGCCGATCATCACGATGGCCTTGGTCTCCGGATCCGCCTCGAACGCAGCCAGGGCGTCGATGTGGGTGGTGCCGATGACCGGGTCGCCGCCGATGCCGATAGCGGTGGAGAAGCCGAGGTCGCGCAGTTCGTACATCATCTGGTAGGTCAGCGTGCCGGACTTGGAGACCAAGCCCACGCCGCCCTTGCCGGTGATGTTCGCCGGGGTGATGCCCACCAGGGACTCGCCCGGGGTAATGATGCCGGGGCAGTTCGGGCCGATGATGCGGGTGATCTGGTTGCCGTTGGCGTCCTTCTTGGACTGTGCCAGCGCCCAGAACTCGGCGGAGTCCTGTACCGGCACACCCTCGGTGATCACGACGACCAGGCCGATCTCGGACTCGATGGCCTCGACCACGGCGTCCTTGGTGAAAGCCGGCGGCACGAAGACGATGGAGACGTCGGCGCCGGTCTCGGCCATGGCTTCCTTGACCGTGCCGAACACCGGCAGGGTCTTCTCACCGTGGGTCACGGTGGTGCCGGCCTTGCGGGCGTTCACGCCGCCCACAATGTTGGTGCCGGCGTGGAGCATGCGTGCGGTGTGCTTGGAGCCCTCGCCGCCGGTGATGCCCTGGACGATGACCTTCGAGTCCTTGTTGATGAAGATAGACATATTCTTAGTTCCTCGGTCCTTAGGCGTTGGCCAGTTCGGCGGCCTTGTCGGCGCCCTGGTCCATGGTCAGGGCCAGGGTGACCAGCGGGTGGTTGGCGTTGAGCAGGATCTGCCGGCCTTCATCGACGTTGTTGCCGTCGAGACGGACGACCAGCGGCTTGGTGGCCTTCTCGCCCAGGATTTCCAGCGCCTTGACAATGCCGTTTGCCACGGCGTCGCAAGCGGTGATGCCGCCGAAGACGTTCACGAACACGCTCTTGACTTGGCTGTCATTGAGGATCACGTCCAGGCCCGCAGCCATGACCTCGGCCGAGGCACCGCCGCCGATGTCCAGGAAGTTGGCGGGCTTGACGTTGCCGTGGTTCTCGCCGGCGTAGGCGACCACGTCCAGGGTGGACATGACCAGGCCCGCGCCGTTGCCGATGATGCCAACCTGGCCGTCGAGCTTGACGTAGTTCAGGTCCAGCTCCTTGGCCTTGGCCTCGAGCGGATCCGCGGCGTCCTTGTCCTCAAGTTCCTCGTGGCCGGGCTGGCGGAAGGAGGCGTTCTCGTCCAGCGAGACCTTGCCGTCCAAGGCGACAATGTCGCCGGCGCCGGTCTTGACCAGCGGGTTGACCTCAACCAGGGTGGTGTCTTCCTTCTTGAACACGTCCCAGAGCTTGATGATGACCTCGGCCACCTTCGGGCGCAGTTCCTCGGCGAACCCGGCTTCGGCGACGATCTCGTCGGCCTTGGCCTGGTCGATGCCGACGGCGGGGTCAACCGCAACCTTGGCGAGGGCGTCAGGCCGCTCGACAGCCAGCTGCTCGATCTCCATGCCGCCCTCTACCGAGCACATGGCCAGGTAGTTGCGGTTGGCCCGGTCCAGCAGCACGGAGAAGTAGTACTCCTCGGCGATGTCGGCACCCTGGGCGATCATGACCTTGTTGACGGTGTGGCCCTTGATGTCCATACCGAGGATGTTGGAGGCGTGTTCGAATGCCTCGTCCGGGGTCTTGGCGACCTTGACGCCGCCGGCCTTACCGCGGCCTCCGACCTTCACCTGAGCCTTGACGACAACTACGCCGCCAATTTTCTCAGCAGCTGCCTTGGCTTCTTCTGGGGTGTACGCAACGATTCCAGCCAGCACGGGTACTCCGTGTGCCTCGAAGAGATCGCGCGCCTGGTATTCAAACAGGTCCACGGGTTGTGTCCTTCTACGTCGAAGTCGTTTCTGACTCGGAGCGGCATCCGCGGTTGGCCGTGACGGTAGCCACGGACGGTGGACGGATGCCTGCAATGCTCCATGGGGAACTCTAGTCCCTTTGGCGTCGGGGGCCGGTCCCAGACTACCGCTTTAGTGGCCAAGGGCACACTTCTACAACTTGTAGAATGGTCACGGGTTGAGGTATCGGCGCCGTGCGGCTAATGCTTGCTGCCAACTTCCGCTTGATCGACGACGGCGGTGTCCCCGCCTTGGGCGGCGTGCTCGCCCTGCGCAGCGCCCCCACCCTGCGCGGCGGCGGTCGAGGGCGCGCTGCCCTTGATGACGGTCTGGTTCAGCAGCGGGATCCGCAGCCCCTCCTGGGCCAGCGCACCCTTCAGGCGTGCCCGCATCTCGCGTGCCACCCCCCACTGCTCCAAGGGCTTAGTGCGGATCGCCAGCCGGATTACCACGGATTCGCCGGTCAGGGCCTCAACGCCCCAGACCTCCGGATCGTCCAGGATCAGCCTGCGGTAAGCCTCGTCCTCACGCAGATCCATCGCGGTCTTGAGGATCAGCTCGGAGACCTTCTCCACATCGGAGTCGTAAGGGACCGGGATGTCCAGCACCGCCCGCGCCCAGCCTTGCGAGGAGTTGCCCACGCGCAGGATCTCGCCGTTGCGGACATGCCACAGTGTGCCGTCCACGGCGCGCACCTGGGTGACGCGGAGGCCGACCGACTCCACTGTGCCGGATGCCTCGCCCAGATCGACCACATCGCCGATGCCGTACTGATCTTCGGCGACCATGAACAGTCCGGACAGGTAATCCTTGACCAGGGTCTGGGCGCCGAAGCCGATGGCCACACCGGCGATACCGGCGCTGGCCAGCAGCGGGCCGAGGTTGAACTTCAGCTCGGTGAGCACCATCAGGATGGTGAGCGTGGCCAGCACGATCGTGGTGATCGAACGCAGCACCGATCCGATCGTCTTCGAACGCTGGGCGCGTCGAACCGCGGCGATCGGCGAATCCTGCATCAGCCAGTAGCGCGGGTCTTTGCTGTTCTTGCGCGCCGCGGCGGGATCGAATTTGTCCAGCTTGGCGGTCTCGCCGTCCGCGATCTTTCCGGTGACGCGTTTGATCACCATCCGCAGGACAATATTCGCCAGGAATCCACCCAGCAGGATCAGCGACACGCGCAGCGGGGTGTCGAGCCAAAAGGAGGGGGTCGCCAGCTGTTCCAGGGTATTCATGTCCACGCCATCCATGGATAAGAACGCTAAGCGCCGAGGCACGCCGCTGCCAAATGCAGCAACGGAAACGTGGCGAATCTCCCAGTGGGAGTTGACGTCCGGTTAAACGATCTTGGTCAGAGGAGCATACCGCAGCAGCAGCCGCTTCTCGCCGGCGTCGAACTTCACCTTGGCCACCGTCTTGTCACCGGCACCTTCAAGGCACAGCACCGTGCCATTGCCGAAGCTGGTGTGGTTGACCTTGTCCCCGATGGCCAGCGCGATGACTTCCTTTTGCGGTTGCACGCGGCCGGCCCGGGTCTTGGCGCTGGTGATGGACGGCGCCGATCCGCGCAGATTGCTGATGTCCTGGTTGCTGGCCGTGCCGGCACCCCAGTGCGAGCCTCCGTAGCGGCTGGACCCGAAGCTGCCTGCAGAGGCAAAGGTCGGCCGTGCGCTGCCCTCGCGTTTCCAGTCGATCAGTTCGGCCGGCACCTCTTCGATGAACTGGCTGGCCGGATTGAACTGGCTCTGGCCCCACATGCTGCGGGACTCGGACCGGGTCAGGTACAGCCGCTTGCGGGCCCGGGTCAGGCCCACATAGGCCAGCCGGCGCTCCTCGGCGAGCTCCTTGGGGTCGGACATCGAGCGCTGGTGCGGGAAGACCCCGTGTTCCATGCCGGTGAGGAAAACCACCGGGAATTCCAGCCCCTTGGCGGTGTGCAGGGTCATCAGCGTGACCACGCCCTGGTCCTTGGCCAGCTGTGCAGCCTCGGCGTCCGGTGCGTCGGGGATCTGGTCTGCGTCCGCGACCAGCGAGACCTGTTCCAGGAATTCGGACAAAGACCCCTCGGGGTTGTCGCGCTCGTATTCCCGCACCACTGCCACCAGCTCCGCGAGGTTCTCCACGCGGGACTCGTCCTGCGGGTCGGTGCTTTGCCGCAGCATGGCCAGATAGCCGGTCTGCTCCAGCACGGCCTCCAACGCCGCGGCAGCGCCTGAACCCGAGGCGACCTCGGCCAGGTCGTCGATGAGCTTCACGAAGCCGGCCACCGCGTTCACCGAACGAGTCGCCATGCCGGGCGCGTCCTCGGCCCGGCGCAGCGCCGCCATGAACGAGACCCGGTCCCGTTCCGCCAGGGCGGCCACCGCGTACTCGGCGCGGTCACCGATCCCGCGCTTGGGTTCGTTGAGAATCCGGCGCAGGTTGACCACGTCGTCCGGGTTGACGAGGACCCGGAGGTAGGCCAGCGCGTCCTTGATTTCCTTGCGCTCATAAAAGCGGGTGCCGCCCACCACCTTGTAGGGCAGCCCCACCCGGACCAGCAGGTCCTCAATGGAGCGGGACTGGGCATTGGTTCGGTAGAACACGGCAATATCGCCGGGCCGCACCCCTTCTGAGTCCTGCAGTCGGTCGATCTCATCGGTTATGAACCGGGCCTCGTCGTGCTCGTTTTCGCCCACGTAGCCGATGATCTTTTCGCCGTCCCCCTCGGCGGTCCACAGCCGCTTGGCCGGGCGGTTCGGGTTCCGCGAAATGACCGAGTTGGCCGCGCTCAGGATGGTCTGCGTGGACCGGTAGTTCTGCTCCAGGAGGATGGTGCGTGCGTTGGCGTAGTCCTTTTCGAAGTCCACGATGTTGCGCACGTCCGCCCCGCGGAACGCGTAAATCGACTGATCCGAGTCGCCCACCACGGTCAGTTCGCCGGCCGGAAGCGCACCGTCCTCGGACTCGCGGGTCAACTCACGCACCAGTTGGTACTGGGCGTGGTTGGTGTCCTGGTATTCGTCCACCAGCACATGGCGGAAGCGGCGTCGGTAAGAGTCGGCAATCGCCGGGAAGGCCTGGAAGATGAAGACCACTTGGGCGATCAGGTCGTCGAAGTCCATGGCGTTGGCCTGGCGCATCCGCTGCGTGTAACCGGTGTAGACCGAGGCGACCGCCTGCTCGAACGGATCCGAGTAGTTGGCGGTGGAGGCAAAGGCCTCGTCGTCGATCAGTTCGTTCTTCAGCGCCGAGATCTTGTGCTGAATGGTTTTGGGCGGGAACCGCTTCGGATCCAGGTCCAGCCCCTTGGCCACCTGGTTGACCATCCGCAGCGTGTCGGCCGAGTCGTAAATGGAGAAGTTCGAGTTCAGCCCTACGTGCTTGGCCTCGCGGCGCAGGATCTTCACGCACGAGGAGTGGAACGTGGAGATCCACATCCGCTTGGCCGGGTCCCCCACCAGCGACTCAATCCGCTCGCGCATCTCCGCGGCGGCCTTGTTCGTGAAGGTGATCGCCAGGATTTCGCCCGGACGCGCCCGACGGGTGGCCAGCAGGTAAGCGATGCGGTGGCTGAGCACGCGGGTCTTGCCGGATCCGGCACCGGCGACGATGAGCAGCGGGGAGCCGGCGTGTTTGACGGCTTCTTCCTGCTGCGGGTTCAGCCCCGAAAGCAGCTCTTCTGCGCCGGGCAGATGCGGGGCGGGCGGAGAGGCAACATGCGAGTCGAAGGCCGGGTCGGTGAGGAAATCCATGGTTCCTTAAGTCTATTAGCCGCCACCGACGCTCGGGGACGGCCGCCAAATCTTCCGCCACCAGGCGGCAGATGGCGGCACCGGCATAATGGAAGTATGTCCAAAACCCCAGCGCAGCGCGCGAAGAAACACGGTGCCGCGGCAGCCCCGGCCCCAGCCGGCGGGGCGGCAAAGCCTGCCATCCCCGGCAGCACCCGCTCTCCCCAGCGCGCGGCCGGTAACGCCAACCTGATCGTTATCGCCGGAGCGGTGGCCTCGGCGTTCTTGTTCGGCTATTCGTTCCTGCTGGTGATGCCGCAGTTCGCCCAGCTGACCGGCGGACTGGGGATGCCGGACACCCTCATCGGCGGGTACTCCACCGAATACGCTCAGCAGCTCCGGACGGCGTTCGGCGAAGACGGTGCCGGGCAGTACAACTACTGGCACAAAACCGCGGACACCATCTTCCCGCTGCTGTTCGGCTTTACCTGGCTGATCCTGCTGGGACAGCAAATCCGGCGCGGCCTCTGGCGCTGGCTGGCGTGGGCCGTCGTCGTGCTCTATGTGGCGGCAGACCTGGGCGAAAACGTTGCCGTCGACGCCATGCTCGCGACCGACCCGGTGGGCGACGCCTCGCTGGCGAGCTTCCTCACGGTGGCCAAGTCCATCCTGTTCGGGCTGAGCCTGGTGGTGGCGGCAATCGCGGTCTTCACCCGCAATCCCAAGCCGGCCGAAGGTTCCGTTCCGGCCGAAGGCTGACCAGTCCCGGCCCGGGCGAAGCGTGAGCCGCCGATGCTTCCGCCGCCCGGCCGCCGCTGCCGGTCAGGCACGCCAGTTAAGCTAAGCTTTTGGCGTTGCCCCCGTAGCTCAGGGGATAGAGCACCGCTCTCCTAAAGCGGGTGTCGGCAGTTCGAATCTGCCCGGGGGCACTGATCCCAACCTGCGGCGTACGCTGCTTCAGCTGCCACGGCGCTGCCGCGCCCGTCCTCATGTTTACTGCCGTAGTGCGCAGGCTTCCCGAACACCAATCGCACGCAGTTTAATCGGAAGCAAGCCGCAACGGAAACACACTACAAACGGAAACAGGCCACCGCCTGTGCTACCCCCCACGGAAGCACAGACGGTGGCCTGTTCTAGTGCATTTCCACCGAAGTGGGCAGGAATCCCTGTCAGCTTGGGGCCACTGGTTCCGTTTCTTCCCGTTCTCCGGAGCCAGCAGCTGTTTCCTGCCACCTGTTGGCGGCGACCGCGCCGTTCCCCTGAAGCACCTGAGCCGCTCCGGAACCGTTCATATCCCAGAGTGTGAGTACTCCAGGCACTGCCGCCAGTTCTTATCTAAATCGATTGGATTTAATAAAGCAAGTTCGGCGGCACAGATGAGCCCAAAGTCAAGGAATATGACGAAAAACACAAGATGTTCAGCTGCCTGTGGTACAGGCCGTGATTCAGCTGCCCAGCAGCAGCCCGCTGGCCTTCGGTGACAACGCATCGTCCAGGATGAGGCAGGCGCCGCCAATAGCGCCCACTTCGAATCCCAGCGAGGACGAAACCACCTCGACCCCATGGATGGCCCGGGAGACGAAGCGGGTGTTGATCTCCTCGTGCAGGGCCGGCAGCACCAGGCCCTCCAGCCCGCTCCATAACGGGCCGCCGAAGATCACCCGGTCCACGTCAAGGATATTCACCACCTGAGCCACCGTGCCGCCGACCAGCCGGGCAGCCCGGGTGATGATCTCCGCGGCGGCCGGATCGCCCTTAACGGCCATCCGGCACAGGGTGATGATGCTCTCGGTGGCTTGGTGCCGGTCGCCCAACTCTGCGTCGGGCGGAAACACGCCGGCGGCCACGGCCTGCTGGAACAGTGTGCCGAAATTCAACGCCATACCCACGCAATTGCGCTTCCCGCACTCGCACAGCGGCACCTCCGCGTCCACCGGTAAATGGCCGATCTCGCCGATGTTGCTGGAGGCTCCACGCAGCACCGCGCCGTCGAGCACCACGCCGGCGCCCAGGCCCGTGCCCAGATACACGAACACAAAGTTCTCGGGCTCCTGCCGTCCGCTCGCCCACAGCTCCGCCACCGCCGCCGCCGTGGTGTCCTTGTCCATCAGCACCGGCAGCCCCGTCCGGCGGCTGAGCGGTTCGCGCAGCGGCACCGAGGTCCATTCGCGCATCATCGGCGGGTCCACCACTGCACCCTCGGCCGCATCGATCGGTCCCGGCGCGGCCAGCCCGATGCCCAGGATCCGGTGCCGCTCGATGCCCGAGGCGGCGATCAGTTCTTCGACCGCGCCGGCCATGGCCGCCGTCATGCCATCGGGCTGGCCGGCACCGGGATTGTCGTGCCGGGCCCGGGCCACCACCTCGCCGTCGAGATTGAGCATGACCAAGGTCATGACCACCGGGTCAAGATGAATACCGATAGCCAACCGGCTGGAAACCTCCAGCTGCAGCACCGTACGCGGTTTACCCGGACCGCTGACCGTTTTGCGGTCTTCCCGGACCAGGCCTTCGTCCACCAGCCGGCGCACCACGTTGGAGATGGTTTGCGGGGACAGTCCGGTGCGTTCCACCAGCTCCACCCGGGCGATGCCTTCATGGGCGCGACGGATCGCATCCAGGATCACAGCCTGGTTGTAGCCGCCCAAGCGGCCCAGGTTGGTTCCTCGCTGCATTGCACCGCTTTCCGCTCATCTGTCGCCGGGGACCCCACAGCAACTCTAGTCATTGACCGGCCCGATCACACGCTTGGCGCGGCCGGTCTGTCGGCGCGCTGCGCTTCAACCTCTCCGGATCAGCCGGCCACCGTGACGTCGCTGCGGAATTGGGTGCGGTACAGCTCGGCGTAGCGGCCTTCCAACGCCAGCAGCTGGGTGTGCGTGCCCTGTTCAACGATGCGCCCGCCCTCCACTACCAGGATGCGATCGGCGGAGCGCACGGTGGAGAGCCGGTGCGCAATAACGACGGCGGTGCGCCCCGCGAGTGCCTCGGTAAGCGCCGCCTGCACGGCGGCTTCGTTGGTCGAGTCCAAGGCCGCCGTCGCCTCATCCAGGATGACCACCCGGGGATGGCCCAGCAGCAGCCGGGCAATGGTCATCCGCTGGCGTTCGCCGCCGGAGAGCCGGTAGCCGCGCTCCCCCACCATGGTGTCCAGTCCGTCCGGCAGCGACTTGATCAGTTCTTCCAGCCGGGCACGGCGCAGCACGTCCCAGATCTCGGTGTCGCTGGCCTCCGGCCGGGCCAGCAGCAGGTTGGAGCGGATGGTCTCGTGGAACAAGTGCCCGTCCTGGGTCACCATCCCGATGGTCCCGCGCAGCGCCTCGAAGCTCAGGTCCCGGACATCGATGCCGGAGAGCTCGATGGAACCGGAGTCCACGTCGTACAGCCGGGCCAGCAGTTGGGCCATGGTCGACTTTCCGGCGCCCGAGGAGCCCACCAGCGCCAGCGTCTGGCCGGGTTCCACCCGGAAGCTGATGCCGTGCAGCACTTCCTCGCCGCCTCGGGCGTCGAGGGTGGCCACCTCTTCCAGCGAGGCCAGCGACACCTTCTCCGCGGAGGGGTAGGCGAACCGCACGTCCTTGAACTCAACGGAGACGGGACCCGGCGGGACGGTGCCGGCGTCGTCCTTCTCGGTAATCAGGGGCTTCAGGTCAAGGACTTCGAAGACCCGCTCAAAGCTGACCAGCGCGCTGGAAATCTCCACCCGGGCGTTCGCCAGGGCCGTCAGCGGGGCATACAGGCGGGTGAGCAGCAAGGCCAGTGTCACCACGTCGCCCGGCTCCAATTGGCCGATGATCGCGTAGAAACCGCCCAGCCCGTAAACCAGGGCCAGCGCCAGCGCCGAGACCAGGGTCAGTGCGGTGACGAAGACCCACTGCATCACCGCCGTCTTGATGCCGATGTCACGAACGCGCTGTGCCCGCAGCTTGAACTCGCGGGATTCATCGGCGGGGCGGCCGAACAGTTTGACCAACGTGGCTCCGGGCGCGGAGAACCGCTCGGTCATCTGGGTGCTCATGGCCGAATTGTGGTTGGCGGTCTCGCGCCGCAGGTCCGCCAGACGGCTGCCCATCCGGCGGGCGGGCAGCAGGAAGACCGGGAGCATCAGCAGGGCCAGCAACGTGACCTGCCAGGACGTGTTCAGCATGACGATCAACGTCAGGATCAGCGCCACCACGTTGCTGACCACGCCGGAGAGCGTGCCGGCGAAGGCCCGCTGGGCGCCGATCACATCGTTGTTCAACCGGCTGACCAGCGCGCCGGTGCGGGTCCGCATAAAGAAGGCGATCGGCATCTTCTGCACATGGTCGAACACGGCGGTGCGCAGATCCAGGATGATGTCTTCGCCCAGGCCGGAGGAGATCCACCGGGTCACCATGCTGAGTCCGGCGTCGGCGATGGCCACCAGGGCGATCACCACGGACAGCCAGATCACCAACTCGATGCCGGTCTTGGCCACGATCGCGTCCACCACCTGGCCGGCGAGGACCGGGGTGGCAACGGCCAGCGCGGCAGTCACCACGGAGAGCAGCACGAAGACCGTGATCTTGGCCTTGTACGGCGCGGCAAACGCGAAGGTGCGGCGGACGGTGTCGCGGGAGAACGACTTCTGGTCCTTCGAATGCGAAAGCCGATAGAGCGAACTCCAGGCTGCACCTTCCATGGACATGATGGCTCCTTAGGGCTGATGGTCCTACTGCAACCCTAGAACCTTCCGGAGCCCCTCGCTGTTCCCGCCGGCGCCGCCGCGGCCAGAATCTGTCCTCAAGCCCAGTCACTGGAGGTCGGATCCCGTGCTTGGTCGCTTGCCGGCCGGGTGCCCGGTACCCAAGCTGCCGGGGACGCCGGAGACCCGAAGCCTATCCTCGCCCTCGCCGCCGGACACCCGAGCCTGTCCCAGTCGAGCTCAGGGTTTGGCGGCCAGAGCACCCCGTATACCCCAGATCTGGACGCCAAAGGGAGACCCCGCCGTGAGGTCAGGGGCAGCATCCGATGAGTTGGACGCCAACCCCTGACCTGGACGCGTCCCAGGTGGGCCGGGCCGCAGCGGCCGCAACGTCAGCTGAGCTGCTTCTCCTCGTGCGGGATGAAGCGCACCGTCATGGCCTTGAAGCCGGGGGTGTTGGACTCGCGGGCCACCAGGTCCCGGTGGACCAGCGCGTTGGCTTCCGGGAAGTAGGCGGCGGCACAGCCGCGCGCCGTCGGGTAGGCCACCAGCCGGAATTCATCCGCCCGGCGTTCGGTTCCCTTGAACGTGCTGATCACGTCCACCAGGTCGCGGTCGGCGAAGCCCAGCTCGGCCAGATCGTCCGGGTGCACCATCACCACCCGGCGTCCGTTGGAGATGCCGCGGTAGCGGTCGTCCAGTCCGTAGAACGTGGTGTTGTACTGGTCGTGGCTGCGCAGGGTCTGCAGGATCAGGTGGCCCTCGGGCGCTTCCAGGTACTCCAGCGGGCTGACCGTAAACCGGCCCTTGCCGATGTCCGTGGCGAAGGACCGGGTGTCGCGCGGCGGGTTCGGCAGCACGAAGCCGCTCTTGTTCCGGATCCGGGTGTTGAAGTCTTCGAAGCCGGGCAGCACGCGGGAGATGTGATCGCGGACCACATCGTAGTCCTCGGCCATCGCCCGCCAGTCCACCGGATGGTCGTCGCCGAAGGTGGCCTGGGCCATCCGGGCGATGATCACCGGCTCGGCCAGCAGGTGCTCGCTGACCGGCTCCAGCCGGCCCTGCGTGGAGCGGATGACGGACATGGAGTCTTCCACCGAGAGGAACTGCGCGCCGTTGGGGTGCTTGTCGTCCCGGTCGGTGCGGCCCAAGGTGGGCAGGATCAGCGAGGTCTTGCCGTGCACCACGTGCGACCGGTTGGGCTTGGTGGACACGTGCACGGTCAGGCCGGCATTCTTCATGCCGGCTTCCAGCGCCTCGGTCTCCGAGTTCGCCAGCGCAAAGTTGCCGCCCATCGACACGAAAACGTCCACCTTGCCGTCGGCAAAGGCGTCGATCGCCTCGGTGGAGTCAACGCCGTGCTCGCGCGGGGACGTGATGCCGAATTCCTTGTCCAGCGCGGCCAGCAGCCATTCCTTCGGCTTTTCCCAGATGCCCATGGTGCGGTCGCCCTGGACGTTGGAGTGGCCGCGGACCGGGCAGGCACCTGCACCGGGCTTGCCGAAGTTGCCCTGCAGCAGCAGCAGGTTGATGATCTCGCGCAGGGTATCCACCGAATGCGGCTGCTGGGTCAGTCCGAGCGCCCAGCAGATGATGGTGGCCTTGGACTTGGCCAGCAGGCCGGCCACCTTCGCGATGTCCAGCCGGGAAAGCCCGGTGGCCTTCTCGGTCTCGGTCCAGTCGATGTGGCGGCGGGCGGCGACGTAGTCCTCGAAGCCGTCGGTGTTCGCCTCGATGAACTCCTTGTCCACCACGGTGCCGGGAGCGCGGTCTTCCTCTTCCAGCAGCAGGTGTCCGAGCGCCTGGAACAGGGCCAGGTCCCCGCCCACCTTGATCTGCAGGAATTCGTCGGCCAGCTTGGTGCCGCCGCGGACCAGCCCGTCGACGGACTGCGGGTCCTTAAACGCCATCAGACCGGTTTCCGGCAGCGGGTTGACGGCCACGATGGTGCCGCCGTTGTCCTTGCATTCCTTCAGCGCGGAGAGCATGCGCGGGTGGTTGGTGCCCGGGTTCTGGCCCACCACGAAGATCAGTTCGGAGTGGTGGATGTCCTCCAGCGACACGGTGCCCTTGCCGATGCCGATGGTGGGGTTCAGGGCGCTGCCGGAGGACTCGTGGCACATGTTGGAGCAGTCCGGCAGGTTGTTGGTGCCCAGCGACCGTGCGAACAGCTGGTACATGAACGCCGTCTCGTTCGCGGTACGGCCCGAGGTGTAGAAGACGCAGCGGTCCGGCGTCGTCGCCCGGATGCGCTCCCCGATCAGGCTGAACGCGTCCGACCAGGAGATCGGCGAGTAGTGCGTCTCGCCCTCGCGGATGATCACCGGCTCGGTGATCCGGCCCTGCTGGCCCAGCCAGTACTCGGTCTTGGTGGCCAGCTCTTCGATGGAATGCCGCGCCCAGAACTCCGGCGTCACGGTGCGTTTGGTGTTCTCCTCGGCCACGGCCTTGGCGCCGTTTTCGCAGAACTCGGCCGGCTTGCGCGGTCCGGTGATGGATTCCGGCCAGGCACAGCCCGGGCAGTCGAAGCCGCCGCGCTGGTTGATCCGCAGCAGCGAACGGGCGGTGCGCGCGACGCCGGCCTGCTCGATGCCGCGCTCCAGCGCAATCTTCACAGCCGGAATACCGGCGGCAGCCTTCTTCGGTCCCTTGACCTTCAGGGTGCTTTCGTCAATGTCATTCACAGGTGCCGGGCGAGTCATGCCCCTAATGTATCCCGGCTCACACGGAATTCTCGACAGCCCTAGCCGGTCTCACACCAAATGGCCGACGGCGGTGCCAATCCGTGCCGGGTGTGTGTACACATTGATGCTGCGGCCGCGACTGAAACCGGCCAGTGTCAGGCCAACTTTGTCCGCCAGTTCGACGGCGAGCGAGGACGGCGCGCTGACGGCCGACAGGGCGGGGATGCCCGCCAGATGGGCCTTCTGCACCAGCTCGAAGGACGCCCGCCCGGAGACCTGCAGCACCGTGTCCCGCAGCGGCAGCCTGCCTTCGCGCAGGGCCCAGCCCACCACCTTGTCCACCGCGTTGTGCCGTCCCACGTCCTCGCGCAGGCAGAGCAATTCGCCCTCGAAGCTGAACAGGCCGGCCGCGTGCACGCCGCCCGTGCGCTCGAAGACCTGCTGCTGCTCGCGCAGCCGGTCCGGCAGCTGCAGCAGGATGTCCAGCGCCACGCCGCCCGCGCCGTCGGTGCCGTCCGTGCCCTGGGCGGCCCCGCCGTCGTGATCATGCAGCGCGAAGCGGGAGCGCTTGGTCACCGCGTCAATCGACGCGGTGCCGCAGATGCCGCACGCGCTGCTGGTCACCACCTGGCGGTCCAGCCGCGGATCCGGCAGTGCCACACCGGGGGCCAGCTGTGCCTCCACCACGTTGAAGGTCTGTCGGCCGTTCTCGTCTTCGCCGGCGCAGAAGCGCAGGGAGAGCAGCTGTTCGGGCGACCAGACGATGCCCTCGGAGACCAGGAAGCCGGCCACCAGGTCGAAGTCATCGCCCGGCGTGCGCATAGTGATGGAGAACGCGCGGCCGGCCAGCCGGATCTCCAGCGGCTCTTCCACCGCCATCACGTCCTCGCGGCGGCGCGGCGGCGCGTCGAGACTGAGTTTGAGCACCTTGCGGCGCTGCGTCAAGCGGCCCATGCACTTCTCCTCTACTGCCTGTTACAAGCGTAATCCACGCCACGCGCCGCGACCGCCGGAGACGGGAGGACCCGGACCGCCGACGCCGGATCACCAGGGCAGGTCGAGCGCCGGCAACTGCTGGCCGGGATCGGCACCGGCGGCCGGCACCACCATCACACCGTCTGCGGCCGCCAGTCCCCGCATCATGGCCGAACCGATGTGGTCCGCGGGAACGGCGCCGCCGTCGGGAGCCGTTCCGTACGGCACCAGCCGGTCTTGGTCGTGGATCGGCCGCAGGGCCGTTCCGGCGCGGACGGTGTGCAGCGGTGCCGGCGCGCGGCCAGTCATCCCCGCCAGCAGCGGGTCCGCCAGGGTCAGCAGCGCCATCATCGCCGCCAGCGGGTTCCCCGGCAGGCCCACCAGCGGGCGCCCGTCGGCCAGCCGGGCCAACAGTGCGGGGTGCCCCGGGCGCATCCGGATGGACGGGACCAGGATGGTGGCGCCGGCGGCGTCCAGCACCCGGCGCAGATGGTCTGCGTCGGACGTGCCGGTCCCGCCGGTGGTGACCACCACGTCGCCGCCGCAGCCGGCGATGGCCTCCGCCGTGGTTGCGAAGTCGTCGGGCAGCCGCCGGCTCCCGCCGACTTCGCCGCCGAACCGGGCGATGATGGCCGGCAGGGTGGGGCCGAAAGTATCGCGGACCCGGCCCGGTACGGGGATCCCGGAGGTAACCACCTCGTCGCCGGTGAGCAGCAGCGCCACCCGCGGGACCGCTGCAACGGGAAGCGCATCATGGCCACAGACCGCGGCGACGGCCAGATGCGCCGGGGTCAGCACTGTCCCGGCGGCCACCACGACGGCGCCGGCTGCGGTCTCCTCGCCGGCCGGACGGATGTGGCGCCCGGCTGCCAATTCCCGTTCCTCGGTCCCCGGGCACAGCTCAAGCCGCTGGGCTGCCGCGGTCCCGCATTCGCTGCGCAGCACGCCGTCCGTACCGTCGGGGATCAGGCCACCGGTGACCACCGGGGCGGCCTGGCCCGGCCGCAGCGGGGTGCCGGCCGGCACCAACTGCCACGGCCCGGTACCGGCGATGGCCCAGCCGTCCATGGCGGACGAGGCGTAGTGCGGCACCGGCAGCAGCGCCGGCAGATCGGCGGCCAACGTGCGGCCTGCGCAGGCTGCCAGTTCCACCTGAGCGGCCGGCCGGAGCGCTGCCGCCTGGCCGGCGGCGTAGGCGGCAGCCCGGGCGTCTTCCCAGCGAAGACCGGAGCTCACTCCTGTACTGCGCCGTGGCGGCGCGCAACTTCGTCGGCCACGCGGGAGGCAGCGCGCATGGCCACCTCCGGTGTGGCCTGCCCGGTGGCGGCCGCGAAGCCGGCGGCGTAGCCCACCACGAAGGTGGTCAGCGGCGCGGCGGGACGAACCACGCTGTGCGCGGCCACGCCGGCCAGCCCCAGCACGGCGTCGATATCCACCGGCATGTCCTCGAGTTCCAGCGCCTTCAGCAGTTCGCTGACATACGGGGAGAGCTGTTCGGCCGCTCCGGACACAATGGCCTCCGATCCGCCCGGCACGCGGGCAACTACGACGTTTGTTTCAGGCTACGGCGCGGGCGGGGCAATGCCAAAGCGGTCCGCGTCCTGCCAGGTGTCGACGTCCGAGGTGTGCAGCCCGGCCCGCTCCAACTGGAGTTCTACCGCCGGCAGGCCGGCGAGCAGCCGCCGGACAGGCTGGCCGGCCAGCCCGGGCGCTCCCCCGGCCTGCTGCACCGCCGCCGCCAGGGCCGCGCTGTCCGCACAGCACGCCAGCTGTTGCCGTTTGCCGTCCGCGTCCACCGGGATCCAGAGCTTGGCCTCCGGTGCGCGGGCGGCGCCGCGCAGCAGCAGTTCGGGGAGCCCGGCCAGCAGCGGCATGTCGCAGGCAAAGAGCAGGGTGTACGGCGCCCGGCGCGGGGCACCGCCGTCGTCATCGGCCGCCAGGGCGTGGATCCCGGCCGCGATGCCCGCGGCCGGACCGGAGAACGGCGGGTTTTCCCGGGTCAGCAGAAGGCGGGGCGCTCCGCCGACCGCCGACCGGCGGAAAGCGTCCACTTCCGCCAGCAGCTCATCCGGCCCGACGACGGCGATTCGCCGGGAGCCGCGGACTGCCTCCAGCGTGCGGCGCAGCAGCGTGGACCCGTCGAGTTGCAGCAAGGCCTTGGGACTCCCGCCCAACCGCGAGGAGCGGCCGCCGGCCAGCACGACGGCGTCGACATCGGCAGCCGTCACGCGGCGGTATGGGTGTCGAGGAACTGACTCCAGGCCGGGGCGGGCCGGTCCAGGTCGCGGATGCGCCAGCGGGCGCCGCTGGGCGGACGGGGCGTGAACCGCAGGCTCCAGCCCATGTGGGCGAGGGTGCGGTCGCCCTTGGCGTTGTTGCAGCGCAGGCAGCAAGCCACCAGATTCTCCCAACTGTCCTCGCCTCCGCGCGACCTCGGCCTGACGTGGTCCACTGTGGTGGCCGTCTTGCCGCAATACGCGCAGAGGTGGTTGTCGCGGCGCAGCACCCCGCGGCGGGTCACGGCGGTGTCCTGGTTGTACGGGATCTTAATGTACCGGTTAAGCAGGATCACCGAGGGACGGCCCAGGATATCGTTCGGCCCGACGACGGGATCGCCGTCCTCGGCGATCACGCTGGCCTTGCCGGTGAGCACAAGCAGCAGCGCCCGGCGGAAGGTAACGACCGCCAGCGGTTCGTATCCGGCATTCAGAACGAGTGTGCGCATGCACATTCCTCTAGGAGTGGCCTACCCGACCGGCGCCTCAGTTCCGGTCATGGGACTGGATTTTCTGCACTAACAGTCAAAGAGTATGACGGCCGGTACGTTCTGCGCTAACTTTTTTCGCGGCCGGTGGGCCGCATGGGAGCAGAGCGCCGGATGTTCACCGGCTGTTACCCGGCCGCCGGTAGAGTCGGCCGGAAGTCTACCGTTCGGTGCGAAAACGCCGCCGGCCCCGGTGCACGCTGGGCGTGGACCGGGGCCGGCGGACGGTCCAGTGGACCGGAAAGGACGAAGCCTAGTTGACGCGGATGGCTACGTAGCCCGATCCGACGTCGGCGCTGGCCAGCGCGGTGGTGTAACCGGTCCAGCCGCCGTGGACGGCCTGGCCGTTGCCCACGTAGATGGCGATGTGCGCAACGCCGGCGCCACCGTCGGAGTAGTAAAGCAGGTCACCCGGCTGCGGGGTGGAAACCTGTGTGCCGTAGCTGAGGAACTGCGCCGGGGCGAGGTCGCCCACCGACTTGCCGGCGGCGCGCAGGGCCTTCTCCACCATGGCGGTGCAGTCCTGCGAAATGCCGATCTGGCCGTAGGCGGAAGAGACCAGGGTGGAGGCCACGCCGCTGGCGGAGGCCGGGGCGGCTTCCTTGGCGGGGGCTGCCGCGGGCTTGGCAGCGGCGGCCGGGGCGGCCTTCTGGACGGCGCCCTGTGCTGCGTCGGCAGCCTCCTCGGCAACCGGTGCCACTTCCTGGGCCACGGTTTCGACGACGGGCTCCGGCTTGGGCGCCGGAGTGGACTTGATGTCGGGGCGCGAGAAGGTCAACTGCACGGCGTTGGAAGCCTGCACAGTGTCCACCTGCACGCGGCTGGGGACGGACACGGTGGATGCGGTGCGTTCGATGGTGGCTGACTGCGCGGGGATGCCTGCGGTCAGTGCCAATCCGGAGGCAGCAGCGATAACGGCTGCAGAGCGCCCCATGGATCCGGCATTGGATGAGACGGCTTTGGAAATCGTCTCCAGCGGGTTATTGCGGACGGAAACGGCGCGGTGGCGCCCCGTAGCGGTGTTATTGAACACGTTAAAGGCCTCTCCCAATGCCTGCGAGGTGAGCTGTCGGATTCGGATGGGAGTGCACCCGGCCGTAGTCCTCCTCGGCAAAAGCCTGAGAGTCCTGACGACTTAACCCCAAGGGTTCCTGTACGGAACCCGAATTTGGTTCCCCCGCCTCTGCCCGCGAAGTTTTGCGAACGAACTCCGGCTGGTGGCAGAGCTCGGCAATCCACCCGGAGGTGCCAGCCGTCTGACAGCTGGCACGCGTTAGAGCGTATACGATCCGAGGAGCATTGTCACGTTCTGATCACGGAACGGTGATCTTTAGGTTACGGAGGTTGCCCGGCGCGCACCGAAACGGGCCCACCAACGCCGAATTCCGCCGTCGTGCTGGGCCCTTAATGACCGACGGCGCGCCCCGAAAGGCGCGCCGCGATACAACCCCTAGAGAATAGGGAAAGCGTCAGGAAGGCTCTAGCCGGCCGGACGGATGAACACCGGGCCGGAGCCGATGTAGGCGCTGCCCAGCACGGTGCTGTAGCCGGCCCAACCACCGTGGACCGCCTGTCCGTTGCCAACGTAGATGGCCACGTGGGCCACGCCGGCGCCGCCGTTGGCGTAGTAGATGATGTCGCCCGGCTGCGGCGTGGAAACCTGTGTGCCGTAAGCAAAGAACTGTGCCGGGGCGAGGTCGCCGACCGCGTAGCCGGCTGCGCGCAGTGCGTTCTCGACCAGCGCAGTGCAGTCTTGGGCCACACCGATCTGGCCGTAGGCTGCGGCGACGATGGCCGCGGCGGCTCCGCTGGCGGAGGCTTCGCCCGACTTCTTGGTGGACTTACCCTTGTCCGACGCGGCGTCGTCGCCGGCGGTCGGGTTGATCTCGTTAGATACAGCCTGGACCACTGTCTCCGGTGCCGGCGTGGAAGTGACCCCGGCGCGTTCGAAGGTCAGCTTCACGGCCGCGGAAGCCTGCACGGCTTCCACCTGCACGCGGGCCGGAGCATCGACGCTACGTTCGGCACTGACGGCCTGTGCCGGAATGGCAGCGGTCAGGACCAGGCCGGTAGCGGCGGCGATCACGGCACCTTGGCGTCCAACAGTTCCGGCGTTTGCGGAAACAGCCTTGGAAATAGTCTCAAGCGGGCTGGTGCGGACAGGGGTCGCACGGTGGCGGCCGGCAGTAATGCTCTTGGACACGGTTGTACCTCTCCCAAATGCCTGCGAGGTGAGCTGTCGGGTTCGGATGGGAGTTCATCCGGCCGGTCGGTTTCCGGGCTGGTGGCCCGGTCCTGATCGGCTTTACCCCAAGGACATCCTGCGATGTCCGGGAAGTGGTTCCCCCGCTTCTGCCATGCGATTCGGTGCGAACGAACTTTGGGCGACGGCAGAATTCGGCATTCCGCCCAAAGGTGCCTGGCAGTTGATGCCAGGCACAGGTGAAACCTTATAACAGTTTGGCGTCTGAGTCACATTCCGGTCACGGCGTGTCAGTCAGAGCCAGCCGGTGGGGTCCACCAGCTTGCCGTTGACCATGACTTCGAAGTGTAGGTGGCAGCCGGTTGACGCTCCGGTGGTGCCGCTTTCGCCCAATACCTCGCCGCGGGCCACGGCTGCGCCAACCGCCGTGTCGATGGTGCTCAGGTGGTTGTATGTGGTCTCCAGGCCGTTGCCGTGGTCCACCACAATCCGGTTACCGCCGCCGCCAACCTGGAACCCGGCCTCGACGACGGTGCCGCCGGCCGCGGCTGCGACGGGCGTGCCGCAGGGGGCTCCGTAATCCTGGCCGGTGTGCAGTTCTCCGGCGTAACCGGTGATGGGGCTGACCCGGTAACCGAACGGCGAGGTCTTGATCAGCTCGTCCATCGGCTGCGAGAGGGATCCCTCGCTGCCGATCGCCTTGGCCTTACCGCCGGAGGCGACCATGACCTGCTTCAGCTTGGTGTCCGGGTCGAACTTGCTGGTCAGCCCGGCCCGTTCGAATGTCAAGCGCGCTTCCGTGGCCGCAGAGATGCTGCTGGTTGCCACTGCTTCCTGCGGGGCGTCGGCCGTGGCGCCGGCCGTCGTTGGAAGCATTACGGTCAGCACCATGCCGGAGGCGGCGGCGACAATCGCTGTTTTATGGCCGACGTCGCGGGCGGCCGCTGCTACCGGCGACGGTGCCGGCTGGGCACGACGGCGGCCGGCTGTTGCTGCTGCGCGCGGGCGTGAGTACTCGACCGGGGCGGTTGAACGGCGCCGTCCCGAGGCTTTGTGTCCTGCCAAAATCTATACCTCTCCCAAAGCGCCTGCGAAGTTAGCTGTCGGATTCGAGTCAAGAGAAAACTCGGCCGCACCGCACAGAGCAACAGTGGAACGATTCACCGAGGCTTTGCCCGCTGCGGCTTCACCCCAAGGCAGCGAACAAAACTGCCGCTTGGTGGGTCCTCCGCCCCTGTCTCACGGATGCACTCCCCCGCCGACAGGGTTCGGCTTGCGGAGGGTGCGGGACCGATGTCTCGGTGCCCGGGACAACTATACGGAAAATTACCCCGAAGTAATAAATCCGTTATCTGCGCCGCGTGATTCCGCGGCGCAACGTTTCATTCCATCGAAACAAAGATGTGGGCGGCCACTTCCGGAGGCAGTTCCAGCGCGCCCTCGATGCCCGGGACGCGCACCGAAATGTACTCACCCGCGGTCTCCAACTGCAGTGTGGCACCGGGCTTCAGCCCGCCCTCTTCGAGCTGGATCAGCAGTTCCGGCTCCACTTGGATCGGCTCCGCCAGCCGGACGATGCTGACCTGTTTGTCCGGCGTATAGCTGCCCATGGCCTGCGCCAGGTTGAGCAGGCCGTAGTTGGTTTCCTCGGCCGGCTGGCCGCCGAGCGCTTCCAGCCCCGGAATCGGGTTGCCATACGGGGACACCGTCGGCTTGCCCAGCAGATCGTAGAGCCGCTGTTCCACCCGCTCGCTCATCACGTGTTCCCAGCGGCAGGCCTCGTCATGGACATAGGCCCAGTCCAGGCCGATGACGTCGGAGAGCAAGCGCTCGGCCAACCGGTGCTTGCGCATGACCTCGGTCGCCTTGCGCCGGCCCAGTTCGGTCAGTTCCAGATGCCTGTCGCCGGTGACCACCACTAGTCCGTCCCGCTCCATCCGGCCGATCGTCTGGGAGACGGTGGGGCCGGAATGACGCAACCGCTCGGCAATCCGGGCGCGCAGCGCGACGATATTCTCTTCTTCGAGCTCGAGGATGGTGCGCAGGTACATCTCGGTGGTGTCGATGAGATCAGTCAATTGGTTCTTGCTCCTCGGCGCGCGGTGAAAAGGGCTGCTCCAGCAGCAGGCATGAGGGTGGGGCCCCTCTCCAGCCTAGCTTGTTTTCCCTACACGACCGGCAGTTCCGCCGCCGGTAGACGCGCCGGGGTGCCGCGCAACATTGCCGGTTCCGACTAACGGCGCCTGCCGGCGTTGGGGCAGAATGATACGGGCGTTCAACGGTGAACTGCCATCGAGATCACTGCCACCACGCCAGGAAAGGTATTCATGAGCGATACCCAGTCCATCAGCATTCCCGCCGACCTGCTTCCGAAGGACGGGCGTTTTGGCGCCGGCCCATCCAAGGTCCGCCCGGAACAGGTCGACGCGCTGGTCGCTGCCGGCCGCAACCTGCTGGGAACGTCGCACCGCCAGGCTCCGGTCAAAAACCTGGTGGGCAGCGTCCGAGAGGGACTCCAGGAGTTCTTCAAGGCTCCCGCGGGCTACGAGATCATCATGGGCGTCGGCGGCTCGACGGCATTTTGGGATGTCGCCTCATTCGGCCTGGTCGAGCAGAAGGCACAGCACCTCTCCTTCGGCGAGTTCAGCTCCAAGTTCGCCGCGGCCACCAACAAGGCTCCGTTCCTGGCCGAATCCAGCATCATCACCGCGGAGCCCGGTTCCCGGCCGGAGCCGCGTGCAGAGGCCGGCGTGGACGTGTACGCCTGGGCGCAGAATGAAACGTCCACCGGTGTGGCCGCCCCGGTGCAGCGAGTGGAAGGTGCCGACGACGGCGCCCTGGTTCTCATTGACGCCACCTCCGCTGCCGGTGGGCTGGCCGTAGACGTCACCCAGAGCGACGTCTACTACTTCGCACCGCAGAAGAACTTCGCGTCCGACGGCGGCCTGTGGCTGGGTGTCTTCTCCCCCGCCGCGCTGGAACGCGCGGCCAAGATCGGTGCCACCGGCCGTTGGATTCCGGACTTCCTCAACTTGGAAACCGCGATCGACAATTCGTTGAAGAACCAGACCTACAACACGCCCGCACTGGCCACCCTGGTGACGCTCAATGCGCAGATTCAGTGGCTGAACGGCAACGGCGGCCTGGACTTCGCTTCCGGCCGTACCGCCGATTCGGCCGGGCGGGTGTACCAGTGGGCCGAGGCCTCCGCGCTGGCGACGCCGTATGTGGTCAACCCGGAACACCGCTCGAACGTCATCGCGACCGTCGACTTCGACGAGTCAGTTGATGCCGCAGCGGTGGCCAAGGTGCTGCGCGCCAACGGCGTGGTGGATGTGGAGCCCTACCGCAAGCTTGGCCGCAACCAGCTGCGCATTGCCACCTTCGTCGCCGTCGATCCGGAAGACGTCAGCGCCCTGCTCGCCTGCATCGACTACGTGGTGGAGCGCCTGCAGGACTAGGTCCCGCACCGTAGATCAATAAGGTCCGGCTTCCCGATCGCGGGGAGCCGGACCTTATTCTTTGGATCCGATTCTTTGGTCCGAATTCTTTCGGTCCGAACCTTCTTTTGGTCCGGACCGGCCCCGGCTCAGACCTGCCGGTCCGGCACACCATAGGTGATGCTTAGCTTCCGCCGGGCCGAACGGTCGAAGCGCAGCCGCATGTGGTGCGCGCGCCAGGCCCACAAAATCCCGACGGCGGCGGCGGCCACCCCGGACAGCGCTGCCACCCCGAGGCCCCAGCGCGGGCCGAAGCTGTTGGACACCAAGCCGACCAGCGGAGCGCCGATGGGGGTTCCGCCCATCAGGATGGCCATATACAAGGACATCACGCGTCCGCGCATCATCGGCTCGGTGGTGGTCTGCACATACGCGTTGGCGCTGGTCATGATGGTGATGGCCGCAGCCCCCACCGGCACCAGAGCCAGCCCGAAGAGCCAGACCGTCGGGGCCAGGCCCGCCGCCGTGCAGGCAACACCGAAGGCCACCGAGGCACCGAAAATATAGCGCAACCGAGGCCTGTCCCGGCGCGCGCTGAGCAGCGCCCCGGTGACCGAACCGACTGCCATCACTGAGGAGAGCACGCCGAAGTCACCGGCATGGCCGCCGAATTCGGTGCGCGCCATGGACGCCACGAAAACGGAGAAATTCAGCCCGAATGTACCGATGATGAAAATGGCGGCCAGTACTACCACCAGGTCCGGCCGGTCCTTTACATACCGGAAGCCCTCGATGATCTGGCCACGGCCCTTGGCCACCTTCTGCCGTGGGTGGAGTTCCTGCCTACGGATGGCCAGCAGCGCCGCGATCATTGCCGCGAAGGTGGCGGAGTTGATCAAGAACACCGGGCCGGGGCCGATGGCTACGGTCAGCACGCCCGCAATGGCCGGACCGATCATCCGGGCCAGGTTGAACGAGGTGCTGTTCAGCGCCACCGCGTTGGGCAGGTAGTCGTCGCGGACCAGGTCCGAGACGAACGTCTGCCGCGCCGGCGCATCCACCGCCGTCACCATGCCCAGCGCCAGCGCGAAGGCGTACACATGCCACAGCTGTGCCACGTCGGCCATCACCATCAGGCCCAGCGCCAGGCCCAGCACGGCCATCGAGATCTGGGTGGCCATCAGCAGCTTTTGCCGGTCGAACCGGTCGGCGACCAGCCCGGCCCAGGGTGCCATCAGCAGCTGCGGTCCCATCTGCAGCGCCATCACTATGCCCATGGCGGCGGCGTCCTGCTCGGTGAGGATGTCGTAAACCAGCCAGTCCTGGGCGGTTCGCTGCATCCATGTGCCGACGTTGGAGATCAGCGCGCCGATAAACCAGATCCGGTAATTGAACAGCCGCAGCGAACGAAACATGCTTTACCGCCCCTTCCGGCTGCAGAACCTGCCTCGTCGATCGGATGTTAGGACGTGGCTTGGGTGAAATCCTCGGTCGCGTTGGTTTCGGCTGCGTCTGTCTGGCCTTCGCCAGCCGAAGCATCGGCGGCCGCGCTGGCCGGGGCCGCCTCGTCCGCTGCATTTTCGTCCACGGCTGCACCGACTTCAGCGGTCTCGTCCTGGCTCTCAGCCGCAGGAACTTCTCCCGCGTCCGGTGTAGGAGCCTCCTCGGCGTCGTCCTGCGCCTCGGTTGCCGCAGCCGCCTCAGCCGCCTCAGCCGCTTCTGCTTCGGCCGCAGCCGCCACTTCTTCAGGGCGCACCCGGTCCGCCCACGGCACCCATTCGGGAGCCAGCAGCGAACCCTCGGACGGGAGGAGGCCCACTTCGCAAACCGTAGCCTCCTTGCCGCGCGGGACTCGAGCCAACGTGGAGTACCACTGCCAGCCCGCGTAGCCCGCCAGCTTCGCCTCGAACCGGTGGGTGACCAAGCGGTCGCCGTCGGCGTAGCTGCCGGCGTGTTCACCGATTTGTTCGGCCGGGGCGATCTCCAGCACGCCCTCCCGGGCGCGGTCCACCGCGGCGGCCAGGACTAGGTCAAGCTTGGCGGTGCGGCGCGCAGCCCGCCGCCGGGGCGCGGCCGCAGCCTCGGGCCCACCGGCGACGGGCTGCTCCACGGGCGCAGTTTCAGCGCCGGAGTCGATCAGGTTTTCAGTCATCAAGTCCGCTTAGGCATCCAGGTCGTCGGCCACACGGCGGAGCACCGCAGCAACCTTGGAGGCGTGGGAGCGTTCCGGGTAGCGGCCCTTGCGCAGCCCGTTGGAGATGCCATCCAGCAGCTTGATCAGGTCTTCGGTGATGACGGCCATGTCCTCGGCCGGCTTACGCGTTGCGCGCACCACCGAGGGAGCCGCGTCGAGGATGCGGGCAGACAGCGCGGATGGGCCGCGGCGCCCGTCGGCGATGCCGTACTCCATCCGGGTACCCGCCTTCACGTCCTTGACGCCGGCCGGCAGCGCCGAAGCATGCAAGAACACTTCCTGGCCGTCTTCGCTGGCTAGGAAACCGAAGCCTTTTTCCGTGTCGAACCACTTGACTTTGCCGATGGGCACTTTGCTTACCTCGTTCTGCTTAAATGTCGCGGCGGTACCGCCCGCTGCTGCGTTCTTACCATGTGCCCCGCCAGCAGTACACCGGCCACAGGCGCGGCCGCGGCGTGGCGGGGAAAGTCTGTCTCTAGATTAGCTTGTTCCGCCGCCGGCGGAGTCCGGCGCGCGGCCGTTTCCGCTCCCGGCATGCGGGCGGGATTGGGCCGCGGCACGGCCGGGAGTTAATCTGGTGCCATGTCCGGAACAGTCCCCGCCCAGAATGCGCCCCGCCCCGCCGAGTCGGGTGCACTGCACCGCGTGCTGGTCCTTTCAGCCGTCGTCCTCCTGCTGGCAGGGCTGGGCAGCCTCGGCGTGATTCTGGCCGCCGCCATGACCGGCACCCCGGTGTGGACCGGTTTCATGGGCCTGGCATGGTTCTGCTTCCCTATCGCCTTCGTGCTGATGGTGCTGCTGATGGCCGGCAGCATCCGGCGTCGCCGCAGCAGCTAGCGGCACCACCGCTGCCGGCGAAGGGCGTGTCGGCCGGGCGGCGTCGGCCGCAGCGGTGCGGGGTAACGTTAATCCGGTGTCATCCATCCGCGCCCTGGCCGGCCAGTTGGCCGCCCGCAGCGACGCCGAATTGTGCCGGCTGTTCAGCGCCCGGCCGGACCTCTGCCTGCCGCCCGTACCGGACTTTTCCGCGCTAGCCGCCCGGGCCTGCACCCGGATCAGCCTCCAGCGGGTGCTGGAGAACCTCTCCCGGCCCGAGCTGGAAGTGCTTGAGGCAGTGGTGCTGAGCACCGATGTTGATGCCGGCCGCGCCGCCGACGCCCGCTCCCTGCGTGCCCTGCTGCTGCAGCCGGCGGGCACAGCCGGCCGGCAGGACCTGGACTCTTACCTGGACCGCCTGCGGGGCCTCGCCCTGCTGGTGCGCGTGGAACTTCCCTCATCTGACGCAGGCGCCTCTACAGCCGACGACGGCGGGGACCTCCTGCTGCCCCCGGCCTACCTTCCAGTGGCCAGCCTGGCCGAAGCGCTCGGGCCGTACCCGGCCGGCCTGGGGCGCAGTTATGCCGCCTTGGCCGCCGCCAGCACGGTGGCCGCGGAGCATCTGGTTCACACGGTGCGGCTGCTGCGCGAGTCCGGCTACGAGCTGCCGGCTGAGCTCCCTCTTCTTGAGGGGGACGAAGACGCCGGCACGGCGGCCGCCGCCCTCGACTGCTGGCTGGCCGACCCGCTGACCTGGCCGGCGCTGATGGCGCGGGCACCGGAGCACACCGACGAACTGCTCGGAAAGTTCCGCCGTTCCCCGCTCGGCGCGCTGCCGCACCTGCTGGCCGGCACCGGCCCCCGCGAAGCCACGTCACCGATCGACTGGCTGGCGGCGCACGGACTGCTGGTGCCCATCGACGCGTCGCACGTGGAGCTCCCCTGGCCGGTCGGCCTGGCGGTCCGCGGCGGCGCAGTGGCCGACCCGTGGCACACCCTGCCGCCCGCAACAGCTGCCGCGCAGGTCCGGAATTCACTGCGCGACAATGCGGCCTACTCCGCCGTGGCCGAGACGCTGCGGCTGGTGTCCGAGCTGCTGGACCAGGTCCACCGCGGCCCGGTTGCCACGCTGCGCGCAGGCGGTGTGGGCGTCCGCGAGGTCCGGCGGCTGGCGGATGCCCTGCGGATCGACGCGGACGAAACCAGTTGGCTGCTGGAGCTGGCAGCCGCCGCCGGACTGCTCGTGCTGGACGTCGATACTTCCCGCTGGGTGGTCCACGCCGACGCCATGTTCGCCTCCTTGGCGCGCCAAGACCAGTGGCTGCTGCTCGCATCGGCCTGGCTGCAGCTGGACCGCGCGCCCTCGCTGGTGGGCGGCAGGACGCCGTCGGACACCGCCATTAATGCCCTGGCCGCCGAAGCGTCCCGGCCCGATGCGCCGGCCGTCCGGCGCCGAGTGCTGGAGGCGCTGGAAGAACTGTGCCTGCCGCCGGCTTCCGCAGGCCGGCCCGGCGGACCGGACGTTGAAACGGACCTCATACCGGATGCCAACGCCACCGGCAGCACCCCGGCTCCCTCCCCGGAAGCGGTCACCGGCTACTTGGTCTGGCGCCGGCCGCGGCAGCAGCGCCGGTTTGAACGGCTGGTGCCGGGCATCCTCGCCGAGGCGGCACGCTTGGGCCTGGTGGGGTCCGGCGCGCTGACCGGACTGGGACGCGCACTGGCGCAGGACAGGCTTGCCGACGCCGCCGAGCTGCTGGCCGATCAGCTGCCGGAGCCCCTGGTCGAATTCGTGCTGCAGGCGGACCTGACCGCGGTGGCTCCCGGCTATCTGGCGCCGGACATCGCCGCCGAGCTGTCCCTCCTGTCCACCGCCGAAGGCCAGGGTCCGGCCGCCATCTACCGGTTCTCGGCGGACAGCATCAGGCGTGCGCTGGACGCCGGGCGCGACGCGGCCGGGATCCTCGGCTTCCTGACCCGCCACTCGGCCACCGACGTGCCGCAGCCGCTGCAGTACCTAGTGGAGGACACCGCATCCCGGCACGGTGCGCTGCGGCTCGGTGCGGCCGCCAGCTTCCTGCGCAGCGATGACGAGAACACGCTGACCGACCTGCTCGCCGACCCGCGCACCGGCCGCCTGGGCCTGCGCCGGCTGGCCCCCACGGTGGCGGTTTCGCGCACTGCGGCCCGCGATCTGCTCGCCGCGCTGCGCCAGTATGGCTATGCGCCGGCGCCGGAGGCCGACGACGGCGTGGCGCTGGGCGGTGTGGCCGGCATCGGCGGCGGGCGCGGCAGCGGCGGCGGTTTCGCTGCGGACGGCACCCCGGCGGACGGTGCCGCGACGGCGAAAGCCGGCCCGGCGCCGTCGTCGTTCCCGGTGAAAACCCATCCATGGGAACTCAGCGCCGAGGCGACCGACGCGCAACTCGCCGCGCTGCGGAGCACCGGGATCCCGGCCCGTCCGGCCGTTGAGGCGGGGCCGCTGCTGACGCTGGAGACGCTGCGGACCGCCATCCGGTTGAAGCAGCGGGTGCGGATCGGGATTGTGGATCCGGACGGCAACCACCGGCGGCAGGTCATGCTGCCGCTGTCCGTCAGCGGCGGCAGGCTTCGGGTGTTCGATCCGGACCGCGACAGCGAGCGCACCGTCTCCATCCACCGGGTGATGGACATTGAACTACTGGAGGGCAGCTGAATGGCCGACGGACCCTTGATCGTCCAGAGCGACAAGACCATCCTGCTGGAGGTGGACCATGAGCAGGCGAACGAGGCCCGGCATGCCATCGCAGCGTTCGCGGAGCTGGAGCGGGCGCCGGAGCATATGCATTCCTACCGGATCACGCCGCTGGGACTCTGGAACGCCCGCGCCGCCGGGCTGGATGCCGAACAGGTGCTGGACACGCTGCTGAACTACTCGCGCTTTCCGGTGCCGCACGCGCTGTTGGTGGACATTGAGGAAACCATGTCCCGGTACGGGCGGCTGCGGCTGGAGAAGGACCCGCAGCATGGCCTGGTGCTGCGCACCACCGACTACCCGGTGCTCGAAGAAGTCATGCACGCCAAGAAGATCCAGCCGCTGCTGGGACCGCGGATCGACGGTGAGACCACGGTGGTGCACTCCTCGCAGCGCGGGCAGCTCAAGCAGTTGCTGCTCAAGCTCGGCTGGCCTGCGGAGGACCTGGCCGGCTACGTCGACGGCAGGCCGCATCCGATCGCGCTGGCCGAATCTGCGAAACCGGGCGGCTGGCAGTTGCGGCCGTACCAGCGGCTGGCCGTGGAGAACTTCTGGGCCGGCGGTTCCGGCGTGGTGGTGCTGCCCTGCGGTGCCGGCAAGACGCTGGTGGGCGCGGCTGCCATGGCCACCAGTTCCACCACCACGCTGATCCTGGTCACCAACACCGTCTCCGCGCGGCAGTGGAAAGACGAGCTGGTCCGGCGGACCTCGCTGACCGCCGAGGAGGTAGGTGAATACTCCGGCTCGGTCAAGGAAATCCGGCCGGTCACCATCGCCACCTACCAGGTGCTGACCATGCGCCGCGGAGGACTGTACCCACACCTTGAGCTGCTGGATGCCAACGACTGGGGCCTGATCATTTACGACGAGGTGCACCTTCTGCCGGCCCCGATGTTCCGGATGACGGCGGACCTGCAGGCGCGGCGGCGGCTGGGGCTGACCGCCACCTTGGTGCGCGAGGACGGCCGCGAGGGCGAAGTGTTCTCGCTGATCGGGCCCAAACGCTACGACGCCCCGTGGAAGGACATCGAAGCGCAGGGTTACATCGCTCCGGCCGACTGCGTGGAAGTCCGGGTGGATCTGCCGCGGGACGAGCGGGTGGCGTACGCCATGGCCGACGACGGCGACAAGTACCGGCTGTGCGCGACCTCGCCGACCAAGACACCGGTGGTGGATGCGCTGGTGAAGGCGCACGAGGGCGAACAGCTGCTGGTGATCGGGCAGTACATCGACCAACTGGACGAGATCGCCGAGCACCTGGATGCGCCGGTGATCAAGGGCGGCACCTCGGTCAAGGAACGGCAGCGGCTGTTCGACGCGTTCCGCCGCGGGGAGCTGCAGACGCTGGTTGTCTCCAAGGTGGCCAATTTCTCCATCGACCTGCCCGAAGCCACCGTGGCCATCCAGGTTTCCGGATCGTTCGGTTCCCGGCAGGAGGAAGCCCAGCGGCTGGGCCGGTTGTTGCGGCCCAAGGCGGACGGCCGGTCCGCGCGGTTCTACACCGTGGTGGCGCGGGACACGCTGGACCAGGACTTCGCCGCCAAGCGGCAGCGTTTCCTGGCCGAACAGGGCTACGCCTACACCATCAAGGACGCCAAGGACGTGGTGCAGGGGTAACCACCTCCGCCCTGTCTTCCCCGCGGAGTGCCGGTGTCCCAGCTTGCCGCGGGCGGAAGGACGGCGTCAGTGCGGGCGTACACTCGTGGCATCCTGACCCGTTGGAGGCTGCCATGGACATCGAAGACGACGTCGCCGCCCACTATGACCACCCCGGCCTGGAGGCACTCATCCTGGACGGATTGGCTGCGCTTGGCCATGATCCGGACAACATCGACCCGGACGTGCTGGCGGCGGCGGACCAATTGCACATCGGCGGCACCGACGCCACGCAGTCGGTGGCGGAAGGGGCGGGCCTGCGGGCTGGCATGCGGGTGCTGGACGTCGGCAGCGGGATTGGCGGGCCCGCCCGCTATCTGGCCCACCATCTGGGAGTCACAGTCCACGGTGTGGATCTGACACCCGGGTCAGTGCGGACGGCCGAATCACTCACCCGGCGCTCCGGGTTGGAGGCGCTGGTTCAGTTCAGCGTGGCCAGCGCCCTGGAGCTGCCGTTCGAGGACGGCAGTTTCGATGCGGCGACCATGCTGCACGTAGGCATGAACCTTCCCGACAAGGCGGGCGCCTTCCGCGAGATATACCGTGTGCTGAAGCCGGGCGGCATCTTTGCTCTCTACGACATCATGTCCATGTCCGCGAACGCTCCGCAGTACCCGCTGCCCTGGGCATCGACGCCCGCTTCGTCCTTCCTGGAAGACCGGACCGGATATCTTGCGGCCCTGACGGCGGCCGGCTTCCGGCTGGAGGGCGAACGCAACCGGCACGGTTTCGCCGTCGAGTTCCTGCAGCGGACCCAGGACAAGATGTCCGATTCCGGCGCTCCACCGCTGGGCATGCACCTGCATATGGGCACCGACGCCAAGCTAAAGATCGGGAACCTGGCGGCGGGAGTCCGGCAGGGCGTGCTTGCCCCGGTGGAACTGTTCAGCCGCCGCAGCTGACCGCTGCGCCGTCCCCAGCACAGGTCATGATTGCCTGCAGCATCCATTCAGCAAACTCCCAGAAACCCGGAGCACACTGGGAACGTGAAAAAGTCTGAGCCGGAAGCCAAACTGCTGGTCGTCGACGACGAGCCGAACATCCGTGAACTGCTGTCGACTTCACTTCGGTTCGCCGGCTTCGAGGTAGTTGCTGCCGCCAATGGCCGCGAGGCTTTGGACGCTGCCGAAGAGCATATGCCCGATCTGGCTGTGCTTGACGTCATGCTCCCGGACATGGACGGGTTCACCGTAACCCGTAAGCTCAGGGCCTCCGGCCGGCATTTTCCGGTGGTCTTCCTGACCGCCCGGGACGAGACCGAAGACAAAGTCACCGGCCTGACCGTGGGCGGCGACGACTACGTGACCAAGCCGTTCAGCCTGGACGAAGTGGTGGCCCGGATCCGGGCCGTGCTCCGCCGCACCCGGCCTCTGCTGGAGGACGACGCGGTCATCTCGGTGGATGATTTGGAGCTCGACGACGACGCGCATGAAGTCCGCCGCGGCGGCGAAGTCATCGACCTCTCCCCCACCGAGTTCAAGTTGCTGCGCTACCTGATGCTGAACCCCAACCGGGTGCTGTCCAAGGCGCAGATCCTGGACCATGTCTGGGAGTACGACTTCAACGGCGACGCCTCCATCGTCGAGTCCTACATCTCCTACCTGCGGCGGAAAATCGACACGAATCCGGATACGCCGCCGCTGATCCAGACCAAGCGCGGCGTGGGCTACCTGCTGCGTACGGCCGACCGCCGCTGATCGATGGTCGAACGCTGGAGGTCAGCATCCCTACGGTCGCAACTTGTCCTGATTATGGGTGTGCTCATGGTGGCCACCCTGACGGTCATTTCGGTGCTCACCCTGACCCTGCTGCATGACACGCTGGTGAAACAGCTCGACGCTGACCTGATTAAGAACCGCCAGGCTATCTCCTCCTTCCTGGTCCGCGAGGCGACCAACCCCACCCAAAACCCCTACCCGTCAGAGCGGTACTACGGCGCTTTGCTGTCACGCGACGGCCAGATCAGCATCGATACCAACAACCCCGAGGACCGCCCGGACCTGCCGGCCATTTCACCGGACGAGGCGGCCACCGTTGAAGGCAAAGGTTTCTTCGTTCCGGGGATCGAGCGGGACAGCGACGGCTGGCGGGTGTGGGTGACGCCGCTGCAAAATGGTGCCGGCTCCGTAGCAGTTGCGGTGAGCTACAACGAGGTGAACGAGACCTTCAACAAGGTTTCGGTGAGCACGCTTCTGATCGGTGTCTCGTCGACGGTCGCGGCCATCGGCATCGCCTGGCTGGCGGTGACCCGGTCCTTCCAGCCCCTGAGCCGGGTGGACAGAACAGCCGCAGCCATTGCCGCCGGCGACCTCTCACGCCGCGTCGAGGTGGTCAATCCCGCGTCCGAGGTCGGCCGGCTCGCCAGTTCGTTGAATGCCATGCTCGCCCACATCGAAACGGCCTTCGCCTCCCGTACCGCTTCCGAACAGCGGATGCGCCGTTTCGTCCAGGATGCCTCGCATGAGCTGCGCACCCCGCTGGTCACCATCCGGGGCTTTTCCGAGCTGTACCGGCACGGCGCGCTGCAGTCGCCGGAAGACGTCGGCGCCGCGATGGGCCGAATCGAAAGCGAAGCCAAGCGCATGGGCCAACTGGTGGATGACCTGCTGACGCTGGCCCGGGTGGACGAACAGCGTCCCCTCGAAGCCAAGCAGCTGGACCTCCTTTTGCTCGGCAACGATGCCGCTTTGGACGCGCGGGCCAGCGCGCCGGACCGCGCAATCACCGTGGTGGGGCTCGACGGCGGCTCGCCGCGTCCGGCCCCCATCCTCGGCGACGAGGCCCGGCTGCGCCAGGTAGTGGCCAACCTGGTCACCAACGCCCTGCGCTACACTCCCGAGGGCTCGCCGCTGGAGATCGCCGTCGGCGTCCAGCCGGTGATCGATGACCGGCTGGATTCCGTCCTCGAGATCCGCGACCACGGACCGGGCATCTCCGAGGACGAGGCTGCACGGGTGTTCGAACGCTTCTACCGGGCGGACACCTCACGCCATCGCGAAACCGGCGGGACAGGCTTGGGCCTGGCCATCGTTGCGGCCCTGGTGGCCCAGCACGACGGCACGGTCCGGCTGACGGAAACCCCGGGCGGTGGCGCCACCATGTCCATCCGGATCCCCTACCATCCGCAGGCGGACGAGGACGAGCCCTTCGACCTGGGCTAATCCACAACGCTCCCGACGCGTCGGGTTATCCACATCCGGCGGCCGGAGCCTCGCGGCTGCTTCCGCCGCTGCCTAACCTGAACGGTGTCGGATAGGTACACCAGCAGCGGAGGACACCATGGCCGTATTCCAAGTAGACAGCGAGGCTCTCGCCGCCAAGAGCATGGCGGTGCAGGGCACCATCGGGCGGCTGCAGGCGGAGGTGAACACCATGCAGTCCGGACTGCGCGAGTTGGAGTCGCTCTGGACGGGCGCGGCGGCTGCGAACTTCCAGCAGCTCGTGACGGACTGGCGGGGCACCCAGCTGAAGGTGGAGGAATCCCTGGCCAGCATCAACGCTGCACTGTCCCACGCCTCGCAGCAGTACCTGCAGGCGGAGGAAGCCAACGCCAGGATGTTCCTGGCCTGAACACTGTCCGGCCGGGTCCGGGCGCCGCCGCTCAGCCCTGTTCGGGCGTGCCCTGGTGGAAGCGCAGGCGCCACTGCTGGCCGTCCCGGAGCCAGAGCGAACTGCGCAGGGCGGATCCCTCGCGGCGGACACTGCGGTAGGTCAGCAGGATGCTGTCTTCGCCGAGCCGTTCGACGGCGAAGACCTCCAGCGAGGCATCCAGCTCCGGACTTTCCTGGAGTTCGCTGATCATCGCGTCCCGCGTCCACATCCGGCCGGCTTCGCCGATCTCGGCAAAGTCAGGGTGCAGCAGCACAGCCAGCCGGCCGAAGTCCGCGCGGACCGCGGGGCTGAGCAGTTGCTGTTCCAACCGCACCACCAGCTCTTCCGGCGAGTCCTCGGCCGCCTCGTCGCCGGCGAAGTCTTCCAGTTCGGAGAACAGATCCGGTTCAGGGGTCATTGCCACCGGGTGACGTGTCCCGTTGCGGGCAGCAAGGGGCTCCGCCGCCGGGCGTCCCGCAGGGCTTGTTGCGGCACGGGCTGCGCCGGCCGACCCAGCGCCCAGGACCGCACTGCCCGAGGTGCCCGGTCCGCCCGGGAAGCCCGGACCCGCCGGTGCGCCGGTTCCGTTCTGGAAGGCCACCGCCACGGCGCGGGCCCGTTCGTCGGCGGCCTCATTCAGCGGGTGTCCGGCGTGGCCCTTGACCCATTCGAACTCGTAGCTGCGCCCCTTGATCACGGCGTCGATGTCCTTGAGCAGGTCAACGTTCAGCACCGGTTTCCCGTCGGCCTTTTTCCAGCCGCGCCGTTTCCAGCCCGGCATCCACTTGGTCACGCAGTTGATCACGTACTGGCTGTCGCACAGCACGCGCAAGTGCTCCTGGGACACGTGCGCGGTTGCCCGGAACAGATCCAGCACGGCCATCAGCTCGCCTTGGTTGTTGGTGCCCTGCGGCCAGCCGCCGGCGGCCCAGGCAGTGTCGTCGATGTACCAAGCCCAGCCGGCCGGTCCGGGGTTGCCGAGGGCGGAGCCGTCGGCGGCAGCAGTGATAGTCATGATTTCCATCTTTTCAGATCCGGCCGACAATCCTGGCCCTAGGCTGGGCAGGTGGCAATACTTATCGATCCTCCGCTCTGGCCGGCCCACGGCACGCACTTCTCACACCTCGTCTCGGACAGCTCGCTGGCCGAGCTGCACCGCTTCGCCGCGGCCGCCGGGATCCGCGAGCGGGCCTTCGACCGGGACCATTACGACGTACCGGTCAGCCGCTACCGCGAGCTGGTCGAGTTGGGAGCAGTGGAGGTCAGCGGCGGCGAACTGACCCGCCGGCTGCAGGCCAGCGGGCTGCGGGTTCCCGCCCGGCAGCGCCCGGAAAAACTTCGCCGCGTACTGCTGCGGCGGTGGAACGAATTGCTGCCCGGGCAGGAGGATCTGGGCCGCGACCTGCTGGAGCGCTGGACGGAGCCGCACCGTCACTATCACGGCCCCGGCCATCTGCTGGCGGTCTTGGAAGCGCTGGGTCAACTCGCGCCGCCCGTTGGCGCCGGGCCCCGGCAGCGCACCGTGTGGCTGGCAGCCTGGTTCCACGATGCGGTCTACAACGGCCAAGCCGGCCAGGACGAACAGGAGTCCGCCGAACTGGCCGCAGCCAGCCTGCCGGCCGCGGGCATCAGTGCTGGCGAGACTGCCGAGGTGGTCCGGCTGGTCCTGCTCACGGCGGACCACTCCCCCGACCCGCAGGACGAATCCGGGGCGCTGTTGTGCGATGCCGATCTGGCCGTACTCGGCGGAACGCCGGCGGAGTACCGCAGCTATGTCCGGGCCGTCCGCCAAGACTATGCCGACGTGGCCGACGCCGACTTCGCCGCCGGACGCACCGCCGTCGTCCGCCGACTGCTGGACCTGGACCCGCTGTACCGGACACCTGCGGCGCGGGAAAAGTGGCTGGAGAGTGCCCGGCGCAATCTCACCGCCGAGCTGGACGTCTGGCAGCTTGAGGGCCCGGACTGGCTGCGCGGGAACCGGGGTTAAAGCCGCAAGGCGCGGCTCCCGTGCTGGGAACCGCGCCTCGCGTAAACCGTGGCCTGTTGACCAGGCCGAGGTAGTGGCTGGGAAGCTTAGAAGCCGCCCATGCCGCCCATCTCGTCGCCGCCCGGCATGGCCGGAGCGGCCTTCTCCGGCTTGTCGGCGACAACGGCTTCGGTGGTCAGGAACAGACCGGCGATGGAGGCCGCGTTCTGCAGGGCAGAGCGGGTCACCTTGACCGGGTCGTTGACACCGGCAGCCAGCAGGTCCTCGTACACGCCGGTGGCAGCGTTCAGGCCGTGGCCGTCACCCAGCCCACGGACCTTGTCCGCCACAACGCCCGGCTCCAGGCCGGCGTTGAGGGCGATCTGCTTCAGCGGAGCGTCGATGGCAACCTTGACGATGTTGGCGCCGGTTGCTTCGTCGCCCTCGAGGCTGAGGTTGGCGAATGCCTTGGCGCCGGCCTGGATCAGGGCCACGCCGCCACCGGCGACGATGCCTTCCTCAACGGCAGCCTTCGCGTTGCGGACGGCGTCCTCAATGCGGTGCTTGCGTTCCTTGAGCTCAACCTCGGTTGCGGCACCGGCCTTGATGACTGCCACGCCGCCGGCCAGCTTGGCCAGGCGCTCCTGCAGCTTCTCGCGGTCGTAGTCGGAATCGGAGTTGTCGATCTCGGCACGGATCTGGTTGACGCGGCCGGCGATGGCGTCGGCTTCGCCGGCACCTTCGACGATGGTGGTCTCGTCCTTGGTGACAACCACCTTGCGGGCCTGGCCCAGCAGGTCCAGGGTGGCGTTCTCCAGCTTCAGGCCGACCTCTTCGGCGATGACCTGGCCGCCGGTAAGGATGGCGATGTCGGCCAACATGGCCTTGCGGCGGTCGCCGAAGCCCGGAGCCTTCACAGCCACGGACTTGAAGGTGCCGCGCATCTTGTTCACGATCAGGGTGGCCAGGGCCTCAGCCTCGACGTCCTCGGCGATGATCAGCAGCGGCTTGCCGGACTGCATGACCTTCTCCAGGATGCCAACCAGGTCCTTCACGTTGGAGATCTTGGAGTTGACGATCAGAATGTAGGCATCCTCGAGGACCGTTTCCTGGCGCTCGGCGTCGGTGACGAAATAAGCCGACAGGTAGCCCTTGTCGAAGCGCATGCCCTCGGTGAGCTCCAGCTCCAGGCCGAAGGTGTTGGACTCCTCGACGGTGACGACGCCTTCCTTGCCGACCTTGTCCAGGGCCTCGGCGATCAGCTCACCGATCTGCGGATCTCCGGCGGAGATGGACGCGGTGGCGGCGATCTGTTCCTTGGTCTCGATTTCCTTGGCGGAAGCGATCAGCTCGGCGGTGACGGCGTCAACAGCCTTCTCGATGCCGCGCTTGAGGCTCAGCGGGTCGGCGCCGGCAGCAACGTTGCGCAGGCCTTCCTTGACCAGGGCCTGGGCCAGAACGGTCGCGGTGGTGGTACCGTCACCGGCGACGTCGTCAGTCTTCTTGGCAACTTCCTTGACCAGCTCTGCGCCGATCTTCTCGTACGGGTCGTCCAGTTCGATCTCCTTGGCGATGGAAACACCATCGTTGGTGATCGTGGGAGCGCCCCACTTCTTCTCGAGTACGACGTTGCGGCCACGCGGGCCGAGGGTTACCTTTACGGCGTCGGCGAGGATGTTCAGTCCACGCTCGAGGCCGCGGCGGGCCTCTTCGTCAAATGCAATGATCTTTGCCATAGCGGCTTACGTCCCTTCTGGACAATAGACACTGGACGCAGCTTTTGACGGCTGCTGGCCACCTGCGGTGCCCGCGACGGACGGCTTACGACGACGGCGATTTCGGTACGCCGCGCCGCTCACCTCACATCAGGTGGCGGGTTTCACCCCCCACGGAGACTTCTTAGCAGTCGGCCCGCGAGAGTGCTAAGTCAATAATTAGCACTCGACGGTGTCGAGTGCAACCTGTTGGGCGGCCCGATCGGTCCACTTCGCGGAGGGCGAATCACCCTGACCGACCCCGGGCAAACAATCAGGGTGGACCCCCATGGATACGGCCGGGGCCTCCCGCGTAGATTGGCTGGTAAGAGAAACCATCTGTGAGCAGCCCGGCGACGGGCAAGGTCGGAGAAACCATGACTGAATCAGGCGACGAGAAGAACGCCAGCAACCCCACCGAACCGTTGGGAACGGGAGCCAACCCGACGAGGCCGATCGGCCAGCCGCCGTACGGCGGCCCCGCCGGACAGCCCATTGGCCAGCCGCCGTTCGGTGCCTCGGAACAACGCGCCCCGGGTCAACAGCAAGGCACTCCCGGCCAGCCGCACTTTGGCGCTTCCGGACAGCCATACGCGCAGCAGCCGGGTCAGCCGGGTCAGCCGGGCCAGCCGGGCCAATACGGCCAGCCCGGCCCGCAGTACGGCCGGCCGGGCCAGCCGGGTCAATACGGCCAACCTGGTCAGCCCTACGGCCAGCAGCAGTATTACGGAGCTCCGCAGGGATACTACTACCCGGAGCAGAAGTCGCGGCTGATCGGCGGCCTGCTGGGCATCCTGCTGGGCGGCCTGGGCATCCACCGGTTCTACCTCGGCTACGTCGGCATTGGCGTGCTGCAGATCGTGGTCACTTTCCTGACCTTCGGCGTCGGCGCCGTGTGGGGCTTCATCGAAGGCATCATGATCCTGGTCGGGGCGGAACCGTTCAAGCGCGACGCCCGCGGCGTGCCGCTGAAAGAGTAGCCCGTCCGCGAACGTAACAATGCCACGGCGCAGCGCGACCACTACATGGCGCGGTGGGGCCCACCGCGGCGCGCAGCTGCGGGGTGGGCCCGGCCGGGGCGCAGCATGTTCCGTTCGCCGAGCAGCACGACCATCCGCCGCTCAGCCAGCCGGCGAAAAAGGCGGTGGAGGCACCCAGCCTCCACCGCCGTCGTCGTTAATGTCCTGCTAAGGAGCGACCCGGACCTCTTCGGCCTGCGGACCCTTCTGGCCCTGACCGATCTGGAACTCCACGCGCTGCCCTTCATCCAGGGAACGGTACCCATCCATTTGGATTGCGGACCAGTGGACAAATACGTCGGAATTTTCTTCGTCCACGGTGATGAAGCCGTAGCCCTTTTCCGCATTGAACCATTTGACGGTTCCCAGCGCCATAGTGTTCTCCATACTCAGTAGTTCCGCCTCTGCCACAGACGGTTCAGCGGCAGGGTGGTTTCACCCTATCTACGCATGGAGTAGAAAGTGACCTAAGGCACACTTAATGTTATTGAGGCGTAACCGAAATCCTCAAAACCAGGTGCGGCCGCCTAGCGGTAGCCGGGGCCGAGCGCCACGGTGACGTATTGCGAGACGTCACCGTTTTCCTGCAGGTCGGTAATGCCGAGCAGTTCCCCGAGGGCCTGGGCGTTGGCCTCCTGGCCCGGGTTGTAGAAGATCACCGATCCGGCCAGCGGTGCGCCGCCCCAGTTGTCCACCACGGCGATCGTCCAGCCGTCGTTCTGCACGGTCTGCGAGACCGTGCCGGCCAGCCCTGACACGCCCGCACCGTTGAGGATCATCACCGGATCCTGCTTGTTGACCGCCGTGGCCTCTTCGGTGGGCTCGTCGATTGCTTCTTCGGTGGGCTCCGGCGTGGCCTCGTCAGTCGGCTCCGTGGTGTCTTCCGCCGTGGCGCTTTCGCTTTCCTCCGCCGTTGCCGATGGCGATGCCGAGGCTGTTGCGGCAGGGGTGCTGGTTGCGCCGGCGACCGGGGTGAAGGGCCCTCCGGTCCCCAGCAGCGGCAGCACGAAGAAGGACAAGGCTCCGACCGCCAGCGCCAAGACGGCAGCCAGGATGATCAGGCCCAGGCCGTTGGACTTCGGCGTCGCCATGCGGGCGCGATGCACACCGTGGCGGTCTGAAGTTTCAGGGACCTGGTCGAACTCATCCCGGGGGTACTTGGTCATCGCGGTGCTGCATCCTTGGTGGTGGAGTGTCGGGATCCGGCCTCCCGGGCGGTCCCGGAATCAGGCGTCGGTGCCCAGCCGGCGAGCAGTGCGCGCGCGCTGGCGGGACGTACGTAGTCTACGCAATCTCTTCACCAGCATCGGATCGTGCGCCAGCGCATCCTCGGTGTCGATCAGCGCATTGAGGATCTGGTAGTAGTGCGTGGCGGACATGTCGAACAGTTCGCGGATGGCCTGTTCCTTGGCCCCGGCATACTTCCACCACTGCCGCTCCAGCGCCAGCATCCGCTGGTCGCGCTCGCTCAGCGGGCTGGCGTCGTCAACCTCGGCCTCGAGTGAAAACGCACTGGCCTCGGCCGAACCTGCCACAACACACCTGCTCTTCCTAGTACTTGCCGGCGGCAATCAATACCTCCTCCATGATAAGGGCGAATCACAGGCCTGTCATTCGATCCCCTGCGACTGTCGCTGACTCCCCTTTGGGCGGCCTGATTGCCGGCCGGCGGCCGATATCCGCAAAGATAGAACGGTGAACTACGACGACGGTGCCCTCTTTCCGCTGCCCGCCCACCCGCCTGCCGCGGACTTTGGTGCCCCGTATCCGTTCGCCGCACCGCAGGAACTTGCCGGCGTGATCCACCCCGAGTGGGCCGAGGTGCTGGCGCCGGCCGAACCGATGCTCTGGGACCTTGCCTCCTACCTGGACGGCGAGCGAGCCGCCGGCAAAACCCTGTTGCCCGCGCCGGGGAACGTGTTGCGGGCGTTCCAGCGGCCGCTGTCCAAGGTCAAGGTGCTGATCGTCGGCCAGGACCCCTACCCCACACCGGGGCATTCCATCGGGTTGTCGTTCGCTGTGGAACGGCACGTCCGGCCGCTGCCGCGAAGCCTGGCCAACATCTACAAGGAACTGCAGATGGACCTGGGTTTCCGGCCGCCTCAGCACGGGGACCTGAGCGCCTGGAGCGACCAAGGCGTGCTGCTGCTCAACCGCTGCCTGACCGTTGAAGCAGGCAAGGCCGGCTCGCACCGGAACAAGGGCTGGGAGCAAATCACCGAACTGGCGGTTCGGGCACTGGCCCAGCGCGGCGGCCCGCTGGTGGCACTGCTCTGGGGCCGGGAAGCCCAGCAACTGGCACCCGTGCTGGAACACGTGCCGCGGATCGAGACCGCTCACCCCAGCCCTTTGTCCGCATCCCGCGGGTTCTTCGGCTCAAGGCCTTTCAGCCGGGTCAACGAACTGCTGGCCGCCCAGCACGCCGACCCGGTAGCGTGGGCGCTGCGCTGAGCCCGAGCGGCCCAGCTGGTTGGTCGCGGAGTCCGGGGCGGCGTGGCAGCCTGCCCTGCACTGCTCCCCCGGCGGACTAACTGATACTCGCTCCCACGTTTCGGCGAGGGCATTTGCATCGTCGCAGGTCAGGGGCTTGGAGCGGGCCCAAAACATGGGACGTTAGTCCGATACATGGGAGCGAAGTTAGCCGAGTGGTCGCCAGCGGGCCACCACACGAACGTCCGCCCTCCCTGGAGCTGCAGCGCGCACCGCGCGAATGCCGCCCCTCCTTCTCTGGAACGCCGCCTGCCCGGCCGGATCTTGAAGGTGTGTTTTGCGGGCCGTTCGGCGTTGCCGCAGGTCAGGAGCTTGCGTCACGCCAAAACATGGACAGTTCCTGCTGAACATGGACAGCGCATGCCGAGCGCTGAAGCCAGGCCGCGGAAGGACAGCAGAGGCCAAGCCTTGGTAGACAGCAAAAGCCCCGCCGCCAGCGGGCGGTAGAAGCCCCGCCGCCAGCCGACGGTAGAAGCCCAGCCCCATGAAGAGCGGCCGTTACGCCGCCAAGATGACCTTTACTCATAAATTGGGAATCACTCGGACGTGGGTTAGGTTTCCCTAAGTAGCAGTTTCCCTTTGTCAGGAGTAGTACCCCTATGCAGACGCAACCGGCAGCAGCCCCCGCCCGCCCCGGACGGAGCGGCCGGCCCCCGCGCGTGCAGACCAACCTCCAGGTGACGCGCACTGAGTGGCTTTCGAAGCACATGGTCCGCGTGTATGCCAGCGGAGAGGCCTTCGAATCGTTTGCCGAGAGGTATGCAGCGAAGGCAGCGACAGACCCCTACATCAAGATCTTCTTCCTGGATCCGTCGCTCGACGTGGAACTCCCGGTCAACGTGGCCGAGCTCAAGGAAACGCTGCCGGCCGATAAGCTCCCCGTCACCCGCACCTACACCGTGCGGCGAGTTGACCGCGAGACGCGCGAAGTCGTCGTCGATTTTGTAGTCCATGGCGACGAAGGCTTGGCCGGGCCTTGGGCCGCGCAGGCCAAGCCGGGCGACTGGCTGATGTTCAACGGCCCCGGCGGCGCCTACCGCCCCGATCCCGAGGCCGACTGGTACCTGCTTGCCGGCGACGATTCGGCCCTTCCCGCCATTGCGGCCGCCGTCGAAGCCTTGACTCCGGACGCCCGTGGCCATGCCTTCCTGGAAGTGGACTCCGAGGACGACGTGCAGGAACTGGACGCCCCGGCCGGCTTGCAGATCCACTGGCTGTTCCGCCGCGGACAGACACCCGGGACCGCAACCATGCTGCGTGACGCTATCTCCGCCCTGGAATGGCCCGAGGGCCGGGTGGATGCCTTCGTCCACGGCGAGCGCGGCGAGGTGAAGTCGCTGCGCGACGTCCTGTTCAAGGACCACGGACTGTCCCGCGAGCAGGTCTCGATCTCCGGCTACTGGGCCTACGGCCGGGCCGAAGACGCTTTCCAGGCGGAGAAGCGCACCCCGGAGGGACAGATCTTCCCGGAGAACGAACCAGCCTGATCCGGCGCGCGTCGGGCCAGCGGGCCCGGCTTGGTCCGGCGGCTCCGACCTGCCGGCGTCCGGCACGGCGGCATAAGCATGCGCCGGTTTCGAGAGCGCCCAGACCGGCGTCCTTCCGGCGGCTCCGACCCGCGCTTCCCCCAGCGCCCTACCGGCGCCGGGCCCGCCGGCTTTCGTTCGATCCCAGTCCCTTGGTGAACGGGCGGGCCAAGTTGTCGCCCAGCACCGCGCCGCCGGCGATCGCCAGGATCACCGTCAACGCACCGAACAGCCCCAGAATGCCGTTGAACGGCGCCTCCGAGTTGACGGTCAGTTCGAAGATGGACCGGAACACAGACAGTCCGGGCAGCAGGAAGAGCACCGCAGGGACGGCCACCACCAACTGCGGCGAGCCCATCCGCAGGCCGACAATGCGGCCTAGGAAACCAATCACCACGGCACCGACGGCCGGCGCGATCCGGTCCCCGATTCCTGCCCACAAGACGAAGTCGTAGATCAGCAGACCCACCAGGCCCACGGCGGCGGTGGGCAGCAGCATGTTCAGTTTGGTCTGCTCGGTCATGCAGATGGCCATCGTCGCCACCATGAGCAGGAGCGCCCGCACCACATAGGGGTAGTTCCCCTCGCCTTGCACGAAGACTTCGGGGAGGCTGATGCCGGTCATGGTGCCTCCCACCAGCCCCACCGCGACGCCCGCGGCTATGGCCGCAAAGGTGAAGAAGGCGGAGAGGTAACGCCCGGAAGCGGTGACCGGGAAGCCGTTGATGGCGTCCTGTGTGGCTGAGACCAAGCGTCCGGTGGGCAGCAGGAACAGGATCCCGCCCGCGATCACCAGCGCCGGGCTCAACGGCACGTGCAGTGCCCAGAACACCAGTGCAATCACGGTGGCCAGGCAAGCGCCGATGCCGGTGATGAAGAAGTCCGGCATCCGCCACTTGCTCAGCTTCTTCCCCACCAACCCCATCAACAGGGTGGAGATACTGCCCACCAGGGCTGCGAAAATGCTGCCGCCCAGGAACGCAACGATCGCTCCGGCAAAAACGCCGCCGGCGCCGATGGCCATCCAGCGAGGGAAGGGCTTGGGGCGGGAGGTGATTTCCTGCAGCCGCTCCTTGGCTTCGCTGCGGCCCACTCCGCCGTTGACAATGTCGGTGACCAGTTCGTGCACCAGGGACAGTCCGGCGTAGTTGTTGGTCCAGGAACGCACCACGCGCATCACGGTGATCGGCACAGTGTCCGGTTTGGCGTAGTTGATCAGCACGGACTGGTTCGTGATGTCCACGTCGATGTCGCTGAGGCCGAACGCCGCCGTGACGGCAATGATGCTGGTCTCCACCTCCAGCGCGCCGGCTCCATAGCGGAACATGGTTTCCGCCACATCCAGGGCAAAGTCCAACGTGATCCGCGCGGAGGCATCGATTCCGGCTGCCTGGATCATCGGGTTCGCGTACGGGCTGCCGGCCAGCCGCTCCACAATGCTCATCGGTGCGGTGGGAGGCGCCTCGCCCTGCACCAGCTTGCGCAGCATCCGGCGGGCCGCCGCGTTGGAGCGTGATGCAGCCGCCGAAGCACGCAGCGGCGTGGTTCCGGTCGGAACGGGCTTGACCTGCTTGGCCACCGGCCGGTCCGTCGGGCGCGGCACGGGAGGATGGGTGGGCTGCGGTCCGGCGGCGGAGCCGGTGCGTGCCGGGGCCGTGGAACGGCCGGAACCGGCGTCGGGAACAGGAACGTTTTTCGGCTTGATGATCGGCAGCATTCCCGCCTGCGGAGTCATGGGCGACATGGATTCCTGGTCTGGGTCCTTGTCTTGCACTCCCACTCCGTTCTGCGTCTTCGCTACCGTAACGGCGGCGTTGTTGATCCCGGTTAAATCCTTGCACACTGCTACCGGGAGAACACTCCCGAGGAGGCAGAGAGCCGCGTCACCCCTCGCCGATTTCTCCGCTCACGACGTCGAGGCTGAACTCCCGCGTTCGGCCCACCACCGCGGCACTTCCGGAAGCGGTGTCTACCGGGGCTGCAGTGCAGGTAAAGACCACGGTGAAACGGCCGGCAGCGACGTCGGCGGCGCTCACCGTGTGGACGGGATGGAAGTAGTGTGCCTCCCCACCCGGCCCGAGTTGCTGCGGCGGAAAATCCCCGAGGTTGTCGAACGCGCCGGAAAGTTGAACGCTCAGGTACTCCGGCCCCAAAACCCGCGCCCGTCCGGCGAAAACGAGCATGTCCCCGGCCCGATAGCCCGGCTCCGGCCGTCCTTCGTCCGCACCGACAATCGCCTGCAGCACCATGTCGAAGCGCAACGGATAGTCCCTTGCCACCGGAAGTGGGCCTGTCTCTGGCCGCGACCCACCGGTGCCTTCGTCGGCCTTCCGCGTCACCGCCCCGCGGGGCCAGGCCGCCCGCAGCATCCCCGGATCAGCAGTGGCGAAGGCCAGTTCGCGGCCGCCCTGGCGCTCGTACAGCACGCCAATCCGGCCGTCGGCCAGCCGCACCACGGCCGGACCGCTGGCTCCACTGCCCCAGATAGTGAGTTTGTGCGGCCAGGACTCCCCGTCGTCGCGCGACAGGCTGAGCACCACATTCCGGTTCAGCACGGCATCCTGGCAGTTGGCGGCCAGGATCCAGTGGCTGCTTACCGGTGCGGCCAGTCCGCCCAAGGCTGGCAGCCCGTCGAACCGGATCAGTGAGCCGGCGCTGCCGGGATCGGGCAGTTCCTCGATCGGCTGCAGCGGTCCGTAGCTGTGCCCGCCGTCATCGGATACGGCCGCCCACCGGATGGGCGCGGCGCCAACCTGCAGCACCACTCGGCCGTCGGACAAGCAGGCCACAGCGCCCGGGTCGGGTTCCGACATGACCAGAACCGGGGAGACCGGCGGCGCCTCGAGGGACTCCGTGGCCCCCGGTACCTCCGAGACCGCTGGACCGAGGGCAGACGCATCCAGCGGCTCGCCGACAGTCCAGCTGTCACCGTGGTCGTCGCTGTAACCGGACGCTGCCCTTGGCCCGCCCCCGGCCGTCACGGCGAACTGCACCAGCAGCCGTCCGGCGAAGGGACCGGCATGCAGCCCGGTCCCCGAGCCGGCACCTGCCAGTCCGGTCACGGCATCCGAGGCCAATCGCGGGGTGACTGTCCGATGCTGCCAGGTGGCGCCGTCGTCGTCGGATGACATCAGTTCAAAGCGTCGGTCCTCGGCGGCGGGAGCAAGCCTGTCATCGCTGCCGCCTTTGTCCCGGGCCACGAAAGCCATCAGGATCCGCCCGGTTTGGGCGTCGGACAGCAGCCCGGGCCGGCCGGGCGCCTGCCCGGCTTGGCCCGCCCAGACCACTTGTTGCGGCTCCCAGCTGGCTCCGCCGTCGAAACTGCGGCGCAGCAGCAGGTCGCCGGAGCGACGTGGTCCGGCCTGCCCGTCCAAGCCTGCAAAGGCGGCCATCACGCTGCCGGATGGGGCGACGGCGAGCGCCGGAGCCCGATAGCGGCGGTAGCCCCCCACGCCCCGAACGGCGAGGACCTGTTCCATTCCTCCACCGTACCGGCCATGGTGCCCCGGAGGGCAGAGGCTTCAGGAATCGCCCGGTAACAGCGTGGTTCCGCGACACGCCGGGCTAATCCGGTTGCCCAGCCTAACTATCGGTCAGGATGTGAACTGAAACACATGTTGCAGTTTTGCCTCGCACCCCGTCTCTGAAAGGACGCCCAACGATGAGTTGGTTGGATCGATCGCGTACGATCGCCCCTCCGGGCTTCAACCGCTGGCTGATTCCGCCCGCGGCCCTGGCCGTGCACCTGTGCATTGGACAGGCCTACGCCACCAGCGTGTACAAGAACGCCCTGGTGGCGCACTTCGATGTGAGCTTGACCGAGATCGGCATCATCTTCTCCATTGCCATGGTGATGCTTGGACTGTCCGCCGCCGTCATGGGCACCTGGGTGGACCGCAACGGTCCTCGCATGGCCATGTTCACGTCGGCGCTCTTCTGGAGTTCCGGCTTCCTGGTCGGTTCACTGGGTATCTTCACCGGCCAGCTCTGGCTGGTTTACTTGGGCTACGGCGTGATCGGCGGCATCGGCCTGGGCATCGGCTACATCTCCCCCGTATCCACGCTGATCAAATGGTTCCCCGACCGCCCCGGCCTGGCCACAGGGATGGCGATCATGGGCTTCGGCGGCGGCGCGCTGATCGCCAGCCCGGTCTCCACAGCGCTGCTGCAGTTCTATGACCCCAGCTTCGACGGCACGCCGGGCTGGGTGGCCAGCGGCGACGCGGTCGGCAAGCTCTTCCTGACCCTGGCCGTGGTCTATCTGGCCTACATGCTGTTCGGCGCCTTCACCATCAAGGTTCCGGCAGCCGACTGGAAGCCGGAAGGCTTCGACCCCGCCAAGGTCAAGGCCAAGGCGATGGTCACCACGGCGAACGTCTCGGCGAAGAACGCCATCAAGACCCGTCAGTTCTGGCTGGTGTGGATCGCCCTGTTCTGCAACGTCACGGCGGGCATCGGCATCCTGGAACAGGCCTCACCGATGATCCAGGACTTCTTCCGCCAGTCCGACGGCGTCTCGCTGGTGACGGCGGGCGTTGCCGCCGGATTCGTGGGACTGCTCTCGATTGCGAACATGGGCGGCCGGTTCGTCTGGTCCACCACGTCCGACTATCTGGGCCGCAAGAACAACTACATGCTGTACCTGGGCGTCGGCGCCGTGCTGTACGTGGTGCTGGCCCTGTTCGGCTACTCGTCCACCGGGCTGTACGTGCTGCTGGCGGCCGTCATCATCAGCTTCTACGGCGGCGGCTTCTCCACGGTTCCGGCCTATCTGCGCGACCTGTTCGGCACCTTCCAGGTGGGCGCCATTCACGGCCGGCTGCTCACCGCGTGGTCCGCCGCGGGCATAGCCGGACCGCTGATCGTCAATGCCTTCCTGGACGCCCAGGGCAAGCCTGGCGAACTTACGGCGCAGGCCTACCAGCCGGCGCTGCTGACCATGGTGGGGCTGCTGGTCATCGGTTTCATTGCCAACCTGATGGTCAAGCCGGTGGACAGCAAGTTCCATGAGGCACCGGCCAGAGAAGCTGGCGAAGCCGCGATGGCCGGAAGGGAGGCCTGACATGAAGAAAGCACAAGTAGCCCTCGGCTGGGTACTGGTCGGCATACCGCTGCTCTACGGAATCACCCAGACCCTGATGAAGGTCCCGGCGCTCTTCGGCTGATCCTTCGAACCGCCTGGCCGGCAGCCCCGGTGAAGCGAGACGCAGCTGCAGGCCCGGCTCTCTGGAGCCGGGCCTGCAGCGTTGAGCAGGGCCTGCAACCTTGACACCCGACCGGTCCGCCGTAGCGTTGGAGGTGCCATGGAGTGGTTCAGCGCCGAGGGGTTCGAGCTGGCGCGGCAAGTGCTGCAGCGCGGCATCGCCGCGGTGTTCCTGATTGCCTTCGCCTCCGCGCTGGCCCAGTTTCCCGCCCTGTTGGGCGAACACGGACTCCTCCCGGTTCCACAGCTGCTGGAACGGCGCACGCCGCGCGGCTTCACCCTCTTCCGCTGGGGCTACACCGACGCAAGGCTGCGCGCCGTGGCGGGCACCGGCGTCGTTATTTCAGCACTGCTGGTGGCCGGGCTGCCGCAGTGGGGACCGCCTTGGCTGCCGCTGGCGGCGTTCCTGGCCCTGTGGTTCCTCTACATGTCCATTGTGAACGTGGGCCAGACGTTCTACGGCTTCGGCTGGGAGACGCTGCTGCTGGAGGCGGGTTTTCTTGCCGCCTTCCTGGGCTCGGACCGGGTGGCACCGCCGGCCCCGGTGCTGTGGCTGTTCATCTGGCTGGTATTCCGGCTGGAGTTCGGTGCGGGCATGATCAAGATGCGGGGCGATACCGTCTGGCGCGATCTGACTGCCCTGTACTACCACCACGAGACCCAACCGATGCCGAATCCGGCCAGCTGGTTCTTCCACCACCTGCCCAAACCGCTGCACAAAGTGGAGGTGGCCGGCAACCATTTTGCCCAGCTGGTGGTGCCCTTCTTCCTGTTCTTTCCGCAGCCAGTGGGCAGCATCGCCGCCGCGGTGGTGATCTTCACGCAGCTGTGGCTGGTGGCCTCCGGCAATTTCGCCTGGCTGAACACCCTGACCATCCTGCTGGCCTTCTCCGCGGTGTCCGACAGCGCGGTGCGGGCCATCCTGCCGGTCGGCGACTTCACCCCTCAGTACCAGCCGGAGCCGGTGTGGTTCACCGTGCTGGTGCTCGCGGTCAGCGCCCTGCTGGTGTACCTGAGCTACTGGCCGTTGAAGAACCTGTTCGCCAAGCGCCAGCTGATGAACGCCAGCTTCAATAACTGGCATCTGGCCAATGCGTACGGCGCGTTCGGTTCCATCACCCGGCAACGGTACGAAGTGGTGGTGGAAGGGTCGGCGGACGGCGTCAACTGGCAAGAGTACGGTTTCAAGGGCAAACCCGGAGACCCGCAGCGGATGCCGCGGCAATTCGCGCCGTACCACTTGAGGCTGGACTGGCTGATGTGGTTCCTGGCCTTGGGCTCTCCCGGCGCAAGCTGGTTCATCCCGCTGCTGCGGCGGCTGCTGGAGGCGGACAAGGCCACGCTGAAACTGCTGCGGCACGACCCATTTAACGGAGAACCGCCGCTCCTGGTGCGGGCAACGCTGTACCACTACCGGTTTTCCACCTGGGCGGAAAGGCGGCGGACCGGGCAGTGGTGGATCCGGAACGAGTCGGGCCAGCTGGTGCCCCCGCTCTCCCGGCCGCGCACGGCGGAATAACCGCTGCCTCCCCGCGGTTGCCGCCAGTAACCACAAGATGCATATGCATGCACCATCAACGCAGACGAAAGGCGGCCACAGCGTGGCGCAAACTATCGAACTCGGGCTGGACACCTTCGGGGACGTCACCACCGGGGCGGATGGAACACTCCTGCCGCACGAGCAGGTAATCCGGAACGTCATCGCCGAAGCCAAACTGGCCGACGAGGTGGGCCTGGACTTCATCGGCATCGGCGAACACCACCGCGAGGACTTCGCCGTGTCCGCACCGGACGTGGTGCTCGCCGCGATCGCCGGCCAGACCAGCCGGATCAGGCTCGGCTCCGCCGTCACCGTGCTCAGCTCGGACGATCCGGTCCGCGTCTTCCAGCGCTTCTCCACCCTGGACGCCGCCTCCAACGGCCGTGCCGAAGTCATCCTGGGCCGCGGCTCCTTCACCGAGTCCTTCCCACTGTTCGGCCTGGACCTGGCCGACTACGACGTCCTCTTCGACGAGAAGCTCCAGCTCTTCACCGAACTGCTGAAGGAAGAACCGGTCACCTGGGCCGGCCGCACCCGGCCCCGGCTGGACAACAAGCGGATCTACCCGCCCACGGCCTCCGGCAGCCTGAAGACCTGGATCGCCGTCGGCGGCACGCCGCAGTCGGTGGTCCGCGCCGCCCATTATGGGCTGCCGCTGATGCTGGCCATCATCGGCGGCGCACCGATGAACTTCGCACCCTTCACCGACCTCTACCAGCGCGCGCTGGACCAGTTCGAAAAGCCGGCGCTGCCCATCGGCGCGCATTCGCCCGGCTACGTCGCAGACACGGACGAAGAGGCCCGCGAGGAGATGTGGGTGCCGTATGCCGACATGCAGGAGCGGATCGGCCGCGAGCGCGGCTGGAGCCGGATGACCCGCGGCCAGTTCGAAGCCGAGGCGGGCCCGGACGGCGCCTTGTTCGTCGGCTCGCCGGAGACCGTGGCCACCAAGATCGTCAAGGTGGCCAAGGGCTTGGGCCTCACCCGTTGGGACATGAAATACAGTCTGGGATCCCTCCCGCACGAGAAGCTGATGAAGTCCATCGAGCTCTACGGCACCAAGGTGGCCCCGCTGGTCCGGGAGCAGCTGGCGCAGTAGCGCACGGCAGCTTCGCATAAAGCACGACGCCGGCGGGAGACTTTCGCTAGAAAGCCTCCCGCCGGCGTCGTACGCGTCTGTGTGTTGGGTCAGACCTTTGCGGTCCGGGGCAGGCCGAGTTCCTCCGTGGGCACCTTGTAGGTCTCGCGGGCGGTCAGCGCCGAGACCGAGGCGATGACGGCGATCACGGCGGTGAAGATGCTGGTGGCAACCCAGCCGCCCTCCTGGATTCCGCCGATCGCGGCCACGATGGACGGCGCGAAACCGGCCATCAGGAAGCCGATCTGGGTGCCGATGGCCAAGCCGGAGAACCGGACCCTGGCACTGAACATCTCGGCGTAGAAGGACGGCCAGACGGCGTTGGCCGCGGCATAGGCGCAGGAGAAGACCAGCACGGACAGGGTGAACTGCAGGAGGGTGTTGCCCGATTCCATCGAGAGCAAATAGAACGGCATGATCGCAGCGCTGCCCAGCGCGCCGTAGATGAACACCGGCTTGCGGCCGATCCGGTCGGCGAGCTTCCCGAAGAGCGGCTGGGTAAAGAGAGCGCCGATGTTGCCCGCGACCACCAGCCACAGGGTGATGCCCTCGTCGACGCTGCCTACTTCGGCGCCGTACTTGATCGCCAGGGTGCCGTAGACCGTCGAGACGGCGGCGATGAAGGCGCAGCAGATCACTCGGAGCACGTCGCGCCAGTGGTTCCGGAGCAGGACGCCCACCGGCAGCTTGGCCAGTTCATTGTTCGCCTTGGCTGCTTCGAAAGTCGGGGTTTCGTGCAGCGAGCGGCGGATGAAATAGGTGACAATCACGACGACGGCGGAGAGCCAGAAGGGAATCCTCCAGCCGATGCCGTACTTGATCTCGTCCGGCAGGGCGACCACCGGGATGAAGACCAGGGCGGCAAGGATCTGGCCACCCTGGGTGCCGGTCAGGGTCCAGGAAGTGAAGAAGGAGCGGCGGTTGTCCGGCGCATGCTCCAGTGTGAGCGAACTGGCGCCGGCCTGCTCGCCCGCGGCGGAGAGGCCCTGCATCAGGCGGCAGAAGACCAGGATCGCCGGAGCCCACCAACCGATGGTGTCGAAGTCGGGGATACAGCCGATGATGAAGGTCGCGGCCCCCATCAGGACCAGCGTAAACATCAGCACCTTCTGGCGGCCGATGCGGTCGCCGAAGTGGCCCACGAAGACCGCACCCACCGGGCGGGCGATATACGCGAAGCCGAAGGTCGCCAGCGACATGATTCCGGCCTGGGCGCTTTCATCCGGGAAGAAGACATGCGGGAAGATCAGCGCGGCGGCAGAGCCGAAAATGAAGAAGTCGTAGTACTCGACGGCGCTGCCCATGAAACTAGCGAGCGCCGCCCGCTTTGGCGTCTTGCCGTGATGGGCGAAGGCCTCATCCTCTTGGTGGACGGTGGTCATTGTTGCTCCTTACAACTGCTGTGAGCAACCCCGCCCACATTCTTGTGCGTTATGCGCACGGTTGTGCACTCATCGAACGCAATACAACGTAGCGCACCTCACAGCGGGAGCACAAGATGTACTGACGCCGGGCTTTGCCCAGTGGGCCCTTGTCACCCTGTGCGATATGCGTACAATTGTGCAGTAATCGAACGAAGGGTTTCTTCATGAGCACCGTAGCGGAGTCCTATCTGGTCGGCCTGATCGGTGAAGGCATTACAGCCTCCCTCACTCCCCCGATGCACGAACGCGAGGCGGACCAGCACGGGATCCGTTACCTGTACCGGCCCATTGACCTCTCCGTCATCAACCGGCCGGGCGACCAGGTGGGCCAACTGCTGCACCAGGGCCGCGACCTGGGTTATAACGCATTCAACATCACCCACCCGTGCAAGCAACTGGTGCTGGAGCATCTGGATGACGTCTCCGACGACGCCCGGCGCTTGGGCGCCGTCAACACCGTGGTGATCCGGGACGGAAAGTTCATCGGCCACAACACGGACTTCTCGGGCTTCAGCAGGGGGATGGAACAGGGCCTGCCGGACGCGGAGCTCGGCGCGGTCGTACAGCTGGGCACCGGCGGGGCCGGTTCCGCCGTCGCCTATGCCCTGCTAAAGAAGGGGCTGCAGCGGCTGACGCTGATCGATCTCGACCCCCGCCGGGCCGCAGAACGCCGGGACGCCCTGGCCGCGCTCTTCCCGGAACAGGAAGTGGCGGTCGCGCCCATGGACCAGCTGCCGGACGTGCTCGCGGCCGCCGACGGGGTCCTCAACGCCACCCCGGTCGGCATGCACAGCCACCCGGGCCTGCCGCTGGACCCCGCCCTGCTCCAGCCCCGCCACTGGGTGTCGGACGTGATCTACCGCCCGGTGGAGACCGAGCTGATCGCCGCCGCCACGGCCAGGGGCTGCCGGGTGCTTGACGGCGGCCACATGGCCGTGGGCCAGGCCGTCGATGCCTTCCGCTTCATCACCGGACTGGAACCGGATCCTGCCCGGATGCGCGCACATTTCCTCGAACTCCTCGCCCAAGGCCGGTAACGGCTGCCTTAGCTGCAGGAAAGGTCATTCCTTGCGAACCTCCATCGCCACCGTCTGCCTCAGCGGAACGCTGGAAGAAAAGATGCATGCCTGCGCCAACGCGGGTTTCGACGGCATCGAGATCTTCGAACAGGACCTGCTGGTCTCCCCCTACAGCCCCGGCGAGATCCGTTCGCTGGCGGCCGAGCTGGGCCTCACCCTCGATCTCTACCAGCCGTTCCGGGACTTCGAAGGAGTGCCCGAGGAGCTGCTGGCCGACAACCTCTACCGTGCCGAGGCGAAGTTCCGCCTGATGAACGAACTGGGCATGGACCTGATGCTGCTGTGCAGCAACGTGGCCACCGCCTTCCACAACGACGACGAGCTGGCCGCCGCCCAGCTGCGCCAGCTCGGCGACCTGGCCGCACGCTACGGGATCCGGATTGCCTATGAGGCCCTTGCATGGGGGAAATTCGTCAACGACTTCGAACATGCCATGCGCATTGTTGAGTTGGCTGCCCATCCAAACATCGGCACCTGCCTGGACAGCTTCCATATCCTGTCCCGCGGCTGGGACCCGGCCGGGATCGAGAAAATCCCGGCCGAGAAAATCTTCTTCGTCCAACTGGCCGACGCACCCGAGCTGAGCATGGATATCTTGTCCTGGAGCCGGCATTACCGGGTCTTCCCGGGCGAGGGCGCTTGGGAACTCGACAAGTTCATGGGCCATCTGGTGCGCAGTGGCTACAACGGCCCGGTCTCGCTGGAGATCTTCAACGACGTCTTCCGCCAGGCCGACGAGGAACGCACCGCGGTCGACGCCATGCGTTCGCTGATTTGGCTTGAAGAGCAGACCTCCGTGCATCTGCAGGAGACCGACGGGCCGGACGCGAAGTTCCCGATGGAGCTGGCAACACTGCCCCGGGTCGCCGAGCCGACGGGCTTCAACTTCGCCGAGGTGAAGGCGGAAGACACCGATCAGGTCCAGCAGCTGCTGCGGCAACTGGGTTTCGCCTTTCGTGGCCGGCACCGCACCAAGCCGGTGCAGCTATGGACCCAGGGCCGGGCCCGGATCATCGTCAACGAGCAGCAGGCGCGCGGACTGGAGCCGACCATCGCCGCGCTGGCGTTCGACGTCGAAGACCCGTTGATTGCCGCTTCCCGTGCCCTCCAGCTCAAGGCGGAAGCGGTTCCACGGCAGAGCCAGGCCAACGAAGCCGTGCTGCAGGCCGTCAAGGCCCCCGACTCCACCGAGATCTTCTTGTGTGAGGCAACCGAGGACGGCACCTCAGCCTGGACGGAGGAATTCGTCGGCGACGGTGCCGCGGGGCCGGGGCCGGAGTTGATCACGGGCATTGACCACGTCAACTTGGCGCAGCCATGGCAGCACTTCGACGAGAGCGTGCTGTTCTACGAGAGCACCCTCTCGCTCGCTCCGCGGCCCTCTACCGAAGTGCCCAGTCCCGTCGGCCTGGTGCGCAGCCAAGTCATGCGTACGGACGACGGCAAGGTCCGGCTCGCGCTGAACATCGCGCCGCTGGTGATGGAGCAGCCCGGCCCATCGGCGGCGTCGGCGTACCCGCAGCACATCGCCTTCGCCTGCACGGACGTGGTCACGCTGGCCCGCAATGCCGTGGCCAGCGGGCTGGAGTTCCTGAAGATTCCGGCGAATTACTACGCCGATCTGCAGGCTCGCTTCCGTCTGGATCCGAAGTACTTGGCCACGCTGCAGCAACTGAACCTGCTCTACGACCGCGATCAGGCAGGCGAGTTCGTCCACTTCTACACGGCAACCGCCGGGAGCGTCTTCTTCGAGGTCGTCGAACGCCGTCATGGCTATGACGGCTACGGTGCACCGAATGCACCGGTTCGCCTCTCCGCCCAGTATCGTCTGAGCAAGAACGGCTAGAATCACTGGCATTGCCCGCCGCCGTGGACAATGCCGTCCACGCAAGTCAAGGGGAAAGGAATGGTCATGGAGTTGCAGGAAGACACTGCACCGGCCTACTGGGTCAAGTCTGCCGAAAAGACCCTGGGCGTGCTGTTGGCTTTCAGCTCCGACGAACCGCGCCTGACCATCACCCGCGCCGCGGCCAAGGCCGACCTGAGCCGTGCCGCTGCCCGGCGGTTCCTGCTCACGCTGACCGATCTGGGTTATCTGCGGTCGGACGGGAACACCTTCGAATTGACGCCACGCGCGCTGGATATCGGGGCCTCCTTCCTGTCCAGCCTGACGCTTCCGCAGATTGCGGAACCGCACTTGAAGCAATTGGCGGTAGATCTCGACGAGACCACGTCCTTATGCATTCTGGACGGCACGGACGTGGTCTATATTTCACGTGTGCTGGCACCGCGGATGCTCCGTGTCTCGGTCAACGTCGGGACCCGCTTCCCTGCTTGGGCCACGTCCATGGGCCGCGTGCTGGTGGCGGGGCTGCCGGAAGCGAGCCGCGATGCCTTCTTCGACCGCATCGAAATCACCCAGTTCACCGAGCACACCGTCAGCAGCATCGAGGCGCTGCGCACCGAGGTCGAGCGCACGGCCGAACGCGGCTGGTCCTTGGTCTCCCGTGAGCTGGACGACGGGCTACGTGGGCTTGCCGTCCCGGTCCGGCGCGGCGGCGACCTCATAGCCGCCCTCAATGTATCGCTGCAGACGCACCGCGGACCGGAGGACACGATCACGCAGGCTGTCCTGCCCCGCCTGCAGCAGGCGGCCGAACGGATAGCCGACGATTTCGGCGGCCGCCGGGCTTGAGCCGGGGGCTGTTGTTGCCGACTCCGAGCCCACCTCGGAGCTAATCTTCCCCTGACCGAACCACGTAGCCGCCGCAGGGGTGCCGCGGGGTCCGGTGAACGGTTTACCCTGAATGGGTGCGCGCCTCCATAAAACCATTCATCGCTGTAGTCCTGCTGCTGGCCCTGGCCTTTAGCGGGCTTTCACCGGCCTCGGCCGAAACCCGGACCGCCAAGGATCCGTTCGTGGCCGAAGTGCTCCGGTTGACTAACCTGTACCGCGCGCAGAACGGGTTGTCGCCGGTGGTCTGGAACCAGAATGCAGGCAATGTTGCACAGCAGTGGTCCGAGGAACTAAACACCCGGATCAACAAGAACAAGCTGGACATGGAGAAGATCCACCGGTCCGGTTACGGCAGCAAGGAAATCCCCCGCGGCTTCGACTGGTATACCGAGAACATCGCCATCAATCACTCCGCCCGAAACGTTGTGGACTGGTGGATGGACTCCCCCGCCCACCGCGCCGGCCTGCTCAGTCCCAACGCAACGGACATCGGCATCGGCTACATCAAGACCACGCACAAGGATTGGTACGGGATGACGGTGGCGGTGGCGAACATCGCCGGCTACGCATCCACGAGGGCCAAACTGCCGCCGCACCCGGGCATGGTCAGGGCCAGCTTCCAGCACGGGGACATCGCCGCCGTTGATTCCGGCGGAAACCTTTACGTCTACGACTCGGCCAAGGGCCATGACCTCTACAAGCGCCGTTACGTCGCGAACGGGTTCAAGGGTGTGGCCCAAGTTGAGGTAGCCGATTGGAACGCGGACGGTGTACTGGATGTGGTTGTCCGGTGGAAGTCCGGAAAGCTCACCGCCCACTTCGGGAAGGCGACCGGCGGCCTGCAGAAAGCTGCCACCATCGGCTCCTCCGGCTGGGGCAATTACGACGTCACCGTCACCGCCTGGAAACAGGCCGACACGTATCCAACGCTACTGGCCCGCAACACGGTTAACGGCAAGTTGTACCACTACTCGAACCCCGCTGGGCTCAAGCACGGCAGCCGTAAGTACTTGGGGTCCGGTTGGAAGTCTTTGTCGATCTTCTCCGCCGACGTCGACGGCGACGCGAAGATGGACGTGGTCGCCAAGACGACCAAGGGCCAGCTCAAGCTGTACCGCTCCAATGGCGCCGGGAAGTTTGTCTCCGAGTCCCGGCGGATCATCAGCACCTCAGGCTGGACCGCGATGAAGCACTTGTCGATGATCCAGAACCATCTCGGCGACGGCAAAACCGGGCTGCTGGCCCGGGATAGCCGGGGCAACCTGTATCACTACCCGATCCTGGCCAACAAGCTAGGCAAGCGTGCGGTCATTGGGCTCGGCGGCTGGGAGACCTTGACCATCGGGAGTTGACGCCCGCACGAGGTCCGGGACACCTCGATTAGCCGTGGGCATGCCTGCTCTCATCCGGCGCGTGCACATGGGTATCGCCGACCAGTTCCACCAGCCCTTCGACCGCTGCGGACAAAGACAGATCGGGAGTCCGGGCGATGAAGGGCAGCAGCACGCGGTTCTCCTTCTCGATGTGCAGGGCGAACACACGGGACAACGACGACGCAACGGTGGCAGCCTCGATTCCGGCGGCTCCCCGAAGCTCGTCCAACAGCGCGGCCAACTCCTGGTGGTCGGCGGTCAGCGCATCCACCAGCAGTCGGGCTTCCACCCTTGCTCCGGCCGGACCGTATAGCTGGGCCTCTTCCGCCGCAGCATGCGGCAGCATTTCCCGTTCTCCCCACTCCAGCAGGATGCCGTGCGCGTTGTAGGCGGTATCCTCGTCACCGATGTCGATGGCCCGCGTGAGCTCCGCCGTCGTCGCCTGCACCCGCGCCACCAGTTCGGTGTGATGGCCCACCATCGCCGCCATGGCCGCGTTCTCTGCCTCAACATTGGTCTCGATCACCATCTGCTCCTCGGGTTGAGGTGGCCCGCAGCTCGAAAGGCTGGGTTCGTCCATTGTCGACGTCGACCACGAGCCTGTCGAGGGCCGGTTGCATGCAATGGCCGTGCCCGGATCCATCGGCGCGTTCTCCCTGGACAGTCTGCCGGGCTAGCTAGGAACCCGCCGAACAACCCCAGCCGGGCGATGCCGTCACGTGCCAAAAGGAAACCGACGATGTCCAGCAGGGTGCCTTTCTGCTGAAACAAAAGGAGCGGTCGAACAGACCGCACACACCTAACCTGGTTGACTCAGCCGACGATAGCTAAAGGCAGCGGGGAATGGATGCCCTGCTTCCTGGTCCGATCACGGATTGTTCCCAAAGTGGCGAAAAGTCCGTGGAGGATCATTCCGGCCAACGCACACTGAAATCCGTCCGGAGTCCCGCCGGACATCTGGGGGAATGATGAATACGTTGACTAACCGTCTGGGCCGGCCGCTGGCCGCCATCGCGACAGCCGGGGCCCTCGTATTCGGGGGCTTCTCCGCCGCGACTCCGGTCGAGGCCGCGAGCCCGAAGGCCACGGTGAGCGCTTCCTCGGTGTTGAACACCCTCCCGGTCAAGGGCAAGGCCGCCAAGACCGGTTACTCTCGGGCCAAGTTCGGCAACGGCTGGAAGGACCCCGACCGTAACGGCTGCGACGCGCGCAATGACATCCTCAAGCGCGACCTCACCAAGGACCGTTTCAAGCCCGGCACCCGCAATTGCGTCATCGCTTCCGGGACGCTGAAAGACCCCTACACGGGCAAGACCATCAGACACGTCCGCGGCGGCAACAAGGTGGACATCGACCACGTCGTCGCCCTCGGCCAGGGATGGGTGTCCGGTGCACAGAAGCTCTCCACCACCCAGCGCACCGCGTTCGCCAACGACCCGCTGAACCTGCGCGCCGTGGATGCCTCCGCCAACCGTGCCAAGGGCGACCGGGAGGCCAGCGCCTGGCTACCCAAAAACAAGGCCTTCAGGTGCACTTACGTAGCCACCCAGATCGCGGTAAAGAAAAAATACGCGCTGTCGGTAACCTCTGCCGAAAAAGCTGCGATGAAGCGGGTCCTCGCCTCGTGCCCCGGCCAGAAGGTCGTGAAGGTCACCACCATCAAGCCCGCAGGCAAAGCCTCGACGCCCAAGTCTCCAACCAAGAGCAACACCCCGGCCAAGACTCTCAAGAACGTGACACCGGGCGCCTACTGCGCCACATCGGTCAAGGGACACAAGGGCGTCAGCGCCAAAGGCAAGACCTACACCTGCAAGACTTCGTCCACGGACAGCCGACTGCGCTGGCGGGTCTGACGGCCTGTAAGGGGGTCCCACCGGCCCAGTCCGGAGGGACCTCCTCTTTCAAGAGTCAACGGTCCAGCCTCACCCGCTCCGGGTGGTCTTGTGGGCTGCCCCTTGCCACTTCGGCTCCGTGCGGCGCTTAATGAACCTGTTCTCACCGACCTGTCGATGGAGGCAGCCGTGGCTGAGCAGAGCAGCACTGCTGAACCGGTCCCATTCACCGCCGATGACTTCGCCACGCGGCAGCAACGAGCAGCCCGGGCCGCGCAGGACGCCGGGCTCGCAGGCCTGCTGCTGACGCCGGGGCCGGACCTCCTCTACTTGACCGGCTACGCTCCGGTAGCGATCACCGAGCGCATCACCATGCTGGTCATACCCGCGCACGGTGAGCCGGCCATGATCGTTCCGAAGCTGGAACGGCCCGATGCGGAGAACGCACCCGGCGCGTCCACTTTCCAGCTGCTCGATTGGACTGACGGAAGCGATCCCTACGAGGCGACGGCGAAGCTCCTCGACGCTGCCGGGAGGTACGCTGTATCGGATTCGGCATGGGCCATGCACCTGCTCGGCTTACAGGACCAACTGGCGTCGTCGTACGTGTCGATGACTACAGCGCTCCCCATGCTGCGAGCAATCAAGGACGCCGACGAGGTGCGCCGGCTGGCCGCTGCCGGCGCGGCCGCTGACCGAACATACGAGGAGATCCTCAAAGTCCGGTTCGCTGGCCGGAGTGAGACGGACTTGGGCGCGGACCTGGCCGAGCTACTGCGGCAGTTCGGACATTCGCAGGTCGACTTCACGGTTGTGGGCTCGGGCCCGAACGGAGCAAACCCCCACCATGAGATCGGTGACCGGGTCATTGAGAACGGCGACATGGTGGTCCTCGACTTCGGCGGCCTCAAGCAGGGCTATGGGTCGGACACCACCCGGACCGTTCACGTCGGCGAGCCCACCGAGGAGGAACGCGAGGTGCACGACGTCGTTCGCCGAGCACAACAGGCAGGCTTTGAGGCGGTGCAGCCCGGCATCGAGTGCCAGGAGATCGACCGCGTCCCCCGAGCCGTGATTACCGAAGCCGGTTACGGCGAGTACTTCATCCACCGCACAGGTCACGGCATCGGTCTCACCACGCACGAACCGCCGTACATGGTGGAAGGCGAAACCCACCTCCTCCAGCCCGGCATGTGCTTCTCGATTGAGCCAGGCATCTACCTCCCCGGCCGATTCGGAGTCCGCATCGAGGACATCGTCACGGTCACTCAGGATGGCGGGCGCAGGCTCAACCAGACCCCGCACGAGATGGCGATCGTTTCGTAGCCGTACTCCGTCAGGCTGCATGGCCTCAAGGTTTCCTCGGAGCGCGTTAAGTTCTTGTTGTCATACCTCCCCCTGGAGAATAGATTCTCCGCATGGAGCAACGTCAGCCGCACGCGACGGTGCCGGTGTTCGCACTCGCGCTGGCTGCCGGCGCCGCGGCCTGTTTCGGCGTAGGCGATGCCGTCGGATTCCACAGCCAAGCCGCGGAAGACGTGTTCGTCGTCGGCTGGCTGATGGGCTGGGTGCTTCTCGCCTGGTCCGCGATCGTCGGCGGAGGATATGCCGTTCTGCTCGCCCGGCGGGTACTGTCTCGGCGTGCGGTGTCCAGGGCAGAAGTTGCGCTTGCCGCCGCGTCACTGGCGCTTATCGCGACGGTGCTGGCGACTTACCCGCTGTGGGGAACTGGTTCGGCCGTCGGCGGCTGACTCACTGTCACGGTCAATGAGGATGGCGGGCGCCGACTCGACGAGGCCCCATGTGAGATGGCGATCGTCTCCTAGCGTTAGCTGCGCTGCAGCGTGCACTCCAGCGGTCAAAATCTCGATCACCCCGGTCTTTGGCGATGCCGTCTCTGGGTGCAGGAACGACGAGTAGACGTCAGTTCGACTAGTTCCAGCCCGAAAATTTGTCCGGCCGGCTCAGGGTCGTCGCACGTGGAACGGCGATAAAATAGAGGCACGGTGATGGATCCCGCCGGAGCTTGCAGCTCAAACCGCCGTCTGGCTGATGATTCCTACCTTTCGAGAAAGGTAGGTGAATCATGTCAGAGGCTCCCAGAATCCAGAGTTTCACCTCTCCTTCGGCGTACCGCTCGCTGCCCACATACCGTAGGGTGGCCTTGGCCTGTCTCCGCTCCCTGTTCCCGCAGCAACGGAACTCCTCCGCCCAACAATCCACTATCCGGCGGTCACCCGAGCAGCACTCAGGGGCGCTGTCGGGCGGCGGGACTACCGTAACTGTGCGCAAGCCGGAGGCAGGAATGGCTGTTGAAAATAGTTCAGACGCCCCGCGGCCTGTCACGGGCCCCGTCTTGGTCGGGGTCATACCGGGGCAACGGGCGGCCGTGGTGCAGCGGGCAGCGGTCCTGGCCGCCGAACTTGGAGTGGATTTGGCGTGCGTGCACGTAGACGTCTCCACCTATGAGGAGACCCTGCCGGACGGGTCCCGGGTTCTATTGCCGATCGATCCCGACGGTGACTTCAGCTACGTGGAACGAACCGCCGAAGAGATCCAGGCCAGTGTGTCCGAGGCTCTAACAGACCGCCGGGTGACATGGTCATTCCGAACCTTTGCTGGTGACCCCGCGCGCGCCTTGGCTGATGCCGCAGATGCAATTGGCGCATCAATGATCGTCGTGGGAACGCGCGAACCGGGAATTGTGCACGCCATCGAGGAAGTACTTGTCGGGTCCGTCGCCGTTCATCTGGCCCACCATCAGCACCGGCCTGTGCTGATTGTCCCGCTCGATCCCCGCCCCTTTGAGTAGCGAGTGGAGAAACCTAAGAAACCGCGGCCGCCAATGTGCTTGCTACTCACCGGGGCACGGCAGGACCTGCGGGACTCCACGGCCTTTCCCGCCCCTGTCAGTAGAGTTTCGGCGGGCGTAAACTCAGCCTGTGCCGGCCCTGTCCGCGGGATCCATCCGCCCGGCCTGCAGCCGCATATGGAGGAGCCCGCCATGGTCGTCCTGACCAAAAGCCACGTGACCGATTTGACCCGGGAGCAATATGAAGGACTCGCCGCCGTTCTCACCGACAAGCTCAAGGCTGCTCCCGGATTCATCGCTCACTATGCTTGGGAGCATGAAGACGGAATGAGCGTTGTGGAGATTTGGGATAGCGACGAACAACACGATGCGTGGTTCGAAAACAACGTCAAGCCAAACCTGCCGGTGCAAGTCATCCCGGAGAAGCACGAACTGGTAAACAAGGTGACGGCCTAGGCAGAGTCGTCCCCACCCTGTTTCCCAAAACGGCGCTTGACCGCGGCTATTTCAGCAAGCACGTGCCGCTCATGCCGCCCCGAGCGTGAGAAAACCCCTCCCGACTGGCTGTGCCAAGTCAGAAGGGGCAGCGGAGCCCCCTGCCGGATTCGAACCGGCGACCCCCTGTTTACAAGACAGGTGCTCTGGCCAACTGAGCTAAGGAGGCGAGCTGGCCCGCGGACCAGCGTGCCGGACAAAACCGGCTAGATAAGGTTAGCCCAGGCGGCGGCTCCGCGTGAAACTCGGGAGCCGCCGCCTGCCGCGCCGGGCACCGGCGCGGCGAATGGATTAGGCGCGGGCGTCGATGACGCCCTGGGCGAACTGCTGGAAGTCGTTGTCAGTGTTCGGGTCCCACTTCTTCCCGTCCACGTAGACCGTCGGCGTGCCGCCCACCTGATACTCGGAGAAGGTCTGGTTCACGAACTTGGCCCAGGGACGGAATTCGCCGTCGTCAATGCAGGAGGATACATCGGTGGCTCCGGCGGTTTCGGCAATGCTGGCCAGGGTGGCGTTGTCCAGTCCGGCCCCACCTTCGGCGGGCTGCTGGGCGAACAGCTGCGTCACGTAGTCGTTGAAGACCTCGGGGTTGGAGTCGGCAACACAGGCCACGGCATTGGCAGCACGGGACGAGTAGTTGGTGGTGGACACCCGGTCAAGGAAGGTCGCCACCCGGTACTCGACGGTTGCGTCGCCGGAGGAGGTGAGGTCGGTGAGATACCCGCCGTACTGGCCTTCAAAGCTCTTGCAGACGGGGCAGCCCATGTCCACGTACATCACGATGCTGGCGGGCTCGCCCTTGGGCGCGGCGGCCACACCGCCCGGCACAATCACGTCGCCCTCGGCAGAGGCGGGCGCGGGGATGTTCGCCACATCCACCTGGACGGGATCGGTGTCCGCCAGCCCGTCCTGAGTGACGGTGATGCCGCCGAAGGCGTTGCCGTGAGCCGGCGCAGCACCGGCGTCGGCAATCTGACCGCGCTGGTTGGTGATCACCACCGCGGCAATCACACCAATAATCACCAGTACGGCGACCACCACCCCGCCCTTGACCAGCAGCGAATTGCGCTTTTCCCGCTTCTGCTGTGCCTCGCGCATCTGGCGGGCCTTGTCGCGGGCCGCTGCGGTGCGCTCGGCCTTGGTCGGCTTAGGGCTGTTTTGGTGAGCCATGAATCCTCGCGTCTTGTCAGTCTGCTTCGCCCGGGGCAGGGCACATCAGCACCAGTTTAGTTGCAACTTCAACGTTCGGGCGGCATCAGTGGCCGCGTTCACGTTTGTACTTGTGGGAACGATCCGGGGAAGCCACAGGTTTCCATTCCTTATAAGGTCATCTTCAGGACGACTTCACACAAAGGAGAGTCAATTGGCGAATTCCGCTCAGAACGGCAAGGACGCAGAAGGACGCCAGTATGGTGAGTACGACCTGATCGTCGTCTCCAATCGGCTGCCGGTGGACCACACCATCGACGAGGACGGGCAGGGCGAGTGGCGCCGGTCGCCCGGCGGACTGGTTACGGCGTTGGCGCCGGTGATGGCCAAGACCGAGGGTGCCTGGGTGGGCTGGCCAGGTGTCCCGGACCAGGAAGTAGAGCCGTTCGACCACGACAATATGCATCTGGTGCCGGTGGCCCTCAGCGCCGACGACGTTGAGCTGTATTACGAGGGCTTTTCCAACGCCACGCTCTGGCCGCTCTATCACGACGTGACCGCCGCACCGGAATTCCACCGCACGTGGTGGGAGTGCTACAAGACGGTCAACCGGCGCTTTGCCGAGGCCACGGCAGCAATCGCCGCCGAGGGCGCCACCATCTGGGTGCAGGACTACCAGCTGCAACTGGTTCCCAAGCTGCTGCGCGAGGCAAGGCCGGACCTGCGGATCGGCTTCTTCAACCATATTCCGTTCCCGCCGCTGGAGATCTTCGCCCAGCTCCCGTGGCGCCGGCAGGTGATCGACGGACTGCTCGGCGCCGATCTGCTGGGTTTCCAACGGCCCAGCGACACCAGCAACTTCCTGCGCTGTGTGCGCCGCTTCAGCGGTTTCAATGTGCGTCAGCAGCAGGTGCAAGTGGAAAACAACGACGGCGGTGTCCGCCTCTGCAGGGCCGGCGCCTTCCCGATTTCCATCGACGTGGAGCACATCAGCGAACTGGCCCACCGGCCGGACGTGATTGCCCGGTCGGAACAGATCCGGCACGAACTGGGCGACCCGGACACCGTGCTGCTCGGCGTGGATCGGCTGGACTACACCAAGGGCATCGGGCACCGGATCAAGGCCTACGGCGAGCTGCTCGAGGACGGCAAGGTGGACGTGGAGAACGCGGTGCTGATCCAGGTAGCCTCGCCCAGCCGCGAACGGGTGGAATCCTACCGGCTGCTCCGGGAGGAAATCGAAGGGGCCGTCGGCCGGATCAACGGAACGTTCGACACGCTGGAGAACACCGCCATCCGCTACCTGCACCACAGCTATCCGGTGGAGGAGATGGTGGCGCTCTATCTGGCGGCCGACGTGATGCTGGTGACGGCGTTGCGCGACGGGATGAACCTGGTGGCCAAGGAATACGTTGCCTCCCGCAAGGAAACGGACGGGGCACTGGTCCTCAGCGAGTTCGCCGGTGCCGCCGACCAGCTCAAGCAGGCGATTCTGGTCAACCCGCACGACATCGACGGGCTCAAGGAAGCCATTGTCCGGGCGGTCAACATGCCGCCCGCCGAGGCAAGCCGCCGGATGCGGGCCATGCGCCGGCAGATCCTGCAGAACGACGTGGAGCATTGGTCGCGCTCGTTCCTGAAGGCGCTGGAGAACGCGGGCACCCGTGACTGAGCAGGGCCCCGGCGCCGTCCCGGCGGAACTGCGCGCCGCACTGGAGAATCTGGCCGGAGCGGAGATACTTCTCGTCGCCTTGGATTTCGACGGCGTGCTGGCACCGATCGTGCCGCGGGCCGAGGATGCCCGGCCGCTGCCGGACTCGGCCGCTGCCGTCGCCGCGTTGGCTGACCTGCCGCGGACGTCCACCGCCTTCATCTCCGGCCGGGCGCTGGCCAGCCTGCGCACCGTGGCCGGCCCCGACGCCCGGACCCTGCTGATCGGCTCCCACGGCGGCGAAGTCTTCACCGGCCCGGACAGCCCGCCGCTGGTGTTGGACGAGCCCCAGCAGCAAGCGCTGGCAGCCGCCACCGCCGTCGTTGAAAAGGTTGTGGCCGCCCACCCGGGCACGCGGCTGGAAGCCAAGCCGGCCGGCGTCGTGCTCCATACCCGTACCGCCGCCGATGAAGTTGCGGCGGCAGCCACCGAGCAGGCTAGGACCGCGCTGCAGGAGATCCCCGGGCTGCAGGTCAGCGACGGCAAGCGCGTGCTGGAGACGTCGGTGCTCAGTGCGGACAAGGGCCAGGGCATCGGCCTGCTGCGCACTTTCACCGGCGCCACCGCCGTTTTCTTCGCCGGCGACGACGTCACCGACGAGCACGCCTTCGCCGTCCTTCGGGATACCGACGTCGGCGTCAAGGTGGGGCCGGGCGCCACGGCGGCGCAATACCGGGTGGAGTCGCCGCAGGCGTTCGCCGCCGCGCTGGCTCAACTGGCCGATCTCCGCGCGGCTGCGCTGCGGGTGTAGCGCCGGGCAACTGTACTCCGGGCAGCCGTAGCTCCGCGCCCCGGTGTCGGCTTGAACCGGCAAGCTGGGCAGGCGATGCGGCGACACCGGCTCTCCAGCGGTGCTTCGCTGGGTGCTTTGACAGCCGTGGCATACTAAGGGGCGTGAGCCGCCTCACTCTGTGGGCGCGGCGAGCCGCTTGGAAACTGAATATTCACCCATCACTACGGATCGTCGGGCACGTACCTGCCCGTGAAGGGAAAATCATTATGGCAACGGTAACGTTCGATCATGCCACTCGGCTGTACCCGGGCACCGAGAAGCCCGCGGTGGACAGCCTCAATCTGGAGATTGCCGACGGCGAGTTCCTGGTTCTGGTCGGCCCGTCCGGCTGCGGCAAGTCCACTTCGCTGCGGATGCTGGCCGGCCTCGAAGACGTCAATGCCGGGCGGATCCTGATTGGCGACCGGGACGTGACCGACGTACCGCCCAAGGACCGCGACATCGCGATGGTGTTCCAGAACTACGCGCTCTACCCGCACATGTCCGTGGCCGACAACATGGGCTTCGCCCTGAAGATCGCCGGCGTGTCCAAGGAAGAACGTGCCGAGCGGGTCCGCGAGGCCGCCAAGCTGCTGGATCTGGAAGAGTATCTGGACCGCAAGCCCAAGGCCCTCTCCGGCGGCCAGCGCCAGCGTGTGGCCATGGGCCGGGCGATCGTGCGCAACCCGCAGGTGTTCCTGATGGACGAACCGCTCTCCAACCTTGACGCCAAGCTGCGTGTGCAGACCCGCACCCAGATCGCCTCGCTGACCCGCCGGCTGGGCGTCACCACCGTCTACGTCACCCATGACCAGGTGGAAGCCATGACCATGGGCGACCGCGTTGCCGTGCTCAAGGACGGCGTCCTGCAGCAGGTGGATACCCCGCGCGCCCTCTACGACCGGCCGGCGAACGTATTCGTGGCCGGCTTCATCGGCTCCCCCGCCATGAACCTGCTGGAACTGCCAGTGACCGACGGCGGTGTCCAGTTCGGCGGCATGACCTATCCGGTGCCGCGGGACCTGCTCGGCGAAGCGCACGGCAGCACGGTGACGCTGGGCGTCCGTCCGGAGGACCTGGAGCGGGCCCCGGACAACCACGGCCTTGCGGTGTTCGTGGACGTGGTCGAAGAGCTCGGCGCCGATGCCTACGTTTACGGACACACCGAACTGGACGGCAAGCGTTACGAGATCACCGGTCGCGTCGATGGACGGACGCCGCCGGTAGCCGGCAGCACCGTCTACGTGCGCCCCAAGGAGGGCCACGTGCATCTGTTCGACACACAGACCGGGCTGCGGCTGGGCGAGCATGCACCCGGAACTCCGGAAGCTTCAGTGCAGGACCTCAACGCCCCGGTGGAGGCCGGAAAGACAGCCGACTAGATCCACGCCTAGGATGTAGTCACTATGGCTGCTCACTCCGCCACCGGCGGCCCCGTCCGGGGCACCGCCGACACTGCTCTGTCCGGTGGGGCCGCGGCGATCGCTTCTTTGAGCATCACCGCGGCCACCACCGACGAGCGGCTTCTTGACCTGCCATGGCATTTGGCCCTGGAAGACTGGCCGGCTGAAAATCTGGCGGCGTTGCCGCGAGGCCTGTCCCGGCACGTGGTCCGGTTCGCTCCGCTGGGTGCAGGCGTGGTGGCCATCAAGGAGACCGCCGAAGAGCCGGCGCGGCACGAATACCAGATGCTGCGCAAACTGCAGCGGCTGGGCATTCCTTGTGTGGAACCGGTAGCCGTGATGACCGGGCGAATGCGCACCGATGGATCGGCCCTGCAACCGGTGCTGGTCACCCGGCACCTTCGCTTTTCGCTCCCCTACCGGGCCCTGTTTTCCCAGACCCTGCGCCGGGAGACCCTGACCCGCTTGATCGATGCACAGGCGCTGCTGATGGTCCGCCTGCATCTGGTCGGTTTCTATTGGGGCGACGTCTCACTGTCCAACACGCTCTTCCGCAGGGACGCCGGCGCATTCGCGGCGTACTTGGTGGACGCCGAAACCGGTGAATTGCACCCGCAGCTCTCCGACGGCCAGCGGGAACATGACCTTGAGATAGCCCGGGTGAATATCGCCGGCGAGATGATGGATTTGGTCGAGGGCGGCCTGCTGGAAGACAAAGTGGACCCGGTGGCTACCAGTGAGCGGATCATGGACAGCTACCGAAAGCTCTGGGCGGAGCTGACGGCCGAGGAGTCGTTCGACCTTGGCGAGCGGTGGCGGGTCAACGCCCGCATCCGGCGGCTGAACGATCTCGGGTTCGACGTTGAAGAGTTCTCCATCAAGAGCACAGCCGACGGAACCAGCATCCGTCTCCAGCCCAAAGTGGTGGACGCCGGGCACCACCAGCGCCGTCTGCTCCGGCTCACCGGCCTGGACGTCCAGGAAAACCAGGCCCGGCGGCTGCTCAACGATCTGGATGCCTACCGCGCGGACCATTATTCGGAGCAGAGCGAGGAGGTCAGCGCCCACAGCTGGGTCCGCCACGTCTTTGAACCGATCGTCAAGGCCATCCCGCGCGAGCTGGCGGGAAAGCTGGAACCGGCCGAAGTGGTCCACGAGGTGCTCGAGCATCGTTGGTACGTCTCGGAAGACCAGGACCGGAACGTGCCGCTGGCGGAGGCCGTGCAATCCTATGTCGACTCAGTGTTGCGCCACCGGCGGGACGAGGCGGCCATCATGCTGAATCCGGACGAGCGGACCGCTGCGGCCTTGGACGCAGCCGAAACCGACGAGGGCTGACTCGCCTCAGGCTTGCTGCACCGCCATCTTGCTGAACACCGCCACCAGAAAGTCCGACGACGGCGTGAAGGGCCTCAGGTCCCAGGTGGACAGCCGCAGGTCCGCTGCCAATCCGGCGGCGGAAGCGTCGGAGAAGAACTCGTCGAAGTCGTAGCCCCGGCCGGCCCCGAACCCGGTCACGAGCCGGCCGCCAGGAGCCAGATGGCGGGACAATTTCCGCAACACTTCACCCGCGGTGCCCGGGGCGAGGAACGTCAGCACGTTTCCGGCACTGACGATCACGTCGAACGGCTCGGCGATGCCTTGGGCGGGCAGATCCAGTTCGGCCAGGTCGCCCACCAGCCAGGTGCAGTCCGGATGGTCCTTGCGGGCAGCTTCGATCAACTCGGGATCCACATCGACGCCCACCACGGTGTGACCGCGACGGGCCAGCTCGCCGCCCAGCCGCCCCGGGCCGCATCCGGCGTCGAGGATACGGCTGCCGCGGGGCACCATCGCATCAATCAGCCGGGCTTCACCGTGCAGGTCGGTGCCGGCGGCCCGCATCTGTTCGAAGCGCTGGATGTACCAGGCCGAATGGCCCGGGTTCTGGCGCTTCATTTCTTCCCACAGCGTCTCTTTCCTCATGGCACTAGCCTACGCGCGGGCCAACCGCCTGCCGCCGGCCACAACCCGCAGCCGACCGTCTGGCAATCCAGTGCCTGGTTGCGTCAGCGGCAGCGACTCCGCGGCCGCTCAAGACGTGATCTGCTCCACCACGCTCTCGGGCAAGGCCTTGCCCGGGTTGAGCAGCCGCTGCGGGTCAAACACTTCCTTCAGCCGGCGCTGCAGCTCCAGTACCTCTTCGCTCTGCTCGCGGCCGAGCCACCGCACCTTGAATTGCCCCACCCCGTGCTCGCCAGTGATCGTGCCGCCCAAGGCCAAGGCTACATCGATGGACTCGTCCTGCGCCGCGTTGAGCGCCGGCACCTTCGCCACCTCTCCGGGGCCCACCCAGAAAGTGGGATGCAGGTTGCCGTCCCCGGCGTGGGCCACCACCTTGAGTCCGACGCCGTATCGTTCGGCGATTTCCTGCAATTTGTGGATGTAGTGCACCAGTTGGGATCGGGGCACTGCCACGTCCTCGCCGACCCGGAAATCGTCGTCCACCTCGGCTCCGCGGCTGTGACGACGAAGATCGACCAGCCGGACCGCCTCCGCGGCGTCGGCGGCCTTGATCTCGCCGCCGAGCCCGCTGAGCACTTCCCGGATGATGCCGGCTTCCACCGCGGCCGCATAGCCGTCGGTCTGGATCAGCAGCAGCGCCGCACCCCGACTACGCAAGCTGGAACCGTGCTCCTTGTCTAGCTGGGCCATGGTGTGTCCGTCCAGCAGCTCCATGATCGCGGGCTGCACCCGCGCGCGCCCCACGGCAAGCACGCCAGCCGCGGCAGCGGCTACATCGGGGAAAAACGCGGCCACCGTCTCCACCGCGGCAGGCAGGTAGCGCAATCGAACGGTCGCTCCCACCACTACGCCCAGAGTTCCCTCCGATCCAACAAACAGCGCGGTCAGGTCGTAGCCGGCAACCCCCTTGAAGGTCCTGTGGCCGGTGTGGATCAAGGTTCCGTCCGCCAGCACCACGTCCAGCGCCAGCACGGATTCGCGGGTCACGCCGTACTTAGCGCAACGCAACCCTCCCGCGTTCGTGGCGATATTCCCGCCGATCGTGGAGACACGGTAGCTGGCCGGGTCCGGTGCGTACATCAGCCCGTACTCGGCCACCGCGGCGTTCAGATCGGAGTTAATCACTCCAGGTTCCACGCGGGCGACCTCGTCCTCGGGATGGATTTCCAGAATCCGGTTCATGCGTTCCAGATTCAGCACCAGACACCCTTCGGTGGCATGCGCGCCGCCGGATACTCCCGTCCCGGCGCCCCGGCATACCACTGGCACCCCGGCCGCGTGGGCTGCGCGCATTACCGTCTGCACGTCCTCCACGTCTTGTGCCCGCACGACGGCGATCGGCAGCTGATGGTCGAGCACCGGCCCTTGGTCGAAGGCGCAGGCCGCCAGATCTGCCGGTTCGGTGCTGACGCTACCGGCGGGCAGGTCATGCAGAAGCCCTGCAAGGAAGGAATCGGTCACGGTTTCAAAGCCTCCAGTGGTGGTCCGATGAGGATCTGCTGCCGGCAACAACCGGCAACTGCTATTCGTCTGCCAGGATCAGCCACACAGTGCCGCAGGCAATACGAGAGAACTGACATGCGCCGGGGGTCTGCACACCCGGCTCATGCCGGGCCGCCCATAAATCGGACATAGCGACCAATCACCTCGGGCCACCCCTCGGCATAGACAGACCGCTGCTGCTGGCCGTCGGACATATTTTCCCAGCCAGAGTGGATCAAATGGATTTCAGTGCTGCCGGGGGCAGCTTCTGTAAAGTCGATGCGCAGTTCACCGGATGTCGCAGGGCTCGTGCCCGGATGCCAGGTCAAGCGCACGTAGCTGTTGGGTACCCAGTCCAGGATTTCGCCCCACACGTGAACATCGTCCTCAATGCTGGTTTCAGTCAGGACCTTGTCTTCGAACTCCACGTGGCTGCCTTCGCCGGCCACGCTATGACTGTCGACAGGCCACCACAGGTGGATGAGGTCGGTGAACCCCTCGAACGCTTCCCTGCTGTCCCGTGCGACCGTCACGCGGCATTGCACCGGTTCCGCGCTCTTGGCTGGTTCGGGCTCCCGTGGGGCGTGGGAGAACAAAGACGTGTTCATACGCCCAAGCCTAGTCTGGCATGGGTGGTTTGGGGGTTAACGAAGGGAAGGCCCCGCCGTCGTTGGCGGGGCCTTCCCTTGTAAAGAATGTCCGGCGGTGACCTACTCTCCCACACC